>CAVOEV010000277.1:0-5975 GCA_963694825.1 Planctomycetota bacterium
CCGTCGGGGTGGACCGAGACCATCGTCGAGTAGGTGTTCCAGCCACAACTGGCAACCGATTCCTGTTTCGACCCGATCCACTTCATCGCCAAGCCGCCCGCGTGATGGCTCTCGCTGGTGACCCAGGGAACCGTGTACTCACTGACCATTTCCCAGCCGGCAGTTTTGCACCAGGATTCGAGCTGTTTCCTGGTCATCAGCGATCCGTCGGCGACCAACCCTGCCAGGTACTGGGCGTCGACGTTTCCGGTGTCGTAAAGTCCCAGGGCCAGGTCCTGCTCGCCCCGGATCTGCTTGACGATTGTCTTCATGTCGGCCACCTTGACGCCGAACATGTCATCGGGAGCGCCGTGACGCTGAAAAGTCCGCCGCGTCTGTTCGTTGCCGAGGTTTTTGAGTTGAGACATCACCTGTTTGACGGTGCTCATGGTGTCGGTCTCTAGTGTTTCGTGTTTCGTGTTTCGTTCCTGTCGGTTGGGGGATTCAGTATACGACGCAGCCACTGACGCAGTGCCTTGCGAGCTGGCGACGGTCGCAGCGTCCAGGCGTCGTTGTGGTTTCGGAAACCGGTGGTCTGGAATGTGAACTGTCCCCGTGCGCCGGTATCACTGAGATACTCCCGCGTTGCCTGGAGACTCCGGGATGCACTGGCGGATTGCTCGTGGCAGATGAACTGGGGTCGGGGTCCGAGTCGTGTGAGCCGCTTCAGAGCGGAACGCCGATCCGCCAGGGGGTAGCCCCATTTCTCGAAGACACCGTCATAGTGGCTGTAGGGGATCATCGCAGTCCAGAGCCTGGCGATTTCATCGTCGTAGAGTCCGATGTAATTGCAGGCGATGGCACCTCGCGAAAACCCCGCCAGCACGACTCGATGGGGATCCCCTCCGTAACGGCGGCACAACTCGGGCACCGCCTGCTTGATATAGCGGATTGTCGGTCGTGGGTCGTATCCGGGCCGCTGGCCCCACCAGCGGGTGGTGATCTTCTTGCCGGAGTCGTCGACAAACGGCAGGCAGATCCAGATGAACTCGCGGCCGCCCGAGATTCCGTACCCCAGCTTGCTGCCTTCGGGACGCCCGGTGCTGATGTCTCCGAAGCCATTTCGGTAGGGACCATTGCCGGCCAGTTCGACGATGACGGGGTAACGTCCGCTCGCCTTCCAATCGGTCGGCAGCCAGGTGACATGGTAGAGATCGGTCTTCTCGTAGCCCGGCAGGACCTCCTTGACGCGTTTGCCGGGACCGGCCGAGCCAAGAGAAAGACCGGGAAGGACGAGGTCCGGAGCAACCGACGAAATGTCGGGATCCGACTGGGCAGCGACCGTGTGCGAGAGTGTCGACATGGTCATGAGGGTGATCAGGAGCCTGGGTACGAGTTCGAAGGTCAGAGGTTCCTGGCGGACTGGGGCCATCGTCACATCGAGCCTGCAGGTGGGCTGGGTGTCCGGCATGGATGAGCATTTGGCCGGGGTCTTGTCTATCATCCGTCAGGATCAGGGCCTGTCCAGTGGTCGTCAGGCGGCGATGGGAGTGGATTGATGCAACGAGATTCTCTGGTGGCGACCTGGTGTCGATTGGCACGGCCACTTGTCTTGATCGGCCTGGTGACTGCCGGCGTCGCCGAATGGACTCCCTGGCCGGCAAACGCCGCCCGGGCCGGTGACGGGATTCCCGGCAACGGCCTCAGCCTGGTCGCGGCCAGGAACTCACCGGTCGTCTCTTTCTTTGTCGCCGATGTCTCACCGCCGTTGAACCAACCGGTGGGACTGGGGTTCATACCTGCAGCCCGTACCAGGGAACACCCGCTACTGGCCAAGGGCATCGTACTTCGTGGCTCGGGAAAGCCGGTGGTCCTGTGCGCGATGGACTGGATGGAGTTCCATAACGATGCGTTTACCCTGCTCCAGGCCCGGATTGCCGAGGCGGCCGGGACAGTTCCGTCTCGCGTCAGCCTGCATTGCCTGCACCAGCACACCGCTCCGGCGCTGGACCCCAATGCCCAGATGCTGATGCTGAGCGTGAACAGCCCGCGTCGGATCGCCACGGCGGTCTACCTGAAGTCGGTCGCTGATCGGATCGCCGCCGCCGTACGGGCCGCCCTGGCAAAGTCGCGGCCGATCACGCACGTGGGCACCAGCCAGGCCAGGATCGAGAAGATGGCTTCCAGCCGGCGGCTGTTGCAGAAGGACGGGTCGATCACGGCCAGGATGAGCAGCACCCGTGACGCGGCGTTGCGAGCGCTGCCCGAGGGTCGGATTGACCCGTGGCTGAAGACAGTCACGCTGCTGGATGGCACGCAGGCCGTCGTGCAAATGCACTACTACGCGACGCACCCCCAGAGTTTCTACGGCGACCGGCGGTTGACCTACGATGTGCCGGGGATCGTCCGTGAACGGCTGCAGAAGGAGACCGGGGTGTTCCAGATCTATTTCACCGGGTGCGGCGGAGACGTGGCCTTTGGTAAGTACAACGACGGCACCCCGGCCGCGCGAGATCGCCTGGTCGAACGACTCGATCGGGGAATGCGGCGGTCGATCAAAGCGGTCAAGAGATACAAGGTCGACGGTTTCGACTGGAAGAGCGTGCCGGTGAAGTTCGGCAGCCGACGGGAGCCGGCATTTTCCAGCGAGTATTGCCGGAGCGTGTTGGCCGACCCCAAGGCGGGTAACTCGCAGAAACTCAAGGCGGCCATCACCCTGGCCTGGAATCAACGGGTCCAGGACGGGGATCGGGTGCTGCTGTACCGACTGGCAATCGGACCTGTTCAGGTTGTCCATCTGCCGGGCGAACCGTTTGTCGAATACCAGTTGGCGGCTCAGGAGATGGCTCCCGGGTCATTTGTTGCTGTTGCCGGATTCGGGGACTGCGGCATGAGTTACATTGGCGGTGACCGGATCTTCACCGATCGGGGGGGGTACGAGCAGACTTGGGCGCTGGCGGGGCCCAGCCAGGAATTGCTGTTGACGGCGATTGCCGGGTTGCTGGGACGTGGGTCGAGATCGCCCGGGAGGTGACCGATTCGCACACGGTACTGCGCGGTCGCCTGTTAGAATGGCGAGGGTGAAATCGATCCGAAGCGGCCGTCCGGGTGGGGCAACTGGAGCACGAGAGGTGTTGAAATGAGTGCTGATTACGGCAGCGAGATCGAGTTTCGTACCGAACGGGTCAGTTCTCAGCAGTTGTGGGGCCCGGTGCCAGTACGCCGATCGACGAGTGGGAGTAGCAGACGGTTTACCGGTCGTCCTGGTCTCTTGCTCAACGCGTGTGATTCTTTTGGGAGTTCTTTGTACATGTTGATCCGTCATTGCCTGTTGCAGGCCCTGTTGCTTCTGGCCACCCTGGTCGGGCCGGTGCTGTCGGCCGAACGGCCCAACGTGTTGTTCATCTTCAGCGACGACCACGCGCCCCATGCCATCGGGGCCTACGGCGGGTGGCTGAAGTCAGTCAACCCGACACCCAATATCGACCGGTTGGCCCGGCAGGGAATGCTGTTTCAAAACAGCTTCTGTACCAACTCGATCTGTGGCCCCAGCCGGGCGGTGATCCTGACCGGTAAGCACAGCCACCTGAACGGCTTCATGCGGAACAGCAACAGGTTCAACGGTTCGCAGCAGACGTTCCCCAAGCTGCTGCAGCGGGCCGGTTACCAGACCGCGATGATCGGCAAGTGGCATCTCTCGTCGGACCCGCAGGGATTTGACCACTGGCAGATCCTGCCCGGGCAAGGACAGTACTACAACCCCGACTTCAAGACGGCCGAGGGTCGGAAACGAGTCGATGGTCACTGCACCGACATCGTCACCGGAATGGCCCTGGAGTGGCTCAAGAGCCGACGTGATTCGGACAAGCCCTTCATGCTGATGTGTCAGCACAAGGCGCCGCATCGCACCTGGATGCCAGCTCAGCGGCACCTTTCGCTCTACAACGACATCAAGATTCCCGAACCGCCCACGCTGTTCGACCGCTGGAAAGATAATGCCAGCCCGGCGCGACACCAGGAGATGGAAGTCGACGGACACCTGAACATCGTCTACGACCTGTTTGGACCGCCGGTCAACGGTTGGGATCCCGACAAGGGCAAGTCGGTCGACAAGTCGGGTTTCCGGAACCTGGCGAAGATGACGCCGAAACAACTGGCCGGGTGGAAGGCCGGATTCGCCGACCAGAATGCGAAGCTGGTGCGTGACGGGCTGAAGGGAAAGAAGTTCGTCCGCTGGAAGTACCAGCGATACATCCGAAACTACCTGAGATGTATCAAGGGGGTCGACGAGAGTGTTGGCCAGCTGATGGAGTACCTGGAGTCATCGGGACTCGATAAGAACACGATCGTGATTTACTCCTCCGACCAGGGATTCTATCTCGGAGACCACGGTTGGTACGACAAGCGTTGGATGTATGACGAGTCGATGAAGATGCCGTTGATCGTTCGCTGGCCGGGCGTTACGAAGCCGGGCTCGGTCAACACCGACCTGGTCCAGAACCTCGACTACGCCGAGACGTTCCTGGAGGTCGCCGGCGTGAAGGTGCCCGACGACATGCAGGGGCGGTCGCTGGTGCCGTTGCTCAAGGGGCACTCACCCAAGTGGCGCGACGCGTTGTACTACCACTACTTTGAGTTTCCCAGTGTTCACATGGTGGCCAAGCACTATGGGATCCGCACCTCGCGCTACAAGCTGATTCGCTTCTACCAGTTCGACGAGTGGGAACTGTACGACCTGAAAAAGGATCCCGACGAGTTGAAGAATCTCTACGGCAACCCGAAGCACGCCGATACGGTTTCCGAATTGAAGCGGGGACTGGAGAATCTACGGGTTCGTTACCGGGATGACTCGGACGTCAGCGTGATGCCGGCCGAGTGGCAGAAGAAGTTTCGCGCGGGTTCAAAGTGAACCGCGATCTGTGTACGTGATGGAGAAAAACGGTGAAACGGCTGAGTTGGCTGATACTGCTGGTTGTTCCCTCCCTGTTGTGGGCGCAGGACGCTCCCGAGCCGGCTGGCGATGGCGATGTTGCTCCGGTGACTGCCACGGATGGTCCTCCTGGCGGGGAAGAACCCAAGGCGGTGGATGTGCCGGTCAATCAGCCCGAAAAGGGTGATCCGGATGACGGCATGCCCGACCTGGATGAGGACGTCAAGTTGGGCGACTTGGGTGGCTCGCTGTGCTGCTGTGGGTTCTGGAGCGTGATCCCGGTCATCATCCTGATCATCTTTCTGCGCCGCCGTGCGAATGCGAAGAAGCGGACCGAGACGTTGTCGGGTCTTGCCTCCGAGTTGAGTCTCGAATTTCACCCGGATGGAAACGAGGAACTGCAACTGCAACTGGCTGGATTTCCACTGCTGAACAAGGGACGCAAGGGGCAGTTGACCAACATCTGTGCCGGTGGCACTGACGAGTTGCGGTTGTGGATTTGTGACTACCGCTTCATCACCGGTTACGGCAAGAACCGCCGTGTGCATCGGCAGACGGTCGTGGCGATGAAATCGGATTTGTTGAAACTGCCCGAGTTCCGCATGAGACCCGAACGGATGTTCGATCGTGTTGGCCAGATGCTGGGATTGCAGGACATCGACTTTGAAGATCACCTGCAGTTTTCGCAGCAGTTCGTGTTGCAGTCGGACATGGCCGAGGCAACTCGGGACTTCTTCGACACCGGTTTGCTCGACTTCTTCGCTGAGCGTCCGGGATGCTCGTTCGAGACCCGTTCGGGGAGTTTCATCGTCTACCGTCCACGAGGAATCGTGACACCGGACAAGTTCCAGGCGTTCTTCGAAGACGGTTTCCGGTACTACACGGCGCTGCGTGAACGGCTCGAGCGGAATTGAGCAATGTCGCTGGCGAAGATGGTCCTGGTCACGGCGGAAAGTGATGGCAGATTGTTTGATAGGATTCGAGGTGAATTCAGACGGTTCGAATGGTTCCGCGGTGCCTGGTCAGGTTGTTGATTTCCGGCACGGTGGCGATGGACGGAGGGTGT
>CAVOEV010000278.1:0-5934 GCA_963694825.1 Planctomycetota bacterium
AGGCCTTGAGTGTGCTGCCGGAATCGGCGTGCCAGAGCAGGCAATAGTGAGTCAGCGTGGTGCCGAACAGGGGGCGGGCGACGGCCATTCGTGAGAGATCAGTGGCGTTGGAGGCGGCTTGGACGGATTCGATTGTGGCGGGCATGGCCCGGGTGTTGACGATCCAGACTCGGAGCCGAGCCGCGAAGCCGCACCAGCGACCGGCGGGGTCCTTGTAGGCGGCGGGGATCCGCCTCCAGCCGCTGCCGCGGTATCGGGCGAGCAGGTCGTCGGCCAACAGGTCGGTCGTGGTCAGGACCTGGTTGTTCCAGAACACGTCGCACCGAGGAGCGGACTGTTCGCGGATCAGCCGGTTGACCAAACCCAACGACTTGGTTGCCTCGGTGTCGTGGCGGACTTCGAGTTCAATGCCGGTTTCCCGGGTGAATCGTTCGAGGATTGGGGCCGAGAAGACCTGGTCGTGAGCACAGTAGACGACCAGTGGCGGCTGGGTGTCAGGGCTGTCGGTGACAGTCGATCCGGCGATCGAGGGGCTGTCGGACGAAGTGGACTGGGTGCAGGCGGCACCTGAAACCAGCCACGGCAGCAGTGTCAAGACCCCGACGAGGACGTCGCGTGGTCGGGATGCACCGGAGCGGCCCGGGCGGCTACTTCTTGGGGGCATCGTCCGAGTTGGCTGGGGGGGTGGCTGAGGATTGGGGCAAAGCGGTTGCGTCGAGTGCCTGGAAGTACTTCTTGATGCCGTCGATGTATCCCTTGGGGATTTCTTCCTTGTCGATCGCCTCGCTGACACCCTGTTTGATCGCCCGGACATTTTTGCTGTAGCTCTGTCTGGCGTCGCCGGTATCGCTTTGGCCCTTGGTCTTGAGCGACAGCAGAACTTTGCCGGCGGTCAGAGCCGACTTGGAGATTTCGGTCTTGAACCCGGTCTTGGCCGAATTGTCTTCGGGCACTTCGCCCCCTTTACCGAACCCACGGTTGCCGGTCCCTTCGCCTTCGGCGAGTTGTTCACCCATCTGCTCCATCAGTTGTTGGTAGAACTCGCGGTAGTCGTCGAGCGATTCGGCGCTTTCGAGTTGTTCGCCGTCGGCTTCACCCTGCTCGTTGACTTTTTGTGCCATGCGAGCGGTTTCGAGTGCTTTTTCGAGTTCCTGAAGATCGCGTGCGGTCTGCGCCAATTCTTGCAGTTCCTGCTTGGCGAGTTCCATGGTTTCGGCGAGGTGTTTCTGGGCTTGTTCGGCAAGTTCCTTATCGCCGGACTGCATGGCCTTCATTTGTTGTTTGGCTCGTTTGAGGGCTGCTGCGAGCGGGTGTTTTTCGTCGAGTTTCTTTGAGGCGAACGACTGGATGTCTCGAAGTTTCTTTTGCAATTTCTGAGCCAGTTCCGCTCGCTTCTTTTCGGCTTCCGGGCTGGTTTCACCGGCGAGGTTGGCGAGTTCCTGGAGGTCCTTCTTGATCGATTCGAGTTCCTTCTTGAGGTCGTCGGTCGAACCTTCCTGCAGTTCCTTGGTCCACTTGTCGATCTTGGGCGATTCGAGTTGGCCAAATTTCTGCCCGCTGTCGTTTCGATTGAGAGTTTGCTTGAGCTTGTGGGCGTCGAGCATCTTATGGAGTTGGCCGAGTTGTTTTCGTTGCTGGTCGATCTTGCGGCGGTTGGCTTCTGGTTCGGAGGCTTTCATTTTCCTGAGAGCGGCCTTGAGTTGATCGATCGCCTGGTTGACTTCGGGCGAGTCGACCGAGTCGTCGGTGGCCAGTTGTTCGGCACGGGCCCTGGTCTTTCGGGCTTCTTTTTCGAGAACATGTTTTTGTTGTTTGATGTCGTCGGCCCGAGCGACCTGTCCGAAGGGGTCGAACTGAGGGAGTCCGAGTACGAGGAGTACAACGACGGCAAGGCTGATGGCGGGTCTTAGTGACCCGTTGGAGACGGCCAGCGGGACGATGCGAGCCGGCTGGACTTGTGCGGCCTGGCTGGCGGCGTTGCGCGCGACCAGGGGCTGGTAGGCACCGGCGGATCCTTCGAGCAGTGTCAGAGTCAGGAACAGGTCATTGGTGCCCTGGTGCCGATCGACGACTCGAGCGGCGTCGGAGGTGGAGGGTCGATCGTGCCAGATGGTAGCGACTATTAGCGAGACGAGCAGAACGGACAGGACCAGGGTTGCCGCCAGGATGCCCAGTCCGCTGTAGTCGGACAGTCCGCTGGTCGTGATGTTCAGGCGGTCGCCGATCGAGGTGACGAGCGTATCCAAGGGCAGTTTGACCAGCCCGGTCAGTCGGATGGCCAGTACGGCGGCGGCGGTGGCGAGGGAAGTGCTCAGGACGAGGCTTCGGAATCGACGTCCGAAGCCTGCCCATCTCAGTCGTGATGTGACCTGTGCGAGGACTCGATCGGGTCCGAGAGGAGTCGTCATGCCGTGAGTCTCGAGAAATGAGGGTGTCATGCCACGCCGGTTGCCGCCTGAAGGCAGTTTAGCCTGAGTCACTGGGTTGGCTCAAGTTCCTTCACCTCAAGAACGGAAAGCAGGCCATCACCGTTGCGGTCGAGTCGTTTGAAGAGAGCGAGCCCCCCGAGGAATTCTCGGTCCGAGACATCTCCGTCGCCGTTTCGATCCATACGTTGAAACCAGGTGGGACCTGTCCGATTTTCGGTCGAGGGCGTGGTGCTGGGGACTTGGGGGGCGGGCATGGCCATGGCGTCGGCACTGAAGAGTGCTGCTCGAGCCACTTCGAGCGTGAGGACGTATTCGCCGGAGAGTTCGGTGCGTGAGATGCGGCCATTGCGGTCGGTGTCGAGTGGCTTCAGTCGCTCGTAGCCGTCGCGGAAATCACGCGGTGCCAGTCGGCGGTCGCCGTTGCCGTCGAGCAGTTGGAACAGTGATCGGCTTTTGTGAGTGACATTGAGCAGCAGTCGACTTTGCTGGACAGCCGTCTGGTCCTTGATGAACTCGGTCAACTCGTCCCGCGTCACCTTGCCATCGTTGTCGGCGTCGACCATGGCGAAGGAAGCCACGGTGAGCATCAACTGAGGAAACTCGGTGGGCTCGATGTACCGGTTCTTGTTGACGTCGGCGACGAAGAACCTGAGTCGATAGAACTTGGTGGTGAGCAGTCGGTCCGAGCGAGCGTTCTTGGCTCGCAGCTGGACCGTCGGTCCGCCCCACGACCGAGACAATCTTGCCAGGCCCCGGCTCGATGGGCCACCAATTACTTCGAGCCGGGTCCTGTTGGTGCGAGGGTCCGGCAGCGAGGCGTTGATCGTTTCGTGAGGCGTCGGGTGGGCGAGATAGGCAGTCAATTCCGATCGGTTCAATCGGCCGTCGCCGTCAAGATCCAGCTTGGCGGACTGTGCCGGTGCCAGTCCGATTCTTGAGGTGGCGATGGTTTGGGGGTTTGCTGCGGTGTTTGCTGCGGTGTTTGCTGCGGTGTTTGCTGCGGTGTAGCGAGCGATCAGTCGGTCGGCGAGCAGTCGGTGGTTGGTGTTGGCGAGTGCGACGAAAGGTCTGGATTCGGGTCGAGTGGATTCGTACTGGAGTGGGTCGAGTTCATTGAGGCTGAAGGTGTGGTCATCGTCGAGGTCGAGTCGTCTGAGTTGTTGTGCGCCGTTGCTGACTTCGCTGGCGGTGAGTAGCCCATCGGAGTCGTGGTCGAGTCGGGTGAAGAGTTCGGCCGACCGGGTGGCGGAGCGAGACTGGAAGCGGACTTCAAAGGGTGTTCCGAGTGCGCCTTGGACGACACGAGAGAATTCATCGGGCGAGAGATGATTGTCGGCGGGTTCGGTGTCGAAGTCTTTCCAAGTCAGTGTGAGTGTTCTGAACCGCGAGGCGATTTCTCCGAGTCGTTCGACTCGGGTCACTTCCGAACGACTCAACCGTCCGTCTCGCTTCGAGTCGAGCGTACGAAACAGTTGATCGGTGTATCGGCGTCGGTAGGCGGTGATGTTGCTTGTGCCGATACGGACCTGGAAGCGGACGATGACCGGGTGATTGGGAGCGAAGACGAGCAGGTCGAAGCTATCGAGTTTGGATGGCGTCGGGTTGGGTGCGGTGGTGGGTTGTTCGAATGCGCTTGCGAGTCCAGCGACGGCGCAGAGTGTTGCGGCGACGAGCATGGAGCGGAGAGGGATGGGAGAGGTCATGAGCCGTGTTGGTCGAGCGTATGTGGCAAGAGTCTCCGCGTCCGCAGTTGTTCAAATCGTAGTCTGGTGTTGTTGTTGGTTCAATGTCTGAGTTTTGGTTGTATGCCAAGTGATGGTCTTGGCGATGATCCATGCTGCGAGGCATCCCAGGGCGATGCCCAGGAGTGCACCGACCGCAACATCGGCGGTCGAGTGGACTCGGAGCAGAGTTCTTGACCATCCGACGAGCACGGCCCAAGGCAGGAAGGTACGGGCGAGTTGTTGGAGTCGTGGTTCGAGATGCGAGCCGAGCAGTGTGAAGGTGGTCGCGAGCAGGAAGGCGGCGAGGGTGTGTCCGGATGGAAACGAGTGGTTGGTTTTGGTCACCCAGTGTTCTCGGATCAGTGGATGGAGTTTCGGCAGCAGTGCGGCGGCGGGTTGGGTTTGGAACAGGTGTCTGAGGTCCTTGGTGCGGTGTTTCTGGTCGCCAATGGCGTCGTAGTCGTTGGCTGGCGGGATGATTCCCAGTCGAGCCAATTCGCGGATATGCGGACGTGTTGCAGCGACGGCCGGTTTGAGCAGTCGTTGATTGGCGAAGGAGGCGGCACCCAGGACGACGAGCAGGACTGTGAGCACCAGGGTGCTGATCACGAGTCGTTTGCCGCGGAACGATTCGCAGGAGGCCAGCCAGGCGATACCGAGTCCGAGCACGACGGGGGTCCCTGCGAAGCCACTGCTACCCGAGACGGCCCATGCGGCGAGTGCGAGCCACGAATCGAGTTCGATGGCAGGTGCAGCGTCGGTTACTAGCAGAGCGACGAACGACCCGGCGAGCATCGCCGCCACGCTCGGGGGTGGCCGAAGCGTCCGGGACGGGTCGTTTTTCTGGTCGTGCTGCGGTGTGCCAATCAGCGCGGTCATCAGGGTGCCCCGAGTCGGGTCAATCGCCTGAAATTTCGAACACGGCCTCGACTTCGACGGCCGGTCCGGTTGGCAGTGAGGCGAATCCGAGAGCGCTGCGGGCGTGGTATCCGTCACCGTCCTTGCCAAAGATCTGGTGCAGCAGGTCCGACGCTCCGTTGATCACCAAGTGGTGATCGGTGAAGTCCTGAGTCGAATTGACGCAGCCGAGCAGCTTGATGACTCGCAGGCCATCGAGGGTTCCCATTTCGCGGTGCACGCTTTGGAGCACCTTGACGGCACAGTCACGAGCGGCTTCGACGCCCTGTTCGACCGAGAGGTCGGCTCCGAGTTTGCCCTTCATGTCGCTGGTGTGGCCGGATGTGAATAGCAGGTTTCCGGTTCGGGCGCAGAGGTTGAGGTAGCCGGGTTCCTGATCGGGGAAGGTCAGTCCCAGTTCGAGTGCAGTGTGTTCGGCTCCCATTGGTGTCGCTCCCAGGTGGTCTTTCAGGTGAATAAAACGCTTCCGGCAGTTCCGAGAACCTCCGGATCAGATTCCAGCATGGCGTATCCAGCTGTCGGTGACAAACCCGAGTCGTTGGTGTGATTCGTGATCGCTGTCCACTTGTCGAGGAGTCGAGATCAAGCTCGAGGACATTGGTGGTCGATTAACGGAAGGAGTGATTGCGAAACAGGCCTTGGTCGTTTATCGAGTTTCGAAGCCATGCTCCGATCCGTTTTCCTGGCCGCCGGCGTATTCGTGGTACTCGTGGGTGCCAGTCTGTTCCAGGTCGAACGAGTGGTGCTCAGGGGCGACGGGGAACTCGAGAACGACTACTACGGGTTGATCTCGGCCGACGAGTCGGGCCACCACCAGATCACTCCACCCGACTGGGCACCTTTCAGCCTGGTTGCGATCGGCG
>CAVOEV010000279.1:0-5918 GCA_963694825.1 Planctomycetota bacterium
AGTGGTCGTCATGTCCTGATCGAGAAGCCGATGACGTCGACGGCCGATGAGGCGCGTCGGTTGATCGAATTGGCCGAAACTGCCGGTGTGGTTCTGATGGTCGACCACACGTTTCTCTACACCGGTGCGGTCCGCAAGATCCGCGAACTGCTCGATTCCGGCGAGATGGGGACTCCGTACTACTTCGATTCCGAGCGGATCAGCCTGGGGTTGTTGCAGCAGGACATCAACGTTGTCTGGGACCTGGCTCCTCATGATCTTTCGATCCTGCGGTTTTTCTTTGACGAGCGTCCGGAGAGTCTGCAGGCGGTGGGGTACCGTCACGTGGGGAGTGAGCGGGACGAGATGGCGAGTCTAAATCTGCACTACGCCAGTGGTCTGCACGCTCAGATCCGCGTCAGCTGGCTTTCACCGGTCAAGGTCCGCCGTACGTTGATTGGTGGCAGCCGCCGGATGGTGGTGTACGACGATGTCGAGCCCAGCGAGAAGGTTCGCGTGTACGACAAGGGAGTGGCGTTGGACATGTCGGGCGAGGAAGTGACGGCGTTGAAGCCGATTTACCGTGCGGGCGACGTGCACATTCCGACTCTCGATCGCAGCGAAGCGTTGCAGGTCGAGGTCGCTCATTTTCTCGAGTGTATCCAGACCGGTGCGGAGCCATTGACCGGAGGTGCCGAGGGATTAGCGGTGGTCGAGTGGTTGGAAGCGGCCGACCGGTCGATGGCATCCGGTGGCCAATTCGTGTCGTTGGGGTCGTGAGGTGATGCGGGTTCCGTTGGTCGATCTGTCGAAGGTGCACGGTGAGTTGGAGACCGAGATCTTTGGCGCGATCCGCCGTGTGATCGCGACCAGCGCGTTTGCGGGGGGTCCGGAGGTTGAGGCATTCGAGAGTCGATTTGCCGAGTTTTGCGGGACGCGTCACTGTGTGGGCGTGTCGTCGGGGACAGCGGCGTTGGAGTTGATTCTGCGTGCGGCGGGGATTGGTGATGGCCAGGAGGTGATTGTTCCGGTCAACTCGTTTGTGGCCGACGCCGAGGCGGTGATCTTGGCGGGGGCGACTCCGGTGTTTGTCGACTGTGTCGAGTCGACCGGTCTGATCGATCTCGAGGCGGTCGCTGCTGCGGTGACACGGTTGACGTCGGCGATCCTGCCCGTGCACCTGTATGGCCAGCCGGTCGAAATGTCGGGGCTGCAGGCGCTGGCGGCCAGTGAGGGGTTGTTGCTGATCGAGGACGCCTGTCAGGCTCACGGTGCTCGCGTCGACGGGCGGCAGGTGGGCAGCCTGGGCGATGCGGCCGCTTTCAGCTTTTACCCCAGTAAGAACCTGGCCGCGATGGGCGATGCCGGGGCTGTGACGACCGACGACGAAGCGCTGGCCGAGCGGTTGAGGATGATTCGCGATCATGGCAGTCGCGAGAAGTACAGTCACGAGGTGCTGGGTGGGACTCACAGGATGGACGGCATCCAGGCCGCGGTGCTTAACGTGAAGTTGGGCAGCCTGGACCGATGGAACGACCAGCGCCGCCAGATCGCGGCTCGGTATCGTGCCGGTCTCGGATCGGCTGATTCGGTCGTGTCGGTCAAGTGTCTCGAGGACGTTTCCGGTGGCGAGCATGTGTACCATTTGTTCGTCGTTCGCAGTCCGGAACGGGACGCGGTGTTGAGTCGTTTGCACGACGCGGGTGTGGGGGCGGCGATCCACTACCCGGTCCCGTTGCATCGGCAGCCGAGTCTTTCCGGGCTGGGCTATGCCACCGACCAGTTCCCGGTCGCCAACCGCCTGGCGGCCGAGATCCTATCGCTGCCGATTTACCCCGGCCTGAGCGACGACCAGATCGACCGGGTTCTCACCATCCTGTTGTAGGCCAGGCTCCGCCTGACACCTCGCCCCCGTCCTTCCTCCCACACCAACCCAGTCATGCCCTGTCCATCGATTTCTCTGGTGATTGCTGCCTACAACGAGTCGGCGACGCTCGAGTCGGTATACCGTCGATGTCGCGAGGTGTTGGCCGAGTGCAGTGACGACTTCGAGGTTGTGATTCTGGACGACGCGAGTACGGACGAGACGGGTCAGATTGCTGCGAGGTTGGCGGCCGAGGACCCTGACGTGGTTCGCGTGTTGACTCACGATCAGAACCGGGGAATTGCCGTAACGTTCGAGGATCTGAATCGTGCGGCGACTCGCGAGTGGGTGTTCGACATCCCGGCCGACGGCGAGTATCCTCCCGAAGCGTTGCACCAGATCGTGCCGTTGTTGGGTGAATTCGACATTGTGGTTTGCAACCGCACGTTCAAGCGATACACGTTTTACCGTCGAGTTGTCTCGTGGCTGTACCGCCTGTTGCCGCGGTTATTGTTCGGTGTCGAGCTATTTGATCCGGGCAGCACGAAGTGTCGTCGGCGGGTGTTGATCGAGGAGATTTCGCCGGTATCTCGAGGCGTGTTCATCGAGGCGGAGCGGATGATCCGTGCGGCTCGTCGCGGTCACAGGGTGGGGAAGGTGGACGTGGAGCCGGAGCGTCGCCGGGCAGGCGATCCGCGAGGTGCCAGTCTGGTCAACGTGGTCGGCGCTGCTGTGGATCTGGCTCGGTTGTGGTGGCACCTGGTGTTGTTGCGACGTGCTCCCTAGCCCGCATGTTCGTCTTGAGGGTGTTCGGGCGACTGGGGTTTGAGGACCAACCGAAGGACGGCCATCGATCCCCAGATGACGATTGGCACGGTGACCAGGGCCACGGTTCCGTACTGTTGGTAGAAGTTCCGGACGGTGTCGAGTCGTCCGACGGTTGCTGCGGCTCCGATGAACAGTGAGACGTAGATCATCCCGGCGAGCATCAACAGGGCACAACCAGGCAGGACTCGTTGAGTGAGCAGTCCGGAGGCCACCTGTAGGGGGGTACGGAGAACGGGCAGGAACCGGCTGGCGAACAGGGCCCGTCCGCCCATGCGAGCGAATCGAGCACGACCGGATTCCAGGTCGGCTTCGGAGACGACCAGTCGAAAGGGCCAGATCGCCAAGAGCCTGGGTCCGACGAAGTGAGCCGAGAGGAACCAGGCGAGGTCACCGGTCCAGGTACCGGCCAAACAGGCGCAGGCCACCGGCACCGGTGCCGCTTCACCGGCGGCAACCGCCGATCCGACCACCAGGCAGGTCAGGTCGTCGTGGACGACCGTCGCCACGACGATGGCCAGCAGGACCCATGGAGAATCGAAGTCGATCGATTCGATTGAGAATTCGGGCATCGGGCAGTGAGGGGCTGGTGCGACGAGAGGGTTCGATGGTCTGGGAGTCTATCAGGTTGGTGAGGTTCTGTGATTCGCCCAAGTTTGTTCAATTATTCCTGCCGGATTTTGGGCAGTTCTTGCGATCTCAGATTGAACCGCAATGGTAACCACCAGAAAAACCGTATTGGGAAATCATCGAACCATGTTCACCACCGCCAGCGACTCGACCGTCTGCCTTCCCTTTCTCGTCACCGATCTGGAATCGGTCGTAGAACCGGCAGTTGAGTTGTACGGATTCGACGACGTGCTTGCGGAGCTTGTGGCGTACGAGCGATCTGCTCGACCGGTTGTTGTGAGTCGAGTTGAGGTGGGTCGGCCCGGGCCAATGAATCGGGCGACGTCGCTTCCACTGTCGCATGCGGAGCGAGTTCGCGTCGTTCCGCGAGTGTGGACGGTCTTTCTGACATTGGCGTTGACGATTGGCGTGATCCTGGTGACTCAGATCGGCTTGATAATTCTGTTGGCGCTGGGTTTGGCGGCTTCGGGCGTCGCGTCGCAGGATCTTCCGTCACGTTTGCAGGAGTGGATCGGTCATCCGGCGGGATTCATCGGCCTGGGATTGGTAACTCAGTTGCTCATTGGAATGGGGGCTGTGTTTCCTGCGATGTTCTCGCGTCATCCGTTTCGAAAGCGATTGGGCCTGGTCAGTGCCAAGTTGCCAACATGGGGATATGTCGTAGTGATGATTGGTTCGTTGGTTCCTGCATCGCTGGGGTTCGTGGCGGCCGGTTTGGTGGCCGAGGTCCTTCCGGTGGGCGATTCGATGGTTGCGAATCTCTACGAGAACATGACGCTCGGTTTGGCGATTCCTTTTGTGCTGTTCATTTCTTTGGCACCGGGATTCATGGAGGAGTTGTTGTTTCGAGGCTACCTGCAGACTCGGTTGCTCGAGAGGTGGAAGCCGGGCTTCGCGATCGTTGTGTCCTCGGCATTCTTCGCCTTGTTCCACATCACTCCGCACGGCATGGCCTTGGCCTTTGTCGCCGGTCTGTTCCTTGGCGTGCTGGCTTGGCGAACCGGATCGATCTGGCCGGGTGTACTCTGCCACGCGTTCATCAACGGCAGCGTCAACGTGTTGCGATTGGGAGTCAAGTTTGGAGCCTGGTCGGGTTCGCTGACCGGCGTGGTCGGAATCACGTTGATGGGCCTGGTCCTGATCTGCTTTGCGGTGACACTCTGGCTGATCGTCCAAGCCCCGACACGTTCCTCTCGCCGGAACACTCAATCGATCGGTTACCACCAAACAAGGTTGTCGGTCGGTTTGGCCAAGGTGTAACCACGCAGTGGCCGGAGGGTGGGCCGGAGGGGCAACTCTTGACACACTGGTGTGCTGCGGCGAGACATGGGGCAAGAAGGCGTCAAGTGTTGCCCCCCAATCCCCAACCAAGAGGTTTGGCGATGAGAGTGGATTCGACTGAGCGGTTGGTCAGCCTGGATACGCTCCGGGGATTTGACATGTTCTGGATCATGGGCGGCAAGGGCGTCGTTTCGGCTTTGGCGGCACTCACCTCGTGGCAGGGGTTTTCATGGTGTCTTGAGCGGATGGAGCATCCCGAGTGGCACGGCTTCGAGCCGTGGGATCTGGTCTTTCCGTTATTCCTGTTCATCGCTGGCGTTTCGACTCCCTTCTCGATCGACAACCGGCAGGCCAAGGGTGACGGCCGGGGTAAGATCTCGCGTCATATTGTGTATCGGGGTCTTGTGCTGGTTCTATTGGGGATGATTTACAACGGTCTGTTGACGATGGACTGGTCGGATTCGAGTGCATGGTCGAACCTGCGTTGTCCGAGCGTGCTGGGTCGGATTGGCCTGGCGTACATGTTTGCGGCATTGATCGCCATGAACACTCGTTTGCGTGGTCGGGTTCTGTGGATTGCCGGTCTGTTGCTGGGTTACTGGGCGGCATTGCGTTGGATCCCGGTACCGGACTTCGGAGCGTGGGATCTGTCACCGGGTCACACTTTGACCGATTACATCGATCGGCAGCTGTTGCCGGGTTCGTTGTATCGCGGCGACCGCGACCCCGAGGGTTTGTTCGCGACGATTCCGGCGATTGCCACGGCGTTGCTTGGTGTGATCACCGGTCAGTTGCTGAAACGCAGCGATCTGGGCGGCTATCGAAAGACCCTGACAATGATGGCTGGCGGGGCTGCCTGCTTGGGAATCGCGTGGCTCTGGAGCAAGGATTTCCCGTTCAACAAGAACCTGTGGTCCAGTTCGTTCGCGCTGCACTGTGCCGGGTTGAGTTTGCTTCTGCTGAGTCTGTTTTATCTGGTGATTGACGTCTGGCGGTTTCGCTGGGGTACGATTGTGTTTGTTGTGATCGGTGCCAATTCGATTCTCATCTACATGGCTCCGAGGTTCATGGACTTCGCGTTCACGACTCGCGGTCTGTTTGCCGGAGTGTCAACGCTGGCCGGTTCATTTACTCCGCTGTTATTTGCTGTTGCGGTGTTGTTGATCAAGTGGCTGATGTTGTGGTTATGCTACCGCAAGAAGATCTTTCTGAAGGTGTAGTCTTCGGTCTGTCGTAATGCGAAGGGTAGCAACAGTGGCCGAGGTGGGATTCGAACCCACACACCCCTTACGGGATACGGGATTTTAAGTCCCGTGCGTCTGCCAGTTTCGCCACTCGG
>CAVOEV010000280.1:0-5888 GCA_963694825.1 Planctomycetota bacterium
CGAGATTGTCCTGGGAGTTGCGCAGTTGCTGCAGATCCTGCAGCAGTCCGATGTAACCACCGATTCCACCTGCTCCGGATGCGACCTGGATGAATGTGCTTTGTCCACCTCGCTGGGGTCCGCTGACCCCGCTTTCTCCGATCGCCACCTGAGTGTAGAACCCCTGTCGAAATTGGCCGTAGGCACGCAGGTTACCCAACAGGGCCCGCTCGTCGCGGGTGAGTTCCTCCAGGGCGATGTCGCGACCTGCTCCACGAAGCAATGGCTGGACGAAGACGAAATTGGCCAGCGACGAGGAGAGAGTGGCATCACCGCCGGAGAACTCGAAGACAAACGAGTTGGCGAACCCGGCGAGCAATTGTCCAGCCGTCGCCAGGCTCCGCTCGACCCGCAGAGTGGGGTTGGCCGACGAACTGCCCACCGTCAGCCGGTTGCTCTCAACGCCCTCGGACGGTCCGCTCACGACGTACTTTCCCGATACCGAGTCGTACGACAGACTCGCGGGATTCAGCGATCCGTTGTGAGAGAACGCCGTGCTGAATCCTCCGTAGTACTGGGTGTCGAGCCGGAAACGTTCGGCGGTGACGTCCAGTGCCGAGAGATAGAGTGTTTCGAGCTGATCCTGGTGTGTCGGGGAATGCACATACGCCAGTTGGACCGACGAATCGATGTCGAGAATCAGCTCGCCGGATTCGGTCAACTCGGCGTATTCACCGAGAGTCTTCTTCCAGATCGGGTTCTCCAGATCCGGACGCTGACCGTTGTCGTTCCAATGCTCCCATCCGGCCATTCCGTTCACCTCGCGCATGTACTGCTGCGAGGTGGGATCGTCCAGGGGCATTGGCGAACGGTCCGGATCGTGGGGGTCGAAGAACCGGCTGCGGGGATCCATGTCGATGTCGTAGTCGGCCGCCCGCCAACGCGGATCCGTGTTTCGCTCGGAGATCACGTTGTAGGCGTCTTCGTCGGCCTGAATGCGGTACTGGGTCCGCGAGCAGCCGGTGTTGCCCAACGACACGTAACTGGCGATTGCCAGCAGAGTGATCCAGTGGAGGTGGGAACCTGTGTGACAGCCCATTGCCATGGATCCGCCGTTTTCTGACCGGTTGGACATGCTGTTTCGAGATCTCGTACTGATTCCCCGTATTTCTCAGAAAATCCAGCAGACTTTGCATGCAACGTCGCATATCCGCGAGACATCCCGCCTCATCATTTATCGTCATTTCAATTGTGCCGACTTTGACGATTGTGCCGGTTCGACCTGTTGGGGGAATTTTATAACGGACGCAGAGAAGGCGGGTCTGCCAGGACCCTCGGCGGAACGGCATCGCCGATGCCAAAGAACATGGAGACCGCTGCGGACACGGTCCGAGATGTTCTTCAGGGGTTCCTGACCGTGGCGTCAGCCCCATCTCTCAGAGCCTGTCAACCCGGGCTGGTCTCTCGACATGGCATCCGGTGAGGTTTTCGTGTCGGTCAATTGCCCACAGCGGGGATCAATTCCCGAATACTGACTGGTTGAACTGGAACGCCGAGTCGAGGAGACTGGAGCGATGTCGATCGAGGTGACACAGGGTGAGGGGAGCCGACCGGTGGTGCCGGACCAGCCGGTGAGCGGATCAGGCGGCGGCGGTTCCGAGTCTCGCGATACGACTCGCTCCGTGTCGCGGTGGACCTGGGCTCTGCTGGCGATCGGCCTGGTTGCCATTGCGGGCACCGTCGCCCCGGTGATGCTCCAGGACACGTCGTCGGCTGCGGTCGGCGATTCTGACGCGACCCATACGGTCACACGTGGCGAACTGTTGGTCACCGTCACCGAAACCGGGACCGTGGAGAGTTCCAGGAACACGGAGATCAAGTGCGAAATCCGGGGTGGATATGGTGGCCGCGGCGGCCGCAGCACCGTCACCTGGGTGGTCTCGAACGGCGCCACGGTTCAGGCGGGAGACGAACTGGTCAAGCTGGACACCAAGAACATCGAAGAGACTGTCAGCCTGGGAAAGACGGATACGAATATCGCGAAGGCCGCCCTGGCAAGAACCAAGACGGACGTCGCGATTGCGCAGGTGGCCACCGACGGGTACCTCAACGGCGAGTACCGTTCGCAGATGACGAGACTACGGATGAAACTGTCGGCCGACGAACGCAACATCCGTCACGCGAAGGCGATGCTGGCAGAGATCGAGTCGTTGTTTGTCCGTGGGTTTGCCAATGAGCTCCAGGTCAAAGCCGCCGAGTCCACCATCAAACAGGCGGAGTTGGAACTGAACGTCACGGACACAGAAATGGACGTTCTGCAGCGATTGACCAGGAAGATGCAGTTGGAAAGACGGAAAAGTCAGCTGGGCGCAACCAGGGAAAGGCTGGCTGGTCGAGAAGCGGGAGTGGTGCTGGAAGAGAGCCGCCTGGAGCTCGCGAAGGAGGAATTCGAGCGCTGCGTGATCAAGGCTCCCCAGAGTGGCCTGGTGATTTATCCATCGACCGCAAAATGGAAGCGAACTCCCGACATCACCGATGGAGCCAGTGTCCACAACAACCAGGTGCTGCTGCTCATGCCCGACCTGACCCGGATGCAGATCAAGATCAGAGTTCACGAGTCCATCGTGGACCGGATCGAGCCGGGAACGGTTGCCAGAGTGGAACTGCCAGACCGGACACTGGATACCGAGATTTCGTCAGTGTCTGTGGTCGCTCGTCCTGCCGGCTGGTGGGACGGGAACATTGTGAAATACGACTCGATTATCGAGTTGCACTCGATTGAGGGGCTGAGGCCGGGCATGTCCGCCAAGGTGGAACTGGTGGTGGCTCGGCACAAGGACGTGTTGTCGGTGCCACTCAGCGCGGTGGTGGACACCGACCAGGGACAGTTTTGCTGGGTGGAAACCGCCGACGGTCCACAACGGTGTTCGGTGACGCTCGGTGACAGTAACGACAGGTTCGTGGTTGTTCTTTCGGGTCTGCAGGAACAGCAGAAGGTGGTGGTCCAACCGCTCGCCTCCGTCGCCGATGCACGGGCTCTCCTGGGTTTGAAGATTGTCCACACGGTCAAGCGGGGAACTCTGCCGGTCACCATGATCGAACAGGGAGCGCTGGAGAGTTTCAATAACACGCAGGTCAAGTGTCGGGTCCGGGGCGACAGCACGATCAACTGGGTGGTCAAGAACGGCACATGGGTCGAGGCGGGTGACGAACTGGTCACACTGGAAAACAAGGCGATCGAAGAGTACCTCCACGAACGCACCAAGTACGCCCACTTGTCGAAGGATGCAGCCATCGGCTTCCGGGCCGAGGCCATGGTTACCGGCCTCGCCATTTCGAAGTACCTCGAAGGCGAGTTTCGCACCCAGAAGCTGAAGTTCCAGAAGGCTCTGGCGTTCGCCAGCCAGAGGCTGTACACCGCAAACAACATGCTCGACTATGCCCGGCGAATGCACTCGCTCGGATACCAGAGTGAACTGAGAGTCGAACAAAGCGAACTCAGTCTGCAGAATGCCCAGATCGATCTCGAGATCATGGAGACCAAACTGGACGTACTGGAGCGACTCGGAAAGGAAAAAGAACTGCAACGGTTAAAGGGCGAGTGGGAGTCGGCCAAAGCGGCGGCCAACGGCCATGAAGAAGTTCTCGCCATGGACATGGAACGGATGACCCTGGCGGAGAAGGAGATCGCACACTGCGTGATCCAGGCCCCGAAAAGCGGCCTGGTGATCTTTCCCTCCACCGCCCAATGGAAGGACACGCCCGACATCGCCAAGGGCGAGACGGTGCACAACGACCAGGTGCTCCTGCTGATGCCCGACCTGTCGAAGATGCAGGTCCGGTTCGGCATTCACGAATCAGCCATCGGCCTGGTCGAGCCCAAGATGCCTGTCACCGTGCGTCTGCCGAACCAGACACTCAGAGGCACCGTGTCCTTCGTCGCTTCGGTTGCACAACCGTCGGGGTGGTGGACGGGCAACATTGTCAAATATGACGCGCTGATAGAACTGCCCTCGGTGGAAGGACTCAAACCCGGTATGACCGCCGAGGTCGAAGTGACAGTGGATCGCCGCGAAGACGTGTTGTTGATCCCCCTCTCGGCGGTCGAGGAAACCGCCGCGGGTGACTTCTGCTGGGTGCGGACACACGGCGGTGCTGCCCAACGACGTCCTCTGACGCTCGGCGACCGCAACGCCGAGTTCATTGCTGTCGATTCGGGCATCGAGGAAGGTGATGAAGTGTTCCTGAATCCTTCGCTGACCGTCAAGGACGCACGGAAGCCACCGGCGGCAGTCGGCTCGCTTCCCTGAACGCGAAAAGTGGATCACCGATCAGAGATGCCGCGAGTCCGGGAATACGGACCACGAACCGGGTCAGTCGACCCGAAACGAGAAGAGCCGGGTCCGCTTGAGATGGAACCGGAACCTGGCCAGCCTGCTTTTGAGCGAGACCAGGTCCTGTCGGATCCGGGATGTGTCGTTGCCGGTTGGCTGGCATCGGGGTAGTTTGATCGGTGGATGTCACGTTGATCTCGCTGCAAAGTCCTCTTGTTGTTCCGGTTCAAGTGGCACGTCCCATCAAACGTTCGAACGACTACATGAAACACTTGAAGTTGTATCTCTGTGTGTTCGCGACATCCTTGTTGGGGCAATCTGCAACGGCCACCGAGAAGGGCGGACCCCGGTTCGAGATCGAGGTGCGGGCGATTCTCAAGGCCCATTGCTGGCAGTGCCACGGCGAGGCGGGCGAGAAAAAAGGGGGACTCGACACACGGCTGGCCCGCTTCCTTATTCGAGGTGGAGAATCGGGGCCGGCCATCGTTCCCGGTCAGCACGCCGACAGCCATTTATTCAAGCGGGTGGTGTCGGGCGAAATGCCCCCGGGGGCGAAACGGCTCTCTGCTCATGACATTGAATTGCTGGCCCGCTGGATCGACGCCGGGGCTCCAACCGTCCGTCCGGAACCGGCATCCTTGGCCGATGGCAGTTTCACTGTTGAGGAGCGACAGCACTGGTCCTTCCGGCCGATTCGACGGCCGAACTTGCCCGCAGTCAAACACGTCTCGCTGCTAAGTTCGCCTATTGACGCGTTCTTACTGGCCAGGCTGCAGGCCGACGGCCTGGGGTTCGGGCCCGGTGCCGACCGGCCGACCATGGTTCGCCGCTTGAGTTTTGATCTCCACGGCCTGCCGCCCGAGCCTGAGGTGGTCGAGCGGTTTGTTGCCGACCTGGCGGAGGGAGCCTATGCCAGGCTGGTGGATCGCCTGTTGGCATCACCGGCCTATGGAGAGCGTTGGGCGCGACACTGGCTGGACGTGGTCGGCTACGCCGACAGCGACGGGGTGAGCGACAGGGATCCGCCCCGGACCTGGGCCTACAAGTACCGCGACTACGTGATCCGCTCGTTCAATGCCGACAAGCCGTGGGATGAGTTCGTCGTCGAACAACTGGCAGGCGACGAGTTGCTTCGGCCACCCTACCAGGACCTGACACCCCAGGAGGCCGACCGGCTGATCGCCACCGGGTTCCTCAGGATGGCACCCGATGGGACCGGTGGCTCCAGCGCTGACCAGGAGCTGGCTCGCAACCAGGTCGTCGCCGAGGTGATCCAGGTGGTCTCGACCTCGATGCTGGGGCTGACCGTCGGTTGTGCTCAGTGTCACCAGCACCGTTATGACCCGATCACCCACGCCGACTACTACCGGCTGCGGGCGATGTTCGAGCCGGCCTACAACCCGAAGCAGTGGCGATCGCCGTCGGCTCGTTTGGTGTCGCAGTGGTCCGGTGACGTCCGTCAAAAGGCCTCCGCGATTGACAAGAAGCTGGCCGGGTTCACCGCCGGGAAGAATGCGGAGTTGGCGGCGGCGGTGCAACAGGCCTTTGAAACGAGGCTGGTCAAGTTGCCGGCCG
>CAVOEV010000281.1:0-5885 GCA_963694825.1 Planctomycetota bacterium
AAGGACTCCAAGGAAAATGCGGCCCAACCAAAGCAAAACAACAAGAAACAGAACAAGACCGATGACGCCGACTCGGACCCCAACACCGGACCGAGTGGCAGGAAAAATAAAGCGGACACCAAAAAAAGCGAACGCGGTACCGAAGCCGACGGCTCGAAGTCACAACCCAAGACAGGCAAAAGCAATCCCCCGCCCAAGAAGGGGAAAGAGTCCTCAGGTGGCAGCAAAACCAAGAAGGGGACCGGCGGGCAGAAGGGCGAAGGTGCAACTCCAGACGGGAAACCCGAGGCAGCTGACAAAACCAAGGGGGGCTCGAACCAAAAACCCGGTACCGCCAAAACTGGATCTGCCTCCGACGGCGATGACCCCAAGAAAGCTCAATCCGGCGACTCCACGTCAAAAGATGGCAATAAGACATCCGGCGGCAAAACCAACGGAAACAAAAAGGATTCACAGAAGGGCGATACGAACTCCCCACAAAAGAACGGCATGAAAGACGCGAAGCCGGACGGCAAGAACAACAAAACGCCTGGCGACAAACCGGGCGACAAGCCTGGCGACAAAAAAGACGGGCAAGGTGGAGCGGCCAACAAGCCCGGCGGCAAAACCGGGGGCAAACCCAGCAACAAGCCGGGCAGCAAGGGAGGATCCGGAAAGGCCGGTAAAAACGCCGTCGAAGGGGACGGCGGCACCGCTGGAAAACAGGCCGGAAACACTCAGCAAGGCGACCAGCCGGGCGAAACCCCCAACAGTGTTCAATCGCCCGCTTCGAGTTCCGATGAGCCGGACCCCGTCAACCAGGAGTTCAGCAAGGAAGCCGCCAACCTCGTTCTCAAACGATTGGAAGACGAAATTGGCCGGGGCGATGTCGACCCCGAACTGCTCAAACAACTCGGTTGGACCAAGGACGACGTCAGCAAGTTCGCCGCTCGACTCAGAGACAGTGCCGACACACCCGACAACGACAACTCCCCTGAATCTCAAGCCAAGCGACGGCAGTTCGAAAACCTGCTCAAAGACATCGCCATCAAGTCCAACGGAAGCAAACGAAGCGGTCGTTCCCAGCGAACTCGCAAGACGAATTCCATCAACTCCCAGGACATCCCGGTGCCCCTGCAGTTTCGTGAAGCCGCCAAACTGTATCGCCGAAATCTGACCAATCGCCGACCCAGGACACCCCAGCGACCTCGTGCAACAAAACCGGCGAAAACAGGCAACTGATCACAGTCGCCGGACGACACATTTCACCGTCCACCACACCATTCGAAACGGAGGCTGGCATCAATGGAGATTTCGATCACCTACTGCATGCAGTGAAACTACGAACCCCAGGCGACCAGTCTGGCCGCCGCGATCCAGGATCACTGCCAAGTCGACGCCACGCTGATCGAAGGCGCCGGAGGAATCTTCGATGTCGTCGTCGACGGCAAGATGATCTTCAGCAAACACGACGTCGATCGGTTCCCCGAACACGACGAAATTCTTGGGCAACTCGGCTAGCCGAGCGCCGAACCTTAGTCGAGTTCCTTGTCGGCCATCACCGCTTCGTCGATTAGCCTCGCCAACGACAGCGATTCGGATACCGCCGCCTCGAGAGCGTCCGACTCGCAACCGTCGGCGACCTGTCCCGAGACCAATCGGGCCGAGTAAATCCGGCTGGCGCTGTCGAGTAAGGCGACCTCGGTCGGCTGAAGACTTATGTACGGTTTATTCATCGCTGGAGTCTTTTGGTTCAGTGACAGAATATGACGGTGCCCGTCGAGCAGGCCGCCAGCGCGCGTAAACGATCCCCGCCAACAACACCGGGATCCCCGACAGGCTCATGAAGATCCCGATACTCGATTCGATGGGTCGTTCCATCAGGACGTGGCCCAGGAACCACGTATAGAACGCCAGGTAGGCAACCGGGACAAGCCAGTGAACGCGGAACGGCCGTTCCCACTCGGGATGACGCCGCCTGAGCACCAGGACGGCGGCGACGGCCAACATGTAGAAGATGCTGGACGAAAACACGATGTAGCCGGTCATCAGGTCAAACACGCTCGGACCCCCGCCCGCGTGCGTCTCAAGACTCTTGACAAGCAGCGTCGATCCGACCAGCAGCAGCACTCCCATTAAGGCCTGAACGGTGATCGCTCGGGCCGGAGTACGAAACCGCGGGCTGACCTGGCCCAGCCACGCCAACAGCCGATCATCGCGTCCCATGGCAAACGGCACTCGAGGACCCAACAGCAGGTTGCTGTTGATCGCCCCAAAGGTGCTCACCATCACGCCCACGGCCATCAACTTGCTGCCCACCGGGCCCAGCAACCGATCGAACAGCAGTATCGCCACCTTCTTCCGGTCGCCCTCGATCATCTCTTCCATCGGAACCACCAGGTGGTAGGCCATATTGGCCGACACGTACAACACGGTCAGGATGCCAACTCCGAGCAATAACGCTCGAGGAATATTCCGACCCGGGTCTTTGATCTCCTCGGCCACCGGAGTGATCCCATGCCAACCGTTGTAGGCCCACATCACCGCCAATAACACAACGGCAAAACGAGCCGCCGTTCCTCTCGAATCGGGATCCATCGGCAGGGCAGTCGACCAGAGCGTCTGGAACGTCGCCGCGTGATCGTGTTCCCCAGTCACACAAAACGGTAAAACCGCCACCGACAGCACGACGGCAGCCTTGATCACCGTCGTCAGACTCTGAACCCAACCGCCCCACACGACTCCGGCTATGTTCACCGTCGCCAAACCGACAATCAGCGACACCGCCAATCCCAACGTCATGCCCCGCGACAATCCCGCTCCGCCACTTGGATCGATCAACTCGCCCAGGTGAGCGGCGAATATGATTGAGAGTGCTCCCAGTGAACCGGGGTTACCGAACACGAACTGTGTCCAACCCTGCAGGTAACCCACCGGCCGGCCGTAGGCCTGCTTCAGATAAACGTACATCCCGCCCGCTCGAGGCAGCATCGCAGCCAACTCGGCAAAACACAGAGCACCCAAAAGACTCAATATGCCGCCGGTGATCCAGGCAGAAATGATCAACGAGAACTCGCGACCCTCGGCAGCGATGCCACCGGGCGTGACAAAGATCCCCGAACCGATCACGTTGCCAACGACGATCGCCACGGCCATCCCTGGCCCCAACGCCCGCACGAGCGACACCTGGTCACGCGAATTCGAGTCGTTCATCACACCTCGCTGCCCTCTTGACCACTTTCGGCGATCCCCCAATGCGACGAACGCACTCCGGCAAACAACTAGAAACCCGTCGCCGGGCCACCACCGTCGCCGTCGCCATCAAAGGACGGGACCGTCGTGTCCGCTTCGAACCACTCAAGACAGTACTTGATGCCGCTTTCCAGCCGAGCCGGCTGAGTCGCGTTACGGGGGACGACGAACAACAACGCGAACTGCAATTCGTCGCCAGGGCCGGGAGCATCTCCGCCACCATCGTCACTCGACGCCGTTCGCGGACCCGGATGCAAATACAAACGATACTCAGTCCCACGAGATTCCAGCTTGATCAACGTATAGTGATTTTCAGGAGATGCATTCGAACCACCCGATGCAATGTAATACCCACCCAGCTTGTCGACCTTCTCGTACTGCCACTCGCCACCCAGTGGGGCTGGCACGCCAATCGCATCGGCCAACTCGTTGACCAGATTGTCGTAAAACGTCGACGGTTCGACGTTGATCCCGGCCGCACGATCCTTGTACCGCTGGTAGTTGCCAAACAAGAACATCCAACTCGATCCGGTCCGAGTCTTACCCGAATCATCGGAAACGACCGAATACCAACTGCCCAACAGGCCCGGCAACCCGTTCTGTGCGAAGCGTGGCTGACGCTTCTTGTCCTCACGAGCTGGCACCGGCACCTGGTTCCCGTCACCGTCATCCTGCATCTTCGGACCAATCCAGCGAAACCGAACCGGGACTCGAATTTTGACTCCGAACGACGAGACGTCCGACTGATCCGCATCGACGAGCACGGCCTGAGCCTGGCCCAGGTAATCGAAGTACTCGGCCGACTCTGCCATCCGCGATTCGTACTTCTGCCAACCGCAGCCGACACCCGCGACCGCCACCAGAACCAGTACCACAACAATCGTCGGCATCCGTCGCATCGTAGACCAAGTCCTCAACGTCGCACTCCGGTTCAGCTCGCTCATTGTCGACTGCTCCGCCGGACCCGTCAACCACCCCCCCCCCGATTCAACCCGCCTCGCCCAGACCCTCCGCCGGACCTTCGTTCCACTCACGCAACGCCTCCTCAGCCCGCTCGGTCAACTCTCGCTCGTAATGATCCGTCACAGTCTCACTCTTGCGCCTCGCCCCATCTCCCAAGCTTTCCACCCCGCCCACCCCGCCCGCCTCGCTCTTCAATCGCCTGACAATCTCGGCCACCTCGGCCGCATCCACATTCCGTTCACCGTGCTTGAGCTGCTGTTCCGTACTTCTTTCGGTGTCGCACTCCACCCAGAACTCCTGTTCCCAAAACGTATCACTGTCGATCGATTTCGCTCGCCGAGCCGCCGCCGCCTTCTGCAGCCGGTGATCACTCGACACAACCAGCACCTGCCGGGGTGACGCATGCGATGCGAGCATCGCTTCGATCATCGAGTCGGCGTCGCTGCCGACTGAGTACACGACGCTAATCTTGGCGAACTGTTGAACCGACGGAGCATCCGGCGGAGCGTCCTGAGCGTCAAAGATCACGGTCGTCAGCTCTCGCTGCTCTCCACTCAAGCGATCGGCCAACTCTTGCAACAACCGTTGACGGCACTTCTCAAACTGACCCGGACCATACCGGTCCCTGGCCAGTCCGGCGGCGTGCAACAGGTTGTAGCCGTCGATCAAGAGATACTGCCTCGCCACGCCGAATCTCCCAGACATCCCGCCTCAGTCCGAATCCTCGATACAAAACACCCTTTGCCCCTCGACAAACACCGACTCGACGCGACCTCGTACCTGCCAACCCCCAAACGGACTATTCGAGCAGCGAGACCGGAATGCCGCCGGGTCGATCGTCCACTCGACGTCCGGGTCGATCACGACCACATCGGCGATCGCTCCCAACCCAAGAGTCCCCTTGTCCACTCCCAGCACCTTCGCTGGCCCGGTGGTCAACAACGCGATCAACTGCGGCCAGTCCATTCGTTCGGAATCGATTAGGGCACGAACACAAAGTGGCAGCAGGGTCTCGAGACCGACGATCCCGAACGGGGCCAGGTCCAGCTCGAGTTCCTTTTCCTCGGCAGGCACCGGTCGATGATCCGAAGAGATCACTTCGATCGTCCCGTCCACCAAGCCCTCGATCAACGCCTTGATATGCTCTTCGCTACGCAACGGCGGATCGACCTTGCAGTTCGCATCAAAAGTCTGCATCTCGGCGTCGGTCAGAACCAGGTGATGAGGAGTCACCGAGGCGGTGACATCGACGCCTCTCGCCCGAGCCCGGCGGACGATGTCCACACTCGCGGCCGTCGAAATGGTCATCAGGTGTAGGCTGCCGCCGGTCATTTCTGCCAGCGCCACATCCCGAGCCACCAGGATCTCCTCGGCTTCGGCCGGCATGCCCCCCAAACCCAGCAAGGTGGAATACAACCCCTCGTGCATCACTCCGCCAGCAACAAGTTCGGGCACCTGCGGATGATGAAAGACTCGGCAGCCAAACATCCGAGCGTATTCCAACCCACGTCGCATCACCTCGGCATTCGCCACCGGACGCTTCCCGTCACTCAACGCCACTGCCCCCCCTTCGACCAATTGACCAATCTCGGCCAATTCCTCGCCCTGCCGGTGCTTGGTCACCGCTCCGATTGCGAACACATGGCACGCGCCGACTCGTCCGGCCTGCTGCCTGATGAACTCAACCGCCG
>CAVOEV010000282.1:0-5880 GCA_963694825.1 Planctomycetota bacterium
AACGGTCTCGCGTGCAGGCCTATCGACTGGCCGATGGTCAACCCGCCTGGTCGATGCCGACGGCGATTCCTCGCCCAAGCGGAGTTGGTGTGAGGATTGGGGGACTGTATCACCTGCCGGTCGAAGCACGCGATGCCGGGGGCGGTTCGGCGACTGGCGGAGTGCGACGCGGGGCCATCGTAACGATCGACCTGGCAACTGGGCGATTGTTGGCGAGGACCGAGTTGGCCGAGGGGCGATTGGTTGGGCATTTGGTCGGAGCCGGAGGCCGACTGCTGGGGCTGTCGCACGATGAACTTGTGGGATTCGAAACCGACCACGCACTCGAACAACGGATCGCTTCGCGATTGGACATCGACAAGCACGACGCCACGGCACTGGCGTTGCGGGGGCGGCGGAGACTGCATCGGGGCGAGTACGAACCGGCGGTGGCTGATCTGGCCGCAGCGTTCGAGGCGAAGCCTGATCCTGAGGTCCGCCGACTGCTTGTCCAAGCTCTGCTCGATGGCCTGAGATTCGATTATTCTCGCTACGCCAGCCAGGCCACGAAACTCGAATCACTGCTAGTTGAACCAGACGAACAACTCGCCTTCCGCCGTCTCAGAGCCACCGGATTGGCACGCACCGGGAACGTGATCGCAGCATTCCGCGAATACCTGAAGCTGAGACACTCGGCCAAAACACAGCAGCCACCACCGCAGCCACCACCGCAGAAACCACCGCAGAAACCACCGCAGAAACCACCGCAGAAACCCCCAAGTCCGGCCAAAGCAGAGCGAGGCCGATTGGAGGCGATTGACGAGGATTTGTCGGTACGGCGAATCGACTGGGTGGCATCGCGACTGAAATCTGTCGATCGGCTGGCGACTGACGAGCAGCGTCGCGAGTTGGATTCTGTCCGCGAGCAGTTGTTGGCGCGAGCGGTGGTTCTTGAGGGTGCTGCCGGCACCCGGGCCTTGTCAGGTGTCGTGACATTGCTGGACGGCCACCGTGTCGCCGATTTGGCTCGCATCCAGTTGCTTGGGCGGTTGTCCGAGAAGACGGGTGCGATGGAGCGAGAGATGTTGTTATCGAGGTTGCGCAGGAGTGCTGATCCGGTTGTTGCTGGCCGAGCGACTGTCGAGTTGTCCGTGATGTGGGCTGCGGCGAAGAAGACCGAAGCGATGACTGTGTTGCGAGACGAACTCGAGACAGGTCGTTTTTCTCGGGTCGAGTTGTCCGACGGGCGAAGCGGACGTCAGACGGTTGCCGGGTGGAGAAGCGATCCGGCTCGCAAGGAATTGATCGCAACCCCGCCGGCCTGGAAGCCGGGCCGGGTGTCGGTCGTCAGCAGTGTGAACGAGGAGCGGCGGACCAGTGTGAACACGTATCCGATTCCGTTTCATGGTCGCAGGCCGTTGGCTTGGCGTGGTTGGAGTTTCCGGTTGGACAATCGGCGGCAGTACGTGATCGCTTTCGACGAACGGGGGCGTGAGCGTTGGCGGCTGACGACGGTGGGCGATTTGGCGGTGCCCGACAGCGAGGCCCGAGTGCCGTATGCGTTCGAAGGGAACCAGATCCAGGCCAGCGGGCACTTGTTGATGATCGTGTTGGGAAACCGTTTTGCCGTCATCGACGGTCTCGGCAACGCGCAGCACCCCGACGTTCTCTGGCGGCGGAACTTGTACGAGGACAAGAGCGGCGTGCAGGCCAGGATCATCCGGCTGCCCGGTGCGATGGCGGCCGGGCCTCGCTGGTTCCGGATGACCGACGCCACCGGCCGGCCTCTGGGCCATGTCGGGCGGTTGGGGCCGAGGCGGTTGATCTACCAGGTCGGAGCGGCGATCGAGGCTGCCGATCCGGTTTCGGGGCAAGTCATCTGGCGACGGACCGGAGTGTCACGAGGGTGTCGGATCTACGGGAGCGATCGGTTTGTCTGTGTCGAAGCGGACGGTCGCCAGGAGGTGCTGGTGCTCGATGCCGCCGACGGCGCCTCGATCGCAACACGGACTCTGCCCGATTCGGACGATTGGATCGGCCGCAGCGGACATCACGTTGTCAGCCGCCAGACCACGAACGGGGTTCAGGTGGTGTCGGTGTTCGACCTGGTCACCGGAAAAACGACTCGGCAATGGAAACTCTCCGGTGATTTGAGACCGGTCCTCGTGGGCCAGCGTGCGGTGGGGTTACTGGAGCCTCCGGGAGGCCAAGGCGAATCGATCGGCCGTTTCCGGGTGATCGATGTGGCCGACGGCCGAGTTCGTGTCGATTGCAGGTTGTCCATGGAACCCGCCCAGCCACTTCGGTCGTTCTTCGTCCTCAATACACTGGGCCAACACCTGCTCGTGGTCAATCAGCCCAGCAGTGTCAGTGTACGTGGTGCGTCGTCGCAGGCCATCGCCGTCCATGGATCGGTCTGGGCATTCGACCGCAGGCATGCGGCTGGCGGATCGGAGGACACGTTGGTGTCGACGGCCAACTGGGGCCCGGTGCGGATCGAGCACCAGACAATCGAGCAGGACCAGCCGATGCATCTCCCGGTGCTGGCCTTCGTCAGTCGCGTCTACCGACCGGTGCAGAACATTCTGCAGAAACGGCCTCGGACGGAGTATGGCGCGTTGGTGCTCGATGTCAGGAAGGGGAAGATCGTGCACAAGGAAACCAGCACGTTGCCGGTCAGTGCGATGCGAGCGGTTTCGAGTCGAACCGACCAGAGAGTGACTCTGGAGTTCTACCGCTCGACGATCACCGTGGACTTTGGTGATTAGGGATTGGCGGGCCCGGTGCGTTGGGCCACGGCGTAGGTGTCGTCGGGTTTTGACGTTCGTGACACCAGTAGTTCGGCCAACAATCCCAGCGACAACACCTGTCCGCCCAGTAGCAGTGATGCGGCCGAATAGACCAGCATGGGCAGGTGGTTGTTGCCGATCTCGGGGTTGACGCCTTGTGTCTTGCAGTAGACCCACAGCCCGGCCAGGTAACCCAGTCCGAGGACTCCGAGGCCGAGGAAGGCCAGGCCCGTTGCTCCGAGCATGTGCCCGGGTCGCTGGCCATACCCAGTCAGGAACTTGACAGTCAGCAGGTCGAGAAAGCCTCGCAGAAATCTCCACACACCGTACTTCGACTGCCCGTGTTCTCGAGGCCGATGGTGGACCGGTTTTTCGGCCACACGGAAGCCTCGGGCGTGGGCCAACACGGGAATGAACCGGTGCAATTCGCCGTAGATATTCACCTCGCGAGTTACCTCGCGACGAAACAGCTTCAACCCGCAGTTGTGATCGTGAAGTCTGAGTCCGGTCAGACGTCCGATCATCGCGTTGAAGACTCGGCTGGGAAACACCTTGTGCCAGGGATCCAGGCGGTGTTTTTTCCAACCATTGACCACGTCGTATCCGTCTTCGAGCACGGCGATCAAGCCTGGAATCTCAGCCGGATCGTCCTGCAGGTCGGCGTCCATCATCATCACCAACTCGCCGGCCGCGGCCTTCATACCGCAGGTCAACGCCGCCGCCTTGCCGAAATTCCGTCTCAGACGGATACCCGACACTTGCTGGTGGGCTTGGGCGAGTGAACTGATGACCGACCACGACCCGTCGGTCGATCCGTCGTCGACGAGGATCAATTCGACTTCGATCCCGTTCGCATCACACGTCGCGGTGATCTGAGCATGCAATTCGACGAGGCTTTGCTCTTCGTTGAGTACCGGCACGACGATCGAGAGCATCTGTGACGGAGTCCGGTAGGGTGAGGGTGTCGGGGAATCAGTTGGCGTGACGCGTCAGTTCATGGTGCAGGTGTTGGGCTTGAGGCAGGATGAGTTGTTCGAAGCCGAGTCGGACGGCGGCGGTTGAGCCGGGCAGGGCGAACAGTGGTCGGCCCGAGGCGACTCCACCGACGGCTCGGCTGAGCATCGCAGCGGCTCCGATTTCCTTGAAACTCAGCATCCGGAACAATTCTCCAAACCCGTCCAGTCGCTTATCGAGTCGACTCGAGATGGTCTCGTACGCCGAGTCTCGGGCCGAGATGCCTGTGCCGCCTGTGGTGACGAGTATTCCGACATCGGGATCCGACAGTGCGGCGTCGAGTGCCTGGTCAATCGCTTCGGGGTCGTCGCTGACGATTTGGTACCGAGCGACCCGGTGCCCGTTGTCTTCGATCGACTGTTTCAGAAACGCTCCGCTCTTGTCGGTCGCCTCGGTGCGTGTGTCCGAGAGAGTGATGATGGCAAAGCCGATGGCCGGGATGTTCGAGGCGGCTTGTTGGTGATCGAGGTGGCTCGATTCGTGGTCAGATGGTGTCCTTGTGTTCATGGCTGGTCCTGTCGATGCACGACCCAGCCGGGGATGTCGACACGTGTTACGAACAGGGTCTTGCCGGCTGCGACATAGAGTGTCTTCAGGTCATCGCCTCCGAAGGTCACATTGGTCAGCACGTCCTCGACGATTGGGATCCTGCCTTTGACTTCGCCATCGGGCGTAATCACCCAGATCCCGGGCGGGATATCGGTGGTTTCGTGAGGTCCGCGTGAGCGGCTGATGCCTGCAGCGATGTAGAGAGTGCCCTGGCTGTCGACGACCATTCCGTCGCCACCCCGGCCGGGGGCGAAGTCGTAGACCAAACGCTGTCTCGAGGGTGTTCCGTCGTCCGAGAGATCAAAGGCCCAGATCTTGCGGTTGCCTCCGACGACAGGGCAACTGTCGACCAGGTAGAGGGTGGATTGGTCTGGCGCGAGTTGGATGCCGTTGGGGCGTTGGATTTCGGGTTGAGTCAGGATGCGAGTGACCGAGCCATCGGTGTCGACGCGGTAGACGCTGTCGTGGTCGAGTTCCATTGTGGCCCGGTCGCCGTAGCAGGGATCGGTAAAGAAGATCTGACCGTTGCTACGTGCGGCGACGTCGTTGGGAGCGTTGTAGCGTTGCCCCTGGTAGTTGTCGGTCAGGATTTCGATTTCACCCGAGTCCAGGTCGGTTCGAGTCAGCCGCCGTCCTCCGTCGTCGTCGCCGTGTTCGTTCCCTTCGCAGGCGAGCAATCGGCCGCGGTGGTCGAACAGCAACCCGTTGGCCCGGCCGCTCGGTTCGCGGAAGATCTCGAAGCCATCGGAACCCGGCGAGTAGGTCAGGATGCGGTTGTTGGCAATGTCGCTGAAGTAGACGGTCCCGTCGCCGGTGCAGGCCGGACCTTCGAGAAATGCAACGGCGGTGGCCGGAATGACATCGGCACCTTCGGTGTGGTATCCGCCTGGCAGTCCAACGCTGTGGTGATCGAGTGTCATTGTGGGGGGCAGGGGCAGGGGCAGGGGCAGGGGCAGGAGTGAGTCGTGGTAGATGTCGGGCCTAGAAGAACTCGTCGTCGCGAAGCAGGTCGTCTTCGGTGATCAGGTGGTGGCCGGTGTCTGCGAGCAGTTCGAGGCCACGTTCGATGTCGTCGACGTAGAGAGCGATACCGGCCCGGCCGCTTCGGCGATACAGCAGCGGGTAGGTGTAGTGGATGTTGATTTCGGCCTGGAGCAGTGTCGAGCAGACAGCGAGGAAGGGTTGGGGTGCTTCGGGCAATTCGACTCCGATGATGTCCGTTTCGATACACGAATAGCCACCCAGTTGCAGCAATTCGCGGGCACGTTCGAAGTGGTCGAACATCAGCCGCACGACGGCACAATCGACACTGTCGTCGATCGACAGCGCAATGATTCTCAGGTCGTCGCGTTCGAGCCGTCGCATCAGGTTGTGCAGGCTGCCGACACGGTTCTCCATGAACACACAGAACTGCCTCAGGCACGGCCAGTCGCGGCCATGCATGGTCTCGGGATTCGTATACGCTTCGCCACTCTCACTCATCGGCCGTCAGTTCTCCTCATCGCAAAAAAAAACGTCGCCAAAATCAGGCTCCACAGTTTTGACATGC
>CAVOEV010000283.1:0-5815 GCA_963694825.1 Planctomycetota bacterium
CGATGTCGAAATGCCCGACGACAATACGATCGTTGTCACCGTCACACCAACCAACTCCGGTTCGACCGGCAATTGGGATTCGGACGTCCTGAGTGTCGGGTTTGGCGATGGGCTTAGCGGCTCGGGAACGTTTACCAGCAACCGAGATGGCAGCTTCTCGACCACGCTGACACTCGCGGACGGCCAGGCGACCGCCGACCTCGAAATCTGGACCGATGGCACAATCCACGGCCTCGCCATGCTCGACGTCAACGCACGCGTCTCGCAAATCGAAGGAAACAGCGCAAAGCACTTTGGTGAAGAGCAGGTACTGAACGTTGCCATTCTCGGGCAAGCCAACGGCGTCACCGGCGTGATCCTCAAACCGGTCGGCAACCCGCCATGGGCCACCCGGAATAACGAACTCACCGGAAACGACGGACTCTGGCAACTCTCGCAAGGAGCCCTCCGCATCGCCGCCACGCTCGAAAACAACGGCTCAGTCGTCACATCCACCATGCCCGCCGATCTGCCCGTCGGCGAATACACCGTCCAGGTCGAAACCACCACCGGCCTCGGACCCATCAAGCGGGATGTGACATACCGTGTGATGGGCCATGGTGGCAATGACCCCGAGCGGATTCAGATGGTCGACCAGGGACTCGTCAAACTCGATACCGGGCCAATCAACTCGATCGCCGATTGGCGGTCCACGACCGAAGAACTGGTGCGCGACGTCCTGCAACTGCCGATCGGCGACCGCCTGACCGAATCGCTCCGAATGGATGCCGCGGCCACCGTGCTGCAGGCCATCAACGACCCCAGCTTCATCGGCGGTGGCAGCATAGCCCCCACGCGGCCGGGTCTCGAAATGGCCCGGTTCAAGCCGCTTGTCCGAGCGGTCAGCCTGGCCCGGCTCGATGCTCGCTTTGTCGATCAACCGGCCGTCACAACCGACACCGGCGACATGGTCGACGTGACACTCGGCAACGGAGTCAGCCTGACATTCGGAAACGTCTCGGCCGCCGGCAGCTCGGCTGTCGTCATTCTCGAAGGCGACCCCGATGTACCCTACAGGCTGCAGAGCCGAACTCACGCGATCTACGACATCACCACCACCGCCACGTTTGATAGCAACGATCAGATCCTGATCTCACTGAACTACGAAGAAACCGACTTCACCTCCGAAGACAAACTCCGGCTGTTTCACATGGAAGACGGAGCCTGGGTCGATCGGACTGAGACACTGGATACCACCAACAACACGGTCACCGCCCGCACCAGCAGCCTCTCGCCGTTCATGATGATCGAAACACCCGACGTGTCGCTCTCGGGATCCAGCGTGATCGAAGGCGACAGCGGATCAACCGACCTGATCTTCACAGCCATACTCAGCGAAACCTCCTCGATCGATGTTCAGGTCAACTACCACACCTCCGACGGTTCGGCCGCCAACGGAGTCGACTACACCGCGACAACGGAACTCGTCACCATTCCCGCCGGCAGCCTGCAGGGCACTTTCGGGATCCCGGTACTCGGCGACACCGACATGGAAGGTTTCGAGACGTTCAACGTGGTCCTCGACGATGCCGCCGGGGCGACGGTCGTCGGTTCGACCGCCACCGGTACCATTCTCGACGATGAACACTCGATCACCTTCGACGAAGGCACCGGATCACTCGGACTCGTGCTCGATGCCGGAGGATCTTCGACGATCGAAGCGGTCGCCGGGCTGGTCACGCTCGAGATTAACGGAAGCCTCGACCCGAGTTTCCCGGTGATCAACTCCGCTGACGTGACCACGATCGTCGTCACCGGCAGTGCTGATGCCGATGATGTCGATCTGTCAGCTGTCTCGGCAGGCAACGGATTCACCGCGTTGACTGCAACCACTATCAACGCCGGGTCTGGCGACGACACGATCGTCGGCAGCGAAGCCAACGACAAGATCAACGGCAGCGGGGGCGGCGATGTCATCACCGGTAAAGGGGGGAACGACACGATCAATGGAGGTGGAGGTGAAGACTACCTGGTGGGTGGCTCGGGCGATGACATCGTTCGCGGACAGGGATCGAGCCTCGATTCGCTTAGCGGAGGAGCCGGCGATGACACCATCGATGGAGGCTCAGGGTACGACTACCACTTCGATGCGGCCGACGTCAGCTTCATCGTCACAGACAGTTCTCTCAGCGGACTTGGCAACGACACGCTGATCGACATCCAACAGGTGCATCTGTCCGGAGGCAGTAGCGACAACGTGTTCGATGGCACAGCGTTCAGTGGCCGACTGTTCTTCAACGGCTCGGGCGGAAACGACGTGATGCGAGGTGGACCGAAGGCCGATCGCATGTTCGGCGGATCCGGACGAGATACGATTCTGGGCTACGATGGCGACGATGTGCTCAGAGGACAGGGAGGCAACCAGGACTCGCTGGTGGGTGGGCCGGGCAACGACAAACTCAATGGCGGCATCGGTCACGATGTGCTCGATGGGGGATTGGGCGACGATCGCCTGACCGGGGACTCTGGCAACGACACGATCCAGGGTGGCGTTGGACTGGATGAGATTTATGAGAAACTCGACGGTGACGTGACGCTGAGTGATTCGGCGATGACCGGAGACCTGGGCACCGATTCGATTTCGGGAATCGAGACGGCCTACCTCAAGGGTGGCAAGTCGGGCAACACGATCAACGCCGAAGCCTTCACGGGACAGACGACGCTGATCGGAGGTGCAGGCGTCGATCGGCTGATCGGTGGGACCAACAACGATCTGCTGATGGGTCGAGCCGGTGACGATATCCTGTTTGGCGGCGATGGAGACGATTGGTTGCAGGGACTGCGAGGCGACGACCTGCTGGTGGGTGGCAATGGCAACGACCTGCTCGATGGAGGCACCGAGTCCGACTCGCTGACCGGGCAGGCCGGGAACGACCTGCTGTATGGACGCAGTGGAAACGACGCGGTCGTGGGTGGAACGGGTCGAGATATTCTATGGGGCGGTGACGGCGACGATGTGATGGTCGGCGACGATGGTAAGAACTCGACCACCGACTCGACTGACGACGATTCGATCAACGGAGGCGAAGGAGCGGACACGGTGCGAGGCGGAGGCGGAGAAGACTCGATCATCGACAGTTCGTCCGAAATCGACGAATCCTTCGAACTCATCGCCGACTGGATCGACGCCGTCTAAACCGCCACTCCACCCACTACACGCCCGAATCCGCAAACACAGTCTCCCGCTCCGGCCACCGTAGCGCCGCCAAGTGGCTGGTCACAAACGGCCCGTCCACCCCCACCTCCACCCGCTCCTTCGCCCGACGCCCGACGCCGTAATCCACACAGATTGCGGATCCAAAGTCGTGATCCTCGTCGACGGGGATCGAATAGTGCCCAAACACGCACACCGGCCCCTGGCTGTCAGCTTCCCACCACCGAACCCTCTGCTCCTCTCGCCACTTTCCGCCGGCAAAGTGTGGCTCGGAGGCACGCTCCTCGGGCCCAGATGTGATCATCCGCACCGGGTTACCGTTCTGGTGAGCCAGGTTCACGTCGACCTGCTGCAGGTCCTGCCCAACAAGTTCCGCGTCGATTCGAGATTCGTGCTCGATGCACAGTGCGACGGCATCGGTTGCCGCACCGGTCAACTCGATCGCCGCCTCATCCCAGCAGGCATGCACCACTCGCAGGTCCGAGCGTTCGAGTGCCAAAGGCAACGAGCCAAAGAACTCGAACACCAGGTCACGAGTGGCCTGGTTGGCAGAAGTTTCCGCCCCATTTCCGCGGGACGGTTCATCCTTGAACCACCCATTCTCCGGCTTGTCATGATCCAGCAGCAGGTTCAGCTCGTGATTGCCCAGGATGCACTGAGCCCGTCCGGCTTCAACCATCCCGGCCACCAACCGCACCACCGCCGGGCTATCGGGACCGCGATCCGTCAGGTCCCCGACAAAGACAAGCCGGCGTCCGTCGGGATGCCGCCCCTCGAGGTCATGGCCCAGCACGGCAAGCAGCTCCTCCAGCGGACCAAGCTCCCCATGCACGTCACCGACAATATCCAACGGCCCGTCGAACAGAGGCTGGATCAACTCACCCACCCCAGGGACTGGCTCCCCAGCCGCCCCGGCGGCTCGGTACCCGTCCCGACTCTCAACATTCTCCATCACTATTCCCCAACAGTCTAATCAGCCCCAAACAGACGCCGGCACAAAGGAACCGGGTTCCACCAACTCGTCTTGCGTACGGGAACGTTGCTCCCAAACATGCCCGACAACGTCGACAACGACTGCCGCTGCTCATTGGTCAGACCATCGGCGCCACAGTCGTCGATCGGGTAGGCCGGCTTCACGACGCCAACCAGATCGCCGGGTTCCACGGCCTCGATCACCAGGCAGATCGCCGGTGCGTTGGAAAGCACGAGTGGCACATCGCGGACCGGGACATCGCCGATCGGATACGCTTCGCCGCACGGTTCGACAATCCACACCGGCCGAACCGTATCACCGTGAATAGCCACCAAGTGCTCGGCACGCAGTTCGACCTCGTCAGCACCAAGACAACCGTCGGCCATCTCTGAAGCTGCCAGCCGTGCGGCCACATCGGCCGCTGTCGCTTCGGCAGCTTCGACCTCCATCCAGGCCTCAGTTGCCATTCGTGCAGGAATTCGCGGGTCGTCCGAACCATCCGAACCGACTGGCATGCCGGGCTTGTTGCGAGCGACCAGTGAATCGAGCCAGCGGTTCATCGCGTCTGACGTGACGGGTGGTGGAACTCGGCCGGCCTCAGCAATGCTCCGTTTCACAGATTCGGTCATCGAGTTCTCGAACGACCACACGGGTGGTTTTTCGATCACGGGATCCAGGTCGCCCGGCAGAGCAGCATAGCGGAACCCGTCGGGGTGATCCGCGATGTGGATCCAACGGCAGGGCAACAACACGCCCTGTAGCTGATCAACAATGGCGATCTCTGTGTGATCCGGATCACGTGTCACCCGGAAACCCATATCCATCAACTTTGCGAGGAACGTGTGCAGCAGCTCCATGTTCAGGAACCCGACCCGAGTCAAAAAGTCGTCTCCGCACATCGTATGATTCGGACTCTCCAACCAGTACGCACCAAGTCCACCAGGGAACTTCTCGACAATCGTCTCGTTCCGAACGATCACGTTAAACGCCTCAACAATCACTGGCATAAGCAACTCCTTTCAAACAACCAACCAACCCTGAACACAGGCCAACCCCCGACACCACCACGCGACGGCGTCAGCCCAGCCGCAGATCACCCGCCCAGCAAGACAGGTCGCAACGGATACCCGTCTGTCGCGGATCCCCGAACAGCAAGACAGGAACCGGCTTTCGCGAGTCCGTCCGACAACCGAACCCAGCCGCAAAACGACCGACGGCCCCACCGTTACTTGATGCACTCATGCAGGCACCGGCCGACCAGCCTCTTTGTGTGAATTATACACTATCAAGGTCGGATTATCAACCTCAAGACGCCCAGGGTCTCGCAGGTCAAACCCCAGTCCTTCCCACGGACGCGATTCGTCGGTGAAGTGTCCCAACCGGGCCACCTCGACCAGGTCACACGCCCCCGTGTACCGATCGCCTGACCCCTCCAGCGACAGGTCGAACAAGCCACTCCACCGCTCGGCATCCAGCGATCGTCCATCCTGGTCGCGGATCGAAAACACCCGAGCCCGCTCGTCACCGGGAAAGAACCCCAGCGTCACGGTGCACTCGGACGCGGCACCGGCCAGCACGATCGCCTTGGCGATCCTTCGCGAAAACACCCCGCCCGCCCGATCGGCCTTGTAGAAGTCCTTCCCCGACCA
>CAVOEV010000284.1:0-5810 GCA_963694825.1 Planctomycetota bacterium
CCCGACCCCAAAAACAGCCACGACTATCAGACAGCCTGCACCGACGCCATCAAAAGACACGTCGCCAGCACGGGAGGTGGCACGCTGGTGCTGTTTACCAGCTACGCAATGCTACACAGCTGCGCCGCCGAACTGGCCGACTGGTGCGAAGAACACAATCGACCACTGCTCTGCCAAGGTGGCTCGCTCTCGCGAACACAATTGCTCGAACGACTCCGCGACGAAGACCAGGCCGTGCTGCTGGGGACCGAAAGTTTCTGGCAGGGAGTCGATGTGCCCGGCGAAGCACTCGAAACCGTCATCATCACGCGACTGCCATTCAGCGTGCCCGATCACCCACTGCTCGAAGCACGACTCGAACGCATTCGAGCCTCCGGTGGCGACCCGTTCGTCGATTACCAACTGCCCGAAGCCGTCCTCAAACTCAAACAGGGGTTCGGACGACTGATCCGACGTGCCACCGACCGCGGTCGAGTCGTTATCCTCGATCCGCGGATCCAAACACGATCCTACGGTCGAGTCTTTCTCGAAAGCCTGCCCGAATGTCGGGTGGAATCCGAAGAGAACTGGGACGATGTCTGACGCATCCGAAACCGTTATCGTCGAGATCGCAACTGGCTGATCGCCCGCACCGTCGCCGTCCCGTCGTCACGTGAACGGATCAGATGAACGGCAATGCGGCTGCCTGTCGGCTCACCGTACACCCAGATCTCGCTGCACGACGTTTGTACCGCCAATCGAGTGACCCGGCGAGGGACTCCCATCGCCGCCAACAACTGCTTGCCGCTCATGCCCACCCGGATCCCCGTCGGAACCGAAGAACGTCGAGGCGGCCGGCGGGTGCCCGGCTGGATCGAAACCCACTTGCCGTCCTGCTTGCTGTATCCCAACTCTCCCAACCGCTCGGCCACCTCACGGTCGTCCGGCTTCATCCGGTCCGCTTCGATCAATACCGCCACCGCGCCCCGCCGGTCGCTCTTCAACGCCAGCAACAGGTCCGCCCAACGCAACCGACCCGCTACGCCCTCGGACAACAACTTCTCACGACGCGAACCCAGCCAACCTGACACCGCAATATCGGCCTCCCGAACTCGACCCGATGCCTTCAACCGAGACACCAGACGGTCCAAATCGGCACGACCCATCGCCTGCGAACGCTTCAGGTCAAGGTCCAAAGCCAGTCGCTCCCACCGGGCTGCCTCGGCAACCGCCTCGGGCACCTCACGACGAATCGACTCCGCCACCCGATAACCACTCGTCCGGTCCACTCGAGCCTTCGACGTGATCAGCTCGATCACCAGGTCGGTGTATAGCAATCGATGCAAACGCTTGCGGTCCAATACCACGGTAGAATCGTACACCGCCACCGGGTCGGTTCGGTATCGCTCAACCAACGACGGCGATGGGCGATTCTTCGTCTCAACCGAACCGGACCAGCCACGCCCGATCCGGTCGCGAATCGCCTCGAGCTTGCTGGTCATGCCGCCAGCCGACTCGATTTCCAACAACAACGCTTCGTGCTCAACCGCCTGCTGCTCGGACAAACCCACCGCACGAGTGATCACCAGCCGAGCCACCTCGCGGAGTGCCTTCAAGTCGCCCGACGCATCGCGGCGGGCCAGGCTCACACCCATCCTGTTCGCCTCGGTCGCCTTCTTCAACAACTGATCGTCGCTGTAGAATCGGCCACGCCCGGACGCCCAATCTGACAACGCAAACCAGTCGGACGGTTTGGCCATCTTGCCCGTCGGACGGCGACGGGAATAGAGTTTCAGGTCGTCGTCCTGCTTGCTGATCCTCTCGATCTGGAAATACAACTTCCGCCCGTCTCGCTTCAGACGCCCCACCACCTGGACGTTGACGTCTCGAGCATCACGACGCGACAATTTCGGCAACGGTTCGGTGGAACGGAACTCGAGTGAACAACGCTGGAACTTCAACAGGATCCGCCCCCCCCGCACCGCATAACGGCCCTCGATCACCTGACGTAGACCCAATTGCGCCGGCCACGACTTCTCGGCCTTGACCAACTCCTCGATCGAAACCGCCGCCGAAATGGAATCGCCGCGGTTGGGCGACAGACCGATCGCAAGGCCCAGGAACAAAATCCATGTCCGCCGATCACAACACATCATCGGATCGACTCCCAAGTCAACTGACCCAAGAGCACTATCACCACGGGCAACCCCCGAGCACTCGGGACGGCGGCCGACACCGAATCGCCGTCAAGACCAACCGCCTGAGCCTGAACCGCTAGGATCCGAGAAATCTGTCTTTCGACCCGGTTGTCGACGGGACTGGCGTCGAGATCGGCGGCAGGATTCGTGCCGGACAGAAAACCCAGGTGACGCAGACTGCCAATGTCGGTCCACAGAAACGACGTGCCCGCCGTCAATTCGATCCGCCAGGTGTCGGTGTCCGAGTCGAGATGAATGGCTTCGAGTTGCGCGGCGAAGATGACCGGTTGAGGATCCTCGTTGGCCGACTCTTTGGTCGGTTCATCTGACGAAGCCTTGGCCGGATCACCCCAATCGGGTAGCCGAGCCAAATCCGGCAAACGACCAACCAACCGCACCGGCCGATCCCCCACCGCAAACGGGAACTCGGCCTCAAAGCCACCCACCACAAGAGCCGATTCACCCTCACCCTCACCCTCACCCTCGTCCTCGTCCTCGTCCAGCCCTGACCCTGACCTGGGCAACTGTTGCGGTTCGAGAATCGATTGCATCACGATCCAGCGGCCACGATGGTCGCGGTCGAATTGACGCTGCCAGGCATCCGCAGATCCGCTCTGCCGAATGCGATCGGCTGTGTCGAGGATTTTCACCAGCGATTCGCCAACCAAACCACCGGCCGCCTCCGCCTCGCGACTCCGCTGACGGATCATCGCGGCAACCGGATCGTCACGACCCAGTCGATCGAGAACGTCGGCGGCACGACCGAGATCGGCGGCGGCAACCGTGAAGGCGCCCAACTCGAATGACTCGAGACCCCTGCGAGTCCACTCGCCCAATTGACCGGCATCTCGAGACAATCGGTACTGCCGAACACTCCACCAACCAGTCAACCCGATCAATACCAACATCGAAACAGCGACCAGCCGGAATGGAGTCACCCGACGCCGACGCGGAGCGTAGGACGACTCGGACTGGATACCCCGTCGTGTCACCAACGGCTCGACTGGCTCGACCACAGCCTTTGGCCTCGATCCGGACTTCGACTTGCGGGTCGACTTGTTGCGGGTCGGCTGCGGTGTCGGCTGCGGTGTCGGCTGCGGTGTCGGCTGCGGTGGTGTGGTGTTGGTTTTTGAAGCGGTGGTGGACTTGGTGGTGTCGTTGGAGGCGGGGCGGGCGCGACCGGCGGGTTTGTTGGCTCGGCTGCGGCGAGCCACGTCTGGTCGCGAGTTTTTTGGGGAGAGAGTTGGTTGAGAGGTCTGAGACTGTCCGGTGCCGGCTTGCGGGCCGGATCCGGGGTAGACGTCCCGAGGCAACAGGATGCCCAACTCGCCGCAGGCCGAACAGGTCAGCCGCTGCATCTGATCCGCTCGGATCACATCATTGGCCAACCCACACCTGCAGACGTGTCTCAGAGGCTCTTTGTTCGGCTGAACGGTTTTCGAACCATTCGAGCGGCCCCAATTGAACCAGCTTGCCATCTGGACGACTCGCGACCGGACACACACCGTCCCACGCGGCACGTCGCACCGCTGCTTGGGAAACAGGATCGGTGAATTGTGTCGATTATTCGCAAGATGCCCGCGATCGTCAATTCTGACTCGAACCCAAAACGGACCCAAAACGGACTCAGAGCGCGTCAGGTGGCATCAGGAATGTCGTCACCGGTATGATGTTCGTAGAAGTACCAACCGAGTTGATCGCTGAGTCGCGAGAGGTATTCGCGTTTGAAGTTTGGCAGCGTGGCGTTGTAGGTCGATCGAGGTGCCAGTCTCGGGTGACGAGCTCGGACATCGCGAGTGTAGATCCGCTTCCCACCGCCATTCTCCGACATCTCGTAAACACTCAACAACCCCTCCGTCCGGCCTCTCAACAGGTTCTGGTTGTTCTTCTCGAACAGACTGTGCCGCTCGATCTCGATGTGAATCACGTAGGTCACTCCGAGCGCGTCGCCCAGTTCCGTCGGCGAGTCCCAGTCGGGGTGCTCGTCCAACCACGCCTGCACTCTCTCGTGATGCACCGACACGATCTGGTGTTCACGGAGCCGGAAGGTGAGGTACTTGGCGACTTCGCGATCGATAGTGCCGAAGTCGTGCTGCAGTTCCAGAGGAGCTTCGCACAATACGGCGACTCGAACCCCCTTGGCCGTCATCGATTTCCCGGTACGGGACTCGAAGTCCGGCTCGACCGACGGAGGCCCGTTGATCAAGAGACCAAAAAACAGCATTTGCTTCAGACAACCCGTCAGCGAAACAACAACCAGCACGGCGGCACACGAGTGGATCGAAATCCTCAACAGGCGGCGAGAGCGGCGAGGGCAAGTCATGTCCGGGACGTCCATTCCGGGGAGGGAGGGAGGGTGAGGGAGTGTATCGCGGTCGGGTCGGGTTTCAGATGCCGACACCGGGAAGATTCGAGTGGAACTTTCGGGCGAGGTCGCCGGTGAGTTGATCGAGGTGGCGGCGAACGAAGACGGTCCGCGACACTTCGCCGACGGGGACGGGTTGACGCCGAGGATGACGCTCGTCGAAACCTCGCTCGAAGATCATCCGTGGCACCCGCTTGCCTCCGATCATTTCCACCTTGTACGCGCTGACAATCCCGGCCGAACGGCCGCGGTGCAGCCATGTGGACTTCTGTTCGAGATTGTCGAATGTGGCCAAATGAACGTGAATCACGTAATCGGTGTTGAACTTCTTGGCCGCCCGAGCCACGTCGTCGCTGGTCCCTCGCTCATCGATCCAGTCGATCACCAGATCTGCCGCCGTCGCATCGATCGACTCTCGCAATAAGTGATCGGTCACACCGGTGATCAGGTCCGGTTCCAGAGTCGCGAGGTCGCCCGACAGATAGGACGGGACGCGGGCGATGACGACCACACTCCATTCCGAATCGACCAGGTCCACTCCAGTCGCAATCTGGAACTCCGACGTCATCTTCGGGTTGCCGAACAGCATCTTGCCGGCCATCACGCTTAGCGAGCAGCCGGGAATCGTCACGGCCAACACCGCAAACACCCCCATCAGCGCCGACAGCAACACCAACCGCCGCAGTCGGGAACGCTGTGGCAGAGCAGATGGGCCGGATGAGCCTGTCGGCCTGGAGTTGTGGTTCGAGACGTCCAATGAGTTCATCCGGTGGCGACCTCGATCAACCAGTTCAACACTGTCACAGCTGTCAGCACTCCGATTCCCCAAGCCAGCCAACTGTCCGGATCTCGCACACCAACCAACTCGCCCCGACTCGCACTCCAGAACGACCAGGGCACCATCACCGCACTGACGATCGCCAGCAACAAGCCTCCAACATTCGCCCTCCCGGACGAAATCCAATGGCCTCGGACAAAATGCGAAAAGGACGTCGTCATGCCGCAACTCGGACAAGGGATTCCGAACATGGTCTGGAACGAGCAGGGGGGGAGCCCGAGTTGCTGGTGAGTGCCGAAACCGGCGGGATTGGGAGCGAGCGAGACAGCCAGAGAAAAACCCGCCAGCAGGAAGACACCCCAAGCCAGCAGCAGCATTCGTACGGTCAACCCGATCGGGCGTCCGTGTCCAAGCTGGTACCAAGCCATGAGCAATTCGGTGCAGGAAGGGGCGGTTTGATAGTGTTTTGCACCTGCCGCTGCAAGACCGG
>CAVOEV010000285.1:0-5706 GCA_963694825.1 Planctomycetota bacterium
CCAAGAGTGTCTGTTTGCCATCGAGTCGCTTGGCCAGTTCGGGGCTGTCGAGGTCGACCCGCGACCGAACCTGCCCGACGTTTTCGGGAATCTCCAGGGCTAGGTCATGCAACGCCGCACCGGGCTTTCCGGCCGCCGCCAGGATCTCGCGAGACAGGCCACGAGCGAGGCTGGGGACCAGTCGATGCGACTTCAGCAGCTCGCCCACGGACGGGCCCCCGTCCTTTCTCGGCCGCTGCCGCTCGATAGTCCCCACGTCCTGGCGATTGTCGTCTCGATGGCCCAGATCGAACAGTCGAATGATCTCGGCAGGATCCAGCACGCGATCCCAAATCGCCACGTCATCCAGGTCGCCGGCGAATCGGTTCGTCGATGCGCCCAGCTTCATCGACACGGGAGCCCCGTAGTCAGCCGTCGCGCTCACCGCCGCGATAGACGTCCGACCGGCCTGCTTGCCGTCCACGTAGAGAATGCCCGCCGCATCTCGATCCGACGTCACCGCCAGGTGGTGCCACTTGCCGTCAGTCAGCACCGGCAGCAGATTGCTGCTCGGCTTGATGTCCACCGCTGCGGAGCCGTTGTAGTGCCTGAGATAGACGCCGTTGTAGACACCGGGTCGCAACGCGATGAACCACAAGGCCTTCGACTTGTAGTTGGCGGCGACGATCGAATCGGCCGTGGCCGGCTTGTAACCACTTGGAGCCCGCAGCCACACTCCGACGCTGAAGTCATCGGTCCGACCCAGGGCAATCGGCTTCAGTGAATTGGCTTCGATCTCAACGATTTTCCCCGCCCCGAACCTCAGCGCCCGACCCACCTGGCCATCCTCGATCCGCGTCGGCGCCTCGGCGTCCTTCTTGCCCGACGTGTTGGCCAGAATCCCCGCCGGACCGGTGGTCGCGGCAACGCTCTTGCCCGACAGCCCGTCGAAAGTCCAATGAGCGACCGCGCCACGATCGCCGCGAGTGTGGTGCATCACGGCAGCGACCAGCAGGTACTCGTCCAGTCGCTTCCTCGCATCAACGACCAGTCGCTGATTGGCCACCGAGACGATCTTCGAGATCGCCGTCGATGTCGCCTGTGTCCGGGCATCGTGTTGCTCGCGGGCGAGGCGGACGGAGGGTCGTTGGAGAGTCTGTTCGGGCCAGTACGAGGGGTTCTTGGACAGGTCACTCAGAAACACGGTGCTGCGAAATATGCCGGCCAGGGCGTAGTAGTCGGCCGTCAGTACCGGGTCAAACTTGTGGTCATGACATCGTGCACACGCCAGCGTGAGCCCCATCAGCGAGCGGCCGAGGACGTCGATCTGGTCGTCGACCACGTCCATGGCCATCAGCTCCTTGTCCTGCATGCCCAGCCCCTTGGGAGCCAGTGTCAGCATGCCGGTGGCCAGCTTGCGATCCAACGCACGCGCCTCATCATCGGTCTCGGGCAACAGGTCACCGGCGAGCTGTTCGACCAGGAAACTGTCGTAGGGGATGTCGAGGTTGAGGGCCCGCACGACGTAGTCGCGGTATCGCCAGGCGGTGGGGTAGACGAAATCGAACCCGCCGCCATTGGTGTCGGCGTAACGGACGACGTCCAGCCAGTGCCGGGCCCAGCGTTCGCCGTAGCGAGGTGAGGCGAGCAGGCGATCGACGACGCGGGCAAAGGCACCCGGATCGGTGTCGCTCTCGAAGTCCCTGACCGCTTCGGGAGTCGGAGGCAACCCCCACAGGTCAAACGTCGCACGCCGAATCCACGCTCTTGGAGTCGACGGACCCGATGGTTCCAGTTTCTCCTCGTGAAGCCGTGACTGGATGTAGCGGTCGATGGCCGAACGCGACCACCGGTCACCGGGAACCACCGGCACGACACCGGGATCCAGCGGTCGGAACGACCACCACTGGCGGTCGTCGTCGGTGATCTCCCCGCCCGGCTCACGTTTTCCAGCTCCGTCGGCCACCGGAACCACGGCTCCGTTCTTGATCCAAGTCACCAGCTCGAGCACGTCGCCAGATTCGAGCGAGACGTCCGGAGGCATGCGTTTCTTGCCACGCCGGCGGATCGCCTGCACCAGCAGGCTGCCGGTCGGGTTGCCCGGCACGATGGCAGGCCCCGAGCGTCCACCGGACATCAGCAGGCCAGCATCAACCAGGTTGAGACCGGCCTTGGGCTTGGGTCCCGAGTGACACTTGCTGCAACGCTTGACCAGTAACGGTCGGATCTTTCGCTCGAACCGCTGCAACTCAGCCGCCCGATCGGCGGCCCACGACGCCTGCGGGGCAAACAGACCCAGCATCGCCCACGCCATGCAGATCCGGACAACCTGACCCGACACCAGTTGACCTCTCTGAACAGGAATCACTTCGATTGTGACTTCAGTTGACGACCAAGCCAATCCTGGAAAATCTCCGTTGGCCCGGACCGGCTGTCCCTGGGCCGATCGACCAGGTGCAGGTCCTGGGCACGCACCAGTCGGCGGACCAGGGCATCCTGCCGAGCATTGGACACATCAACTTTTGCGACGGCCACAGTCGGGTGGATCACCACGCAGTCCCATTGCTGGTACGAAAAGCTGAGCGAATAGTTCATTATCCACGAGTAGGAGTGGATGAACTCCTCATGGGAAGCGGCACGTGCGGTCCGCGGTACGGCGATCAGTACCAGGTCGGGTTTCATCGTCCGGACCCGCTTGGCCGCATCCTGCTCGATCTGCTTCAACGACAGGCCCTCGATCTCCCAGCGTGTCACCTCGACCCGAGCAGCCGGCTTCAGCGTCTTCAGCACCGTGACGATCGACTCGTCGTAGGGAGGCATCGCCAGCACCCGAATCGGCTTGCCGGCTTTCAGCAACGACAGTGTCCGAGAGACAGCCGGTTGGGTCGGATGCACGCTGTTCAGATCGACACCGCGGCCCGTGATCGTGCGCGCGAGCTGTGTTGCGATCAGGCGATGCCCATCCATGTTCGGGTGGATCTGGTCGCTCATCAACAACCGCCAGTCAGATCGATCGTGATGCCGCACCGCGTCGAATCCGCGGTAACTGTCGCACAGCGGCACCTTCAACTCGCGACTCACCGCCCGGACCACATCGCAGTACTTGACTAACTTTGTGCTGGGTCGATTGGCCGTTTCGATCACGTTGTTCGGCGTCGCCAGGACCACCTCGGCTCCGATCGCCCGGCAGCGGGCGACAATTGTGACGAGGTTTTTTCGGTAATCGGCCAACGAGACGCGGACCATGTCGTTGAGTCCAAACATCACGGTGACGATGTCCGGCTTGTGAGCCAACACGTCCTTCTCGATCCGTGCCAGTCCGTCGGCGGTCGTGTGACCACTGATGCCGGCATTGGTCGCATCCACGTGCGTGCCGGGCAGGGCTGCCTCAAGAGCCAGTTCGAGCATCGCGGTGTAGGCCCTCACGCTGCCGGTGTGGTAATAGACGCCGGTCACGCTGTCGCCGAAGCAGACGACCCGGATCGGCCGCTTGCTGCTGGTCATCCGTTTGCGGATCCGTGAACTGTGGGCCAGTGGCAAATCAAGCACCGGCAGCATCGTTCTGGCCAGTTCGATGTGACCGGTCGGATTGGGGTGGCAGCCGTCTGTCGTCCAGTCGCGCAACGTCACCCCATCCTTCCTGGCCTTCGACCACCCGGCGAAGTGATCCACCAGCGGCACCCGCCACAGAGCAGCAACCTCACGACACGCTTCGACATACTTCTCGAGCCGCACGTTGGGGTGTTCACCGACTCCGTTGGGCTTCGCGTCATCGGCCCAGCGCGGCTCGGTCATCAACACTGGAGTGATGCCTCGCCCAAGCAACTCGCTGACCAGCCGCACCAGGTTGTCCCGATACTGGTCACGGGAAATTCGGCTGGCCATCTTGCCCGTGTCGACATAGCTGTCGTTGGTGCCGTACATGATCGTGACCATGTCGGGCCGAAGAGCCAGCACCCGATCCAGACGCTTCAAGGCCTGGTCGGTTCGCTCACCACCAATCCCCACATTCGTCACGCGGACCGATCGGCCCGCAGCACGCAGACCAACTTCGATCAGAGATGCAAACGTCTGCTTGGACGAAACACCCGAACGAGCACCCTTGGTGATCGAATCGCCCAAGGTGACGATGTGGACCGGGTCGGAAAACGACTTCGGTCGTGCGGCGACAGCCGGTACAGCGGCATGACAGTTCATGCCAAACAGCGTCAGGACGAGTGTTGTACGCAGGATGAGGATCGGTGTGCACGCCATTGTGTCGACTTTCTACAGACTGGTGATCACTGCCCGTGGGACGGGGTAGGCACGTGCATAGCCGGGACAGGCACCCGACCGCCAGGGGCGGGCGGTGAGCCAGTGCCAAGGGGGGGCGAGCAGCTAGGATTCCGGTTCGAGGATCTGGATTTCGGTGTCGCTGAGTAATGCGGTGACCGGTGTTCCGCGGCCGGACTCGAAGTATTCGAAGTTCTTTTCGGCAACAACCTCCACCGCCTCGGCCACCTGTACCACGTTTCTCTGGCTCGCCGCACTCGGGTAGGTCTCTTCCAGAGTCTCCAGCGACTCGCCCAGCAATCTGCGGCGGATGATCGCCAGCAAACCTGCCGCGATCGACGCCTTACCGTAACCGAAGATCTCGAGTTCGCCGCCGCTGTGCTGGAAACGGCCGCCAAACGATGGGTTCCGCGTCCGCGACCCATCGCCAATCACCGCCTCCCGGAAACCTCGATCCTGCTGATCCACCAGCCCGCGACCGTAGATCCCGTATAACTCGATCTCCTGGTTCACCGCACCCTCGAATTCGGCCGGGTTAATCCAGTTGTTGCTGTAATCGCCCCGCATGCCGTTGTCGTAGGTTACGGCCACGTCGATGCTGTCCCAGGTCTTGATCGCATGCTGACGCTTGAACGACGACGGCTCGATGCCTCGACGTCGAGCCACCTCGACATGATGCTCGTCCCAATGCAACAACATGTTCTTCTGCCCGGTGGCAAACACGGCCCGCGGCTTGACCCCCAGGTAATGATGCACGACATCCAGCCAGTGACAGCCAACATACGTGAACGGATTACTCTGTTCGGCCCAGGCAAAGATCTCGGTGCTGACCTCCAATGGCTCCTCGAGCACAGTCCGCACCCGGTTGATCGCACCGTACTTGGCTTCGGAATTCAGCATCATGTCGCGGACAAAGGGGTCGTAACGCTTGTGCATGTCGACGGCGACAATCCGACCCTGGCGGCTGGCCCGAGCAATGATCTCGTCGGCTTCGTCGCATGTCAGGCAGAGAGGCTTTTCGGTGATCACGTCGCAGCCGGCTTCGAGTGCCGCGAGAATCGGAGCGGTGTGCAAGTGGTCGGGAGTGGCCACAAACAGCACATCAGGACGATGCCGGGCAATGATGTCGTCCCAGACCGTCTCGCCGTAACACGCCTCAATTCTTGACTCGGGAAACTCGGCAGCAAACCAATCGACAATCCGACCCGCCGTGCCACTTGGCTCGCTCCGCGTCCCCACCGCACACAGTTCGATCGAAACATCCGCCACGTCGGAGGCCAGATGACTCATCCCGATCGATGTCAGGCACCCGGCCACCCCGCCGCGGATCAGGTCCTTGAAGGTCTGGCCGATGATGTCGTCAAAGAACATGCCGCCGCCGACAACGGCGACAGTGATGGTGCGAGAGTTGGCTGGCATGGTGGTGATGTCATTCTGAACGCAGTGAGGAATCTC
>CAVOEV010000286.1:0-5701 GCA_963694825.1 Planctomycetota bacterium
GCCAGGCCGGGAGATGGGCCGGGAGATTGACCGTGAAAAAACTGCCGCTATTCGCCATCGCCCTCGTGGCCGCGATCCCCGCGTACTGGTTCATCTGGATCGTGGTCGGGGGCCCGATGTGGAACCGCAACTACGGCACGTTCCAGGTCGAGGTCTTCAAGAACAAGGTGGTACTGACCTTGTTGATCCTGACACTGATCGTCTGTGCTCTGCTCGCGTTCATGCCCTTCCTGGCTTTGATTTTCGGACGCGGACGCGATTCGAACGATTTGGCCGATGCCGATGCCGATGCCGATGCCAGTGGTGGTGGGACGGCCGTGGAGGATGATCGGCAGGCTGATGCCGAGGTCGACGACGACCCGTTCGCCGACGAGGTCGATGAGGTCGATGAGGACGAGTCGGACGAGGAGCTGGATATCGAGGGTCTCGACGAGAACGACATTTTTGACGAGGACGAGGACGAGGACGAAGACGACGTCTTTGGTTTCGACGACGAGTGAGTCGACTCGTGCGGGGCTGCCCGTCGGGTCAGCTACTGGCGCTGCGGTAGCTACGGAGTGACCAGGTGAAGATGGTCCGTGAGACGATCAGTCCGAGTCCTGCGGCGGCGAGCGGAATAACGGCCAGCCAGGCCTGATCGCCCAGCGTCCCCAGGAGGACTCGAGCCGGGACGCTCACCACGACCAGGATCGGCAGCACGAAGGTGAAGGCGAACAGAATCAGTCCGCCGGCCACCGACGGAGGTTCGGTCTGGTAGATACTCCGCGGGTAGCGTGCGAAGACGGTGATGTAGAACCAGAAGTCGTACAGGCCTTGGTTGCGACCGAACCAGATGGCCGTACTGGCCAGCGAGATCATCAGGCTGTAGAAGATCGTGACTCCGGCGATGACGTACACCAGATACAACGCCACCCCGAACACGGTCAGTTGAGCCGAGTCCGGCAGGTTCGACAGCGAGTAGACGAGCAGGCCGATCGAGAGCAGGACCTGGTTGAGCATGGCCAGGTCCATTTTTTCGAACGAGACCAGGAACTGCGTGTCGATCGGTTTCAGGAGTGCGAAGTCGAGATTGCCGGTGCGGATCAGTTCGCTGAAGTTCGCCGCATTAGGCATGAACAGTGCTTCGATCAAGGCGTTGATCAGCATCCCGGTCGCCATAAAGGCGAAGTATTGGTATTCGTTCCAGCCCTCGGTGATCTGTGCCACGTTGCTGAAGATGATCTTGAAGAGCAGCACCTGGCTGCAGAACCACAGGGCTCGAGTCAGCACGGTAATCAGGAAGTTGCCGCGGAAGGTCATTTCGCGGATCAGCGAGTTGCGGACGAACGTCAGCCAGACCCGGCCGTAGGTGGCCTGTTCGGACCGGGCTGCGTTCATGATCCGGTCTTCTGGTCACCGGTCCGTTCGACCCCGGTTTCACCAGCTTCGATTCGTCCGATCACCCACGACGCCATCCCGGTTTCCTCGAGTCGTCTCTGGGCACTTTCGGCGTAGTAGGGGTCGAGCACCAGCACGAAGCCGATCCCCATGTTGAAGACTCGATACATCTCGTCGGTCTCGACATTCCCGAGTTCCTGGATCCAGTCGAAGACATCGGGCACATTCCAGCTACCGGCTTCAACGACGGCTCGGCAGCCTGAGGGCAGGATCCGATGGAGGTTTTCTTCGAGACCTCCTCCGGTGACATGAGCCATTCCGTGGACGACTTTTTTGACTCGGTATCGCTGCATGACTTTTCGCAGCGAGCGGGTGTAGATACGAGTTGGAGTCAGGAGCACATCGGCGACCTTGGCCTGAAGTTGTTCGACGTGGTCATCGAGATCGAGTCCACCGGCGTCGAAGACAGCTTTTCGGACGAGGCTGTAGCCATTGGAGTGGATTCCCGAGGAGGCGAGTCCGAGCAGGATGTCACCGGGTCGGATTGACTGTCCATCGATCAGTTTTCGACGTTCGACGACTCCGACGCAGAACCCGGCCATGTCGAAGTCCGTTCCGGAGTACAGGTCGGGCATGATCGCCGTTTCGCCACCCAGCAGTGCGGCATCGGCCTGCAGGCAGCCATCGCTGATGCCCGAGACCAATTCGGCAATCAGCGGCGGGTTGTCGGTACCCAGTGCGATGTAGTCGAGAAAAAAGAGAGGTTCGGCTCCGAGGCACAGGCAGTCGTTGACGCACATGGCGACCAGGTCGATGCCGACGGTGTTGTAGATTCCGGCCCGCGCCGCCACCTTGACCTTGGTACCGACTCCGTCAGAACCCGCCACCAGCACCGGATCCCGGTAGGCTCGGCCCAACAACCGACTGCCGGGGTTCAGCCGAAACAGCCCGGCAAATCCACCGGGCAAATCCATCACTCGCGGCCCGTGAGTCCGTCTCAGCAGCGACGGCAACCGCTGCATCGCATCGCGATAGGAATCGAGATCGACTCCAGAGTCCTTGTAGGTGAGCGGGTCCATGAGTGGTTCGCGGCGGTCGGGTCGAGTCGGGACACCGGATGCAGGCCGATCATACCAAGGCATCCGAACCCGGCAAGTCGGCTGCCCGGAGGTCTGTGGTGGCGTCGTTGCCATCGGCCGTGAGCTTGTCATGATGAGTGTCATCATGAGTCTGCCGTCCGAGTCGTCTGTTTGTGTTTTGTTTCTCTGTACCGGCAACTCGTGTCGCAGCCAGATGGCCGAAGGTTTCTTGCGGCAGATGTCGGCAGGAGTATCGGGAGGAATGCCTGGGGTTGTGATCGAGAGTGTTTCGGCGGGGTCTTGTCCGTCGGGGTCGGTGCACCGGTTGGCGATCGAGGTGATGAGTGAGGTGGGAATCGACATTTCCGGTCAGCGGAGTAAGTCGATCGACGAGTTCCTGGACCCGGCCGGGACGATGCCGGACGTGGTGATCAGCGTTTGCGACAGTGCTCGGGCCGAGTGTCCGGTGTTTCCGGGTCGTGAAGTCGAGCGTCTGCACTGGCCGCTGGACGATCCGGCGGCCGCGAGCGGGACGGAGGAGCAGAAGAGGAATGTGTTTCTTCGAGTGCGGGATGAAGTTCGGTTGTTGATCGAGGAGTATTTGGGTGGGGGCTAGGTGGGGCGGGCGGAGAGCCAGTCCGCTAGGGGTTGCTGACGAGTGTTTTCATTTCTCGGACGGCTCGTTCGAGTCCCACGAGTACGGCTCGTGCGATGATCGAGTGTCCGATATTGAATTCACAGACACCTTCGATGGCGGCCACGCGTTGGACGTTGCGGTAGGTCAGGCCGTGTCCCATGTGGAGCACCAAGCCGGCCTGCTGAGTCGTTTTGGCGGCGGTGGTCAGCACGTCGAATTCGCGGTCGGCCGCTTCGTCTGTGACCGCGTCGGCATAGGCTCCGGTGTGCAGTTCGACGGCGTCGGCTCCGAGTCTTGCGGCCGCTTCGATCTGGTCGGCGACCGGATCGACGAACAGGCTGACCTCGATCCCGGCCTGTTGTAGTCGTTGGCAGGCGTCGGACACGCGATCGTGTTGGCCGGTGACATCCAGTCCACCTTCGGTCGTGATCTCCTCACGCTTCTCCGGAACCAGAGTGCATTGTCCAGGCAGCGTCTCGAGTGCAATCCCAATGATCTCTTCTTCGCAGGCCATCTCGAGGTTCAGTTTCACCTGGACGGTTTCCCTGAGCAGTCTGACGTCACGATCGATGATGTGTCGCCGATCTTCACGCAGGTGAATCGTGATCCCGTCGGCTCCGCCCAGTTCGGCGAGTGCTGCGGCCCAGACGGGGTCTGGTTCGATCGTCCGTCGTGCCTGACGAATTGTCGCCACGTGATCGATGTTGACTCCAAGAGCCGGCATAGTGAGTCTCTTTGTTGTTGGGGTTGTCGTTGGGGTTGTCGTTGGGGTTGTTGTTGACTGTTTGAAGTCCTGATCCGAGTGGATTCTACAGGTCGTCGTCGTCTAAATCTTGGCTGAGGCCCGAATGAAGTTGGGTAGACGCTCGGGCATCGGCACAGGAACGGACAGATGAACGAGCAGCAGTTGATCGGTTCGATGGTGGCGTTGTTGGGCGGTGTGGGTTGGTACCACGCGAGTTGGCTATTGGAGAAGACATCCAAGGGTCGGCGACTGGTTGGCTGGTTTGGTCTGACCTGGGGCGTGTGGGTTCTCAGAGGTCTTTTGGCGTGTGTCGTGGTGTTTGGCATCCTGTTGGCGGCGGACGTTGTTGGTCCGAGGGTTGGGTAGTCCGTAGAGAGCGAGGCAATTGGTGGTGGTGGGGGGGTGGCGGCCTTTTGGGCCATCATCGATGATGTGTGCGAGTGAACCGAGACGGGAGAGACTCATGATTCGAAACGGGAAGACGTTGTTGGGTGGATGCCTGCTGGTGGTCGTAGCCATGTGTGCATGTGAAGTGCTCGAGGCTCAGATCGGCCGCAAGCCGGCGACTCGCAAGAGCAAGTCTCGGCCGACGAGCGTGACGGGCAAGCGGTCGACGAACACGAAGTCGATCGACGTGAAGGTGCAGCGGTTCCAGGAATCGTTTGTACGTCAGGCGGCGACGTTAGCGAAGCAGTACGAGGACGCCGGGAACCTGGTCAAGACTCGCCAGATGCTCCAGTTGATCCTGAAATTGTCGCCCGAGGTGAAGGGTGTGCGAGCGAAGATCAAGCAGTTGGACGAGGAGATGTTGTCGGCGAACGAGTTGGCGGCCGAAGTCGATTCGTCTCGTGGTTGGAGTCAACCGGTGGCGGCGGTCTTCAAGGGCCAGCCGTTTCGGATCCAGTCGGCAGGCGATTACCGGTTCGTGACGAGTTTGCCGGTTGGCCCGTCGGGTTTTTCTGTGGCCGACGCGTCTCGCGACATGGCAGCCGGTCTGCCTTGTGGTGCCTTGATCGGCGTCATCGTGCCGGTGACTGAAGGTGGCAAGAAGCCGAAGCCGGGCAAGCCGTTCCTGGTTGGTGCCGGAGGTACGATCACACCGCGCGAGACCGGGCTGCTGTTCCTGAAGATCAACGCTCCGGCCGGTCATAAGAACAATGGACGTCTGAAGGTCCAGATGACCGGCAACGTTCGCAAGCCCTGACGGGCGGGTCATCTGTCGAGATGTCGAGGCAACCGGTGATGGTCACATCGACGCGTCGCATGCGAGTCGGACTTGTGGGATCGGGCCGACTCGCCCGCTTTCATCTCCAACGACTTAGCCTCCGCTTCGATCTGCTACCCGTCGCCGTCGCCGCCGACTTCCAATCGGCCGAACAGCCGAGAGAACAGGCGGACGGTTGTCGGGTTGTGTCGGACGCGAGCGAGTTGTTGAGTGATACGAGCTTGGAATTGGTGTTGGTCACCGGTTCGGTTTCGGACCGATTCGAGACAGTCCGGCAGGCGATTGAGTTGGGCCGACCGATCGCTGTGCCGTCGCCGTTGAGTGCATCGGAGTTGGCGTTGTGTCTTGCGAGCGGGTCTGGGCCTCGGTTACTGGTCCTTTCGAATTGTCTGGCGGACGACGATTTCCAGGCGGCGTGGTCGGAGATTCGTTCTGGCCGTCTGGGTCGACCGTTGACGTTTCTGCACAGCACGTGGGGATTGGTTGGCAGCGAATCGAGTTTGGCAGCGGAGGCCAGCGGGTTACCTGTTTCGCTTCTCGACAGACTCGAACAGTTGTTGTTGTTCGGCGATCTTGTCCCGTTGTCGGTTTCGGCTCGTCATCTGTGCGGTGCGGGTTCGGTTCGAGGGATCGGTTTG
>CAVOEV010000287.1:0-5685 GCA_963694825.1 Planctomycetota bacterium
AGCGGTTGCGTGGTGTCGAGTCGGACTCGACGGACGAAGTCCGAAGCGACGCGGGCCAGGAGATGGAGTTGCAATTTTTCGACGGGATGGACGATGCGTTTGCCGGTCACCTGCACAGTGGTCGAACCGAGGCGAGTGTGCTGTACCACAACGAGGGTGGTGGTCGGTTTGTGGACGTGACGCGTGAGACGGGATTAGTAGACGAGAGTTGGACGGGTGCGGCCAGTCCGATCGACGCCAACAACGACGGCTGGATCGACTTGTACGTCTTGAACATGCAGGGCAACGACGAGTACTACGAGAATGTTGGCGGGACGAAGTTTGTGAAGCGAAGCCGCGAGTTGTTTCCGAAGACATCGTGGGGTGCGATGGGCATCAAGGTCTTCGATTTTGACAACGACGGACGGCTGGACATTTATATCACCGACATGCATTCGGACATGGGTGGCGAGCGAGTCGAGTATCTGCGGGCGAACCCGACTGAGGCCGACGAGCAGCAGAAGTCGCCTCGTCCGTTTGCCGAGAGTATTTTGAAGACGGCTGGTGCGAGTCTGTTTGGGAACAGTTTTTTCCGTCGCACGGGGCCGGGTCGATTCGAGGAGGTTTCGGATCGGATTGGTGCCGAGACGTATTGGCCGTGGGGCATTTCGGTTGGCGACTTGAACGCCGACGGCTACCTGGACGTGTTTGTGACTTCGAGCATGAATTTCCCGTGGCGGTATCATCCCAACCACGTGTTGCTCAATGATGCAGGCAAGCGGTTCGTGTTGAGTGAATTCGTGCTGGGTGTGGAGCCACGTCGTGGCGAGCGGACGTCGGTGCCCTGGCACCAGTTGGACGCCGACGGTCGCGACTCGGATCATTCGTTCTGCGAGGACCGCAAGGGTGTGTTCACGATGTACGGTGCATTGGGCAGCCGTTCGAGTGTAATTTTGGACATCGACGGTGATGGCGACCTGGACATCGTGACCAACGACTTCAACACCGAGCCGTTGGTGTTGACGAGCGACTTGTCTGAGAGGAAGACGGTGCGTTACGTCGAGGTGCGGTTGGTCGGAGTCGATTCGAATCGCGACGGGCTGGGTGCTCGGGTGACCGTCCATGCCGGCGGCAAGACGTACGTGCAGGTTCACGATGGTCAGAGTGGATATTTGTCTCAGAGTCGCATGCCGTTGTACTTTGGGTTGGGATCGGCCGCGTCGATCGAGAAGATCGAGGTGACGTGGCCGACGGGGAAGACTCAGGTTGTGCCAGGCCCGTTGCCGTCGCGGGGCCGGGTGGATATCGAGGAAACCGAGTAGGTGACCAGTCGGTCGAGTTACAGGCTGACTTCAGCCGCGGCCTTGCTGGCTGCCGGGCTCGTCGCGGTGTTGGTTGCCGGGTTGTTTGGAATCGGCGTCTGGTGGTCGAGTCCGGACGTGGTCGAATTGCTGGCCGAAGCTTCAGCGGCTCGCAAGCGTGGCGAGCATACTCGGGCACTGGAGTTGTACGGCCGGGTGTCCGAGTTGGGCAGCCCGACCCAGTCGGCCGACGGGCACGCTTGGGCCGCTTTGCTGTTGTTGCAGCGGATGAATCAACTGGACCGTTCGGAGAGTCGTTATCGTCGGGCCTTGGCGATGGGTCCGGATCATGTCGAAGCCAACCGCGGATTGGCGATGTTGTTGTCCGTGAGTGGTCGTCGTTGGGAGTCGGTTCCGTTTGTGCGTCGTGTGTTGCAGTCGGGCCAGGCCGAGCCATCGGACGGTAGTGAAGTGGACTTGTTGCGGCTGATGGATGTTGGCGGCGGGATGCGATTGGACACGGCGGTGTTGACTGCGGGGTTGTTGAGGAACTCGGACGATCCGGTGGCCTTGTTGGGTTTGGCGGTGGCCGATTTGAAATCGGGTCGCTCGGACCGTGCCATCGAGCGAGCCCGTCGGGCGTTGGAGTTGCGATCGGACCTGTTGGCCGCTCGTTCGGTGATCGGTCGCGGCCTGTTGTCATCGGATCGGATAGCCGAGTTGATCGAGTGGCATGGTCGGTTGCCGGAATCGGCCGAAGGTGATCCGAGGGTGTGGGTGGTGCGAGGCGAGTTTCATGACCGGGCCGGCCAGGGACGTGCGGCCGCCCGGTGTTACTGGGAGGCGTTGAAGCGGCATCCGGATCACCGGAAGGCCAACTACCGTCTTGGCGAACTGCTGAGGGAATTGGGTCGCGAGGCGGATGCGGCGCGGTTTGTGCGACGTTCGGCCGATTTGCAGGCGTTACGAGAAATCGACGATCTGATGATTGCCGCCGGTGGTGTTGGGTCGCTGGAGCTGGTCCGCCGCAAGGTCGAGCAGTTGGAGCGGATGGGTCGGGTTTGGGAGGCTTGGGGTTGGGCCCGGCTGGCCGAGGGGCGGGATGCGGAGGCCGGGTGGGTGGCTGAGGCGGTGGTGCGGATGGGCGAGCAGCTGACGAGCGAGCCGGTCGAGTCGAGTTCGAGGTTGACTCGAGACTCGTCGAACTCGGCCCTGGCTTTGGATCTTTCAGAGTGGTCTCGGCCCGAGTGGTTGGTCGAATCGATTGCCGTGGATTCCAAGAGTGGGGCGGGGCCAGGGGTGATCGCGTCGTTTCGCGATGACGCGGCCGAGTCGGGTTTGGTCTTTGGTTACATCAATGGTCGCGACGCTTCGGGGTCGTCGAAGCGGATGAGCGAGTTCACAGGTGGCGGTGTGGCGGTGTTGGATTACGACGGGGACGGGTGGCCGGACGTGTACCTGGCCCAGGGTGGAGGTTGGCCGGTGGATCGAGGCGACTCGGGAGCTGGGGACCGGTTGTTTCGAAATCGTGGCGACGGCCGGTTCGAGGATGTGACCGGGTTGGCGGGATTAATGGAGACGGGTTTTGGCCAGGGCGTGGCTGCCGGGGACATTGACGGTGACGGTTGGCCGGATTTGCACATTGCGAACATCGGCGGCAACCGGTTGTACCTGAACAACGGGGACGGCACATTTCGGGACGCGACCGATGCGTCGGGTTTGCCCGGTGACGGCGATTCGAGTTGGTCGACCAGTTGTTCGATTGCGGACATCAACGGTGATGGGCACGCGGACATTTATGTGGTGAATTACCTGTCGGGACCGGATCTTTTTACTCGTGTGTGTCGCGACGAAGGCGGAGTGTTGCGAATGTGCCAGCCGTTCCAGTTTGCTCCGGCGAGTGATCGGTTGTACCTGGGCCGTGGTGACGGCACGTTTCGGGACGTGAGTCGCGAGGCGGGAGTGGATGTCGAGGGTGGCAAGGGGTTGGGCGTGGTGGTGTCGGACCTGGACGGTGACGGTCGGCTCGAGTTGTTCGTGGCGAACGACACGCGAGCGAATTTTCTGTTTCGGGTTCGGGACGAGGGCGACGGTCGATGGCGGTTGACTGAGACTGGGTTGGTTGCGGGTGTGGGTCTGAGTGGTGAGGGTCGTGCGGAGGGTTCGATGGGGGTTGCGGTGGGTGACACCGACGGTGACGGTCGGCCCGAGTTGTTTGTCACGAACTTCCTGGACGAGACGAACACGTTGTATTCAGGGATCGGACCTGGTTTGGGCAGTGACCGGTTCAGTGACCGGACTCGTCGAGCCGGGCTGGCTTCCAGCAGCCTGTCGACCCTGGGTTTTGGGACTCAGTTTCTGGACGCGGATCTCGATGGTGACATCGACCTGCTGGTCGCCAACGGCCATGTCGACGACTACTCGGACGTCGGTCGCCCTTACACGATGGCAACTCAGTATTACCGCAACCGTGGTGATGGTCGGTTTGACCTGCTCGCCGACAAGGCCCAGGGGGCTCACTTCAAGAAGCGGTTCCTGGGCCGCGGATTGGCCGTTCTGGACTGGAACCGCGACTTGCATCCGGATGCGATCATCACGTCTCTGGACGTGCCGACCGTGTTGTTGACCAATACGACCAGCGAGTCGGGAGCCGGGTTGGTTCTGAAACTGATCGCCACGGCGGGTCATCGCGACGCGATCGGGACTCGGGTGCGGGTGGAGTATGGACAAAGGGCTACGTTTCACGAGTTGACCTCGGGCGACGGGTACTTGGCGAGCAACCAGAGACGTCTTCTGATCGGTGTGGGGGGCGTTGAGAGAACGGTGAGAGTTGAGGTGAGTTGGCCGGGTCGTTCGCGTCAGGTGTTCGAGGCACTTGGTGTGAATCGCGAGTGGGTATTGGTCGAAGGTCGGGAGCGAGCGTTCGAATTGACCGGGTCTGATTGAACGACGGTGGCAGGCGGTTGCATAATGGTCGGACGAAGCCAGTCGACAGGATCGAGTCATAAGGAGTCAGGTATGAAGACGAATTCTGCAGTCCGAGTCACGCGTCGCCGGTTTGTTGTAGCGGCAGGAGCAGCGGCAGCATCTGTGGCGGGTCTGAGTCGATTGGCGTCAGCCGCAGGTCGATCTGGAAGTGGTTTGCCTCGTGTGACGTCTCCGCGATCCACGTCGGGAGACAGGGTTCACGAGCCGGCCTGGGACGAGCGGATGACGATCACAGTGGGTCCGAAGCGAGCCGATTTGGTTGGCAGCACCGATCGGGTGTTGCAGGCGGCGGTCGACTACATCAGTCGTTTCGGTGGCGGGACGGTGAAGGTCTTGCCGGGCACCTATACCTTGCGGAACTCGGTTCATTTGCGCAGCGGCATCCGCATTCTCGGCAGCGGTGCCGATTCAATCCTGACCAAGGGTCCGTCGCATTCGGTGTCATTGTCTGACGACAGTGACTGGTACGACCAGGAGGTGACGGTGTCGGACGCGAAGGGGTTCCAGGTTGGCGACGGCATTGTGTTGCGGACCCGGAATCCTGACAACGGTGTCACCGACGTCTTGAAGCGGACTTTGGTCGCGAGGACGGGGAACCGATTCAAGTTGGACCGGGCCTTGCGCAAGAACTTCTGGCTCTCGGGCAAACCGACATTGGCCTCGTTGTTCCCGTTGATTTCCGGCGACCATGTCGACGACATTTCGATCAGGGACATCACTTTGGACGGGAACCTGAAGCAGAACTCCAATCTGAACGGGAACTACGGCGGCTGCATTTTCCTGCAGGACTGTAACCGGATCGTGATGAATGGTGTCGAGGCTCGGAACTACAACGGTGACGGGATCAGTTGGCAGATTTGTCACGACGTGTTGGTCGAGAACTGTCATTCTCACGACAACGCTGACCTGGGTTTGCATCCGGGCAGCGGGTCGCAGCGGCCGTTGATGCGGAACAACAGGATCGAGCGGAACACGATCGGCGTGTTCTTTTGTTGGGGGATCCGTCACGGGTTGGCCGAGAGCAACCAGATCAGTGGCAACCGAAGCTACGGCGTATCGATTGGCCATTGCGACACGGACAACGTGATCCGGTTGAACACGATCACCGGCAGCGGGAAGGTTGGTGTGTTGTTCCGGGACGATGCACGTGGCAAGGACTTCTGGCCGAACCGGAACACGTTGGAAAAGAACCGGATTGTCGACAGTGGTGGTGTCGATGGTGTGGCGATCGACGTACAGGGTCGGACTCGCGAGGTGACGCTCGAGGGGAACCAGATCCGTGAGACACGCAAGCCGATGCAGCGGATTGGGATTCGGATCGGGAAGCAGGCCCGGGACGTGAAGTTGGAGTCGAACCGGTTTGAGGGTTTTGATCGAGACGTTGTGGATTTGAAGGTTGGTCGGTAGCAGGGTGGGG
>CAVOEV010000288.1:0-5673 GCA_963694825.1 Planctomycetota bacterium
TGGCCAAGCACTACGAGATCGACGACGTAACGGGCAACCACTTTCGCCGAGTGAGACTCGAGCCACAGCATCGCCGAGGCGGCTTGCTGACTGCTGCCGGCCTGCTGGCCATGAACTCAGATGGCAAGGACTCGCATCCACTGAAACGTGGCATCTGGATGCTCGAAAACCTGCTCAACGATCCGCCTCCTCCACCACCGCCGGCCGTGCCCGAGATCGACCTGGCCGATCCCGAAATTGCCAAGCTCACCCTGAAACAACGCATCGAAGATCACCGCAACCACGCCGCATGCCTGTCGTGTCACGCCAAGATCGATCCGTGGGGAATCGCTTTCGAAAACTTCGATGCCGTTGGTAGCTGGCGCAGCCAGATCAACGGAAAACCGGTCGATGCCTCGAGCCTGCTGTTCAACAACCAGGAACTGGACGGCATGGACGGCCTGAAGCGGTTTCTGCTGACCAATCGACAAGATCAGTTCGCCCGTGCGATGGTCCACAAGTTGGCAACCTACGCACTGGGACGACCATTGACGTTCGGCGATCGAGCAAGCATCGACCAGATTACAACCGATCTGCGCAAGCAGAACGATGGACTTGCTACAATGATCACATTGATTGTCACCAGCGAGCTGTTTCAGTCGAAATAAAACAGGTAGAAGATCCCGGCCGCCGGCTCGACGAAAGACGACCCGTATGACTTCACCTCTCACAGCATTCGACCGTCGCAGATTCCTTCATGGTTCCGGAGTCGCACTGGCACTGCCGTGGTTCGAATCGTTTGCCCGGAGTGCCGACTCCGCCAAACAGCCGGCCCGGACAACTCGACTCGCGTGCATCTACCAGCCCGACGGAGTGCCGATGCCGCTGGCCAAGGATCCGGCTCACAAGGATTGGGCCTGGTTTCCCCATGGAAATGGAAAAACCTACACCTTCACCAAGTGCCTCGAACCGCTGCATCCCGTACGCAACGACCTCACAATCCTCTCGGGCCTGTCTCATCCCTCGGTGCGAAGCATCCACGGCCACTCGAATGCCGATCAGTTCCTGACCGCCGGTGCGACCGGGCCCAAAGGAGAGTACAGCAACTCGATCTCGCTCGATCAGCAGTTTGCTGCACACGTTGGAGATCAAACCCGGTTCTCTTCGCTGGTGATGTCGACCGATGGAGGCACTGGGACTCCGCGAGGTGCCCACACGCTGTCGTTCAATCGAAGTGGCCGAGCCATCCCGTCCCAGCACAAGCCGAAACAGATCTTCGACATGCTGTTCGTCAAAAGTGATGGCGATGCGGCGCGGAGACTGGCTCTGAGCCAAAGTGCGCTGGACGACCTGATGGCCGATGCGCGTTCCCTGAAGCAATCGCTGTCCGGCCGCGATCAGAAAACACTCGACCAATACCTCCAGTCGGTTCGCGATACCGAAATCAAGGTCGAAAAGGCCAAGCGGTGGATGAACATTCCGCTTCCCAAGGTCGACGTCGATCACCTGAAACTCGACATCACACCCGAAGATCCACGCGTCTACCTGCAGACAATGTTCGAACTCATCTATCTCGCATTCCAGACCGATTCGACTCGAGTCGCCACATACCAGCTTGGCCGAGAAAACGGGATTGGCATCAGCGACTACCTGGCTCGAGCCGTTGGTTTCAACCTGACTCATCAACTCTCGCACAACACAAAGAACCCCGGTGGCTGGAAGAACTTCGGCGTCTACTGCCGATTCCTCAGCGAAGAACTCGGACGGTTCATCGGCAAGTTGAAAGCGACTCCCGAAGCTGGCGGCACGGGTAACATGCTGGACAACACGCTGATCCTGTTCGGGTCTGCCTCAAGCGCCTTCCATCTCTCTCGAAACTACCCCCTGATCCTGGCTGGCGGAAAGAACATGGGCTTCCAGCACGGACAGTACCTCAACTTCGCCGGCGACAACCCGGCCGGAGGCCCATGGAACGGCGGACGGGAGCCGTGGCAGAAGAAAGCCGCTCACGAAGATATCCCGCTGGCGAATCTCTTTGTCACCATGCTCAATCGACTCGGAGTCAAAACCAGCAAGTTCGCCGACAGCACCGGCACACTTGCTGACGTTTAGCAACACGCGGAGTTGTAGCCACTTCAGATCACCGAATATCAAGTCTTGAGGCTAGTCACATGAACGAACTCCAGTTGAACCGTCGGCAAGCCCTGATCGCCAGCGGGCTGGGAACGCTGAGTCTCGGCATGCCGGGCACGGTCATGGGCAGTGACAAGGTCGACGCCTCGGGCAAGGCCGTCAAGTCCGACAAGTGCTGCATCTTTGTCCTGCTGTGTGGTGGGCCGAGTCATGTCGATACCTGGGACATGAAGCCCGAGGCGCCGTTGGATTTTCGCGGTCCGTACGAACCGATCGCGACCCAAGTCCCCGGGATGCGCATCAACGAAATGCACACCCGACTGGCCCAGTTGACCGACAAGTTCACGCTCATCAATTCGATGTCGCATCCCGGAGCGATCAGCAATCACTTTGACGCGATGCACAACCTGCTCAGCGGCCAGTCAGAGAAGCGAGTACAGCAGGGCCGACCCAACGACCAGCCCTACATGGGTTCCTTCATTGCCAAGCACAAACCCAGCACGCGGAATTTCATTTCCAATGCCTGGCTGATCAAGTGCGTAGGACCGCCGGTCTTCTGTGCACCCAACATCGGAATCGGCGGCTACCTGGGTTCGGCCTATGCACCAGTGTTTGTCGGTTCGGCCAAGAATCACCCGGCGATGAAGAACTTCGAACCACCGAAAATCTACAACTCCTACGACGAGGAGCGGTTCGAAGAACGCAAATCGCTGCTCGCAGGACTGGAATCCAACAAGCTCGACAAGGACAAACAGGTCAGCGACTGGTCCGACCTCAGAGAACAGACCTACGACGCCCTGACACGGAAAGAGGGGCGGCAGGCGTTTGATCTGAACCAGGAGCCGCAGAGTGTTCGCGATCGCTACGGCATGCATCCCCTTGGACAAAACCTGCTGCTCGCTCGCCGGATGGTCGAATCGGGCGTCCGTTTCGTGACGGTCAACGGTTGGACTGGGCAGGCCGATCACGACACGAAAGGACCGCCCAGCAGCAGCTGGGACATGCACGGCGGCAACATGGGCATGGGCAACGCGTTCGGAAACGGCTCGTACGGCATGGGCTTTTGCCTGCCGCGACTCGACCAGGCACTCGCCGGGCTGCTCTCGGACCTCAGCGAACGAGGCATGTTGGAAGACACGATGGTGGTGGTGACCGGCGAGTTCGGCCGCACACCCTACGTCTTGAAGCAGAGCCCGCCCGGTCGACAACACTGGCCAAAGTGCTTCTCGTCAATCCTGGCCGGAGGTGGCATTGCCGGAGGCAACGTCTACGGCAAGTCCAACAGAAAGGGCGAGTACCCGATCATGAACCGCGTCCGCCCCGAGGAACTGGCTGCGACGGTCTATCACGGACTCGACATCCCCATCAACGACCCGCAGGACGCCAGCGGCATTTCCGGTTCACTGACTACCGGCAAACCGATCCTGGACTTGTTCGGCTAACCGCCACGAAGGTCAACTTGACTCCCGGTTGATCCCCACCTCTTGGCTGGCTGCTATTCCTTTTTGGATTTTTTCTTTTTCCGTGGCCTTGGCTTGCGCTGCTTGACCGGGGGAATGTCGATGCCGAATTGCTTCCAGAACATCAGGTGAAACGTGTTGTGGCCTGTCAGCGGGGCGTTTTCGTTGACCATGTTCGGTAGCGCCCCGTCGAACCACTTGTCGTAGACAGAGTTCATCTGTTTTGCGATTGCCGGATGCTCCGCAAGCACATTGGTCTTTTGCGACGGGTCTTTTTCCATGTCGTACAGTGCATTGCGGCCAACCAGCCGAAACCGTTGATTCCGAACGGCAAAGCCATTGTTCCTGGCAGTTGCAGCCTGCCCTTTCGCCCAACGTCCCTTGTGGAACACCCGAAAGCGATCCTTCCAGGTCGCATTGGCATCCTTCAACAGCGGCACCAGGCTCCGGCCGTGCAATTGACCCTGCTGCTTCGGGCTCCCGCCGGCGATGGCCGCAAAGGTGGGAAGAATGTCGAAGTGATTGGCAATGCGATCCACATCAACGCCCGGCTCGATCACACCGGGCCAACGCCAGAAGCTTGGCACGCGCGTGCCGCCTTCATCCACGCTGCCCTTCTTCCCCTTGTGGTCGCCGTTGTAGTTCGAAGCGGAAGGACCATTGTCGGTGATGAAAATCAACAGGGTATCTTTTTCAATACCCCATTCGGCAAGCTTCGCAGTCAGGCGACCCACGTTGTCGTCGATGTTCTCGATCATCCCGTAAAAGCCAACCGTGCGGCTATTAAAACCGGCGTCGATGAACTTCTGCTTGTAGGAATCCGGCGCGATGAAGGGGCCATGCGGCGCGTTGGTGGTGATGTACGTGAAGAAGGGCTTCTTGCCCTTCTGACTTTCCATCCACTTCATGGCCTGGCTGAAGAAGATATCGGTGCAGAACCCCTTGGTTTTCACAAAGGTGTTGTTGTGCAGGATCGCCGGGTCGAAATACTTGTTTCCCGGTGCATCGCCACAACTTCCGCCATAGGATTGCCCGATACCGCCGGCACCGTGAATGAACACCTCATCGAAGCCGCGTTTGTCCGGACGTTGCTGGTCCTGGTCACCCAAATGCCACTTGCCGAAGATGCCGGTTGTGTACCCAGCACCCCGTAGCATCTCGGGCATTGTCGGCACGTCGAGCTTCATTCTCTCTCGTTCCAAAATCGTGTGCGTCACCCCCACATAAAACGGTGCTCGCCCCGACATGATCGCCGACCGAGTCGGCGCGCAGGTCGGGCTGACCTGGAAACGAGTGAAGCGGAGACTCTGGTCTCGCAACTTGTCGATGTTCGGCGTCGCCAGGTGCGGATTCCCGTGGGACGACAGGTCGTAGTATCCCTGGTCGTCGGTGATCACGAGAATGATGTTCGGCTGCTTTCCAAAAGCGGGCTTGGCCGCTTCAGTTCGCGGCAGATCACCCAGGACAAAAGCAACCGCAAACAAGATGGGCAGAAGTCGTTTCATCATGCACTCCGCGTGTTATTTTCAGTTACGAAACGAGTGGCAACAGCCCGACGCCGCGATCAACGAACGTAGTCGTTCCTATCCATCCAATAAAGGTCGTCCCAGAATCCAGTATCGTTTGGAACCGAATCACCGGGCGTGCTCCGACCGTTTACAACGATACGGGTCAATGCCCGTTCCAGCCGCTTCGCAATCTCGAGGTTCTCGGCGACGACGTTTCTGTGTTCACCCGAATCGGAAGACAAGTCGTAGAGTTCCCGCTTCTTGCTTCGATTCACGCCCATTACGAGTTTCCATCTGCCATCACGAATCGCGAAACCACCGTTGCTACTGTGATGAATCATCGGCACTCGCTGGCGAGTCGTACCCTCCGTCAACGCAGTCAAGAAACTCTGGCTGTCTTCTCCCGCGGAAGCCGGCAAACTCACGCCTAACATCTCCGCAAGCGTGGCCAGCAGGTCGGTCTGGCACACCGGTCCATCGAATGTCCGGCCCGGCTTGGCGATGCCCTGGGGCCAGCGGACAAAAAACGGTACGCGATGCCCGCCCTCGTAAATGGACCGTTTGCCTTCACGGTACTGCCCGTTGCTCTGGTG
>CAVOEV010000289.1:0-5655 GCA_963694825.1 Planctomycetota bacterium
GGAATAACCAATCTCGGCGCCGGTTCACTTAGTGCTCCCGGCGATCATGAAGCCATGCATGCAGTTTCGGCAGACCTCGAGATCCACGCCTCACCCGGTTTGGGAAAGTGGCTGGTCGACGAGAGAATCAGCCTGGCATTCACGACCTATCAGGCCGGAAAGCTGTTTCTTGTCGGGACGCATGACGACAGTCGGTTGTCGGTCTTTGAGCGGACTTTTAACCGTTGTATGGGGCTCTGGTCAGACGGCCAGACACTGTGGATGTCGTCGCTATACCAATTGTGGCGGTTTGAGAACGCGGCGGAACCGGGCCAGGACGCCGATGGATACGACCGCGTCTATTTGCCGCAGGTCGGATTCGTGACCGGAGATCTGGACATCCACGACGTGGTCGTTGAAGACCAGGGACGCGTTGTGTTTGCCAACACACTGTTCAGTTGCCTGGCGACGACATCCGAGACACACAGTTTCTCGCCGCTGTGGCGACCACCGTTTATTTCCGAAGAGCTCCCTGAGGACCGGTGCCACCTTAACGGAGTGGCCTTACGCGACGGCCGTGTCCGGTATGTCAGCTGCATCAGCCGGGCCGATGTGATTGAAGGCTGGCGCGAGCAACGTCAGAAAGGTGGCTGCGTCATTGACGTTGACTCCGGGACGCCGACTGTCGAGGACCTTTCGATGCCTCATTCCCCCCGCTTTCACGATGACTACCTATGGCTGCTCGAATCCGGCAGCGGCTACCTCGGCTACGTCGACCCGTCAGGGGGGGAGTTCGTACGAGTTGCGTTTTGTCCCGGCTATCTTCGCGGACTGGCGTTTCAAGGTCGATTCGCCGTAGTCGGTCTCTCCAAGCCGAGAGTGAATCGCACATTCTCAGGATTGGATCTCGACCAGAATCTGGAGAAACACGACGCTCGCCCCCGATGTGGGTTGGCCATCATTGATCTGGAAGAACGTCGGATCGCACACTGGCTGTGGATCGAAGGCATCGTTCGAGAACTGTATGACGTCGTCGTGCTGCCGGGTGTCCGCCGTCCACGGGTCGTGGGGTTCAAGACCGACGAGATCGAATTAACGCTGCATCTAGACCGCGTCTGATGTCGGAGCTGATTGTCTTTGACGTAGAATGAGGGCCGACGTTGGCTTGGTGAGAAATCCAGAATGAGTCTGCTAGAGACCATCAAACTCCTGATGCCCAGGTCACTCCTGAGATGCAGCTTTGTCCAGAGGCGACTGGCTGTACCCCGCACGCGGCGTGGCTGCCAAGCCGTCGCCATCGAATCGCTCGAAGATCGCACACTCCTGGCGACTTCATTGAGTGTGCTAAACGGAATTGACGGATTCCGTCTCGATGGGGCGGCTCCCAACGACGGGGTCGGTCGTGACGTGGACAGCATCGGTGATTTCAACGGAGACGGTTTCGATGATATCGCCGTGGCCGCTCCCTACTCCAACGCGCTCGGACGCACCGATGCGGGCCGAGTGTACGTGGTCTACGGGAAAGCTTCCGGGATCCCCAGTTCCCGCAATCTCTCGTCAATCGCGGGATCGCTGGGATTCCGCATCGATGGCGCCAATGCCAACGACTTTACCGGGATGGTCGTGTCGGCCGCTGGTGACATCAACGGAGATGGTCTGGACGATTTGCTGATCGGTGCCCCGTATGCCGATATCTCGGGCAAAACAGATGCCGGGGCCAGTTATGTTATTTACGGCCGGACTTCTGGCAATTCGAACATCGATCTACGGTACCTGAGCAGCTCCAGAGGCATGAGGATTGCCGGGTTGGATGCGGAGGACCAGGCGGGGATTCCCGCTTCGGCCGGGGACATCAATGGAGACGGGCTGGCCGACATCGTCGTTGGCGCTCCAGGCGGAGACCGCAGTTCTCTGGTGACACACGCCAATACCGGTGAGGTTTTCGTGCTGTTTGGCAGTCCGACCGGGTTGGCTAACGGAAACAGTCTGAGTGGTCTGGACGGATCCAACGGCTTCCGGATGGTCGGCGAAGACTCCGGCGACCGGGTCGGTCATTCTGTGACCGTGGGCCCGTCCGGGGATATCAACGGTGATGGCTTCGATGACCTGATCGTTGGATCGATCTATGCCGACAACCAGGCGGGCAGGGCCTACGTGGTGTTTGGATCAGGCGAGAATTTCCCGTCCACGATTGACCTGGCCGATCTCAATGGCAGCAACGGGTTTGAAATTGTCGGCGAGTTTACCGGCGATATTGCGGGAGTCCCTGTTGGTCCGGCCGGGGATGTCAACGGCGACGGGTTCGATGACCTGTTGATCGGAGCCGGGTACTACAACAACAAGGTCGGCCGTAGCTACATCGTGTTTGGAAAGTCGCAATGGTCTGCGGCAAGTCTCGATCTGTTCTGGATGGTGGACAGTGAAGGCATCTGGTTTGACGGTGAGTCCGTGTTTTCGATGGCCGGTGGCATCAATGCTGCGGGCGATGTCAATGGAGATGGCTACGACGATCTGATGATCGGAGCACCTGGATTCAATGGGGCCGCCGGAGCCGCCTACGTTGTCTTTGGTAGCAACACCCTTGGTGGAGTGTTCCGGCTTGCAGACCTGACGAGCAGCACGGGTTTTCGACTCGATGGCATCGATGCCGGTGACCAGGCTGGGTTCTTTCTTAGCTCAGCCGGTGACTTCAACGGCGACGGATACGATGATCTGGTCATTGGAGCCCGCCTGGCCGACGCGGACGGAATGACGGATGCCGGAGAAGCGTACGTTATCTACGGAGGTGATTTCACCGGAGAAGTCGACAACGCCGGCACAACGGGCGATGACCTGATCACAGGGTCGACGGCTGATGAGACTCTGATCGGCGGTCGCGGTGATGACACGATCATTAGCGGCGGTGGGCGTGACGTTTTGCGAGGTGGTGAGGGAGACGACGTTTTTGAGATAACCAGCGAGTACTTCGATCGTGTCAGTGGAGGAACCGGGACTGATACGCTTCGAGTCATCGGAACAGACGAAGCAATGACCTTGTGGGATTTCCCCTTCAACCGGTTTCAGGGAATCGAGGCGATCGATCTCAGCGCTGAAGGGGCTCAGAACTTCAGTACGACGTACCAGAACGTTCTTCGCGTCTCAGATGAAAGCAATACGCTGGTTGTTCACGGCACAGCAGACGACACCATTTCGTTGTTGATCGGGTGGGAGATTACCGGCTCCCAGACACTCAATTCACAGCCATACCACGTGCTGACCATTGGCGAGGCATCGTTGATCGTTGATGCAGACATTGGCATTGGAGTTTTGATCTGGCCCCAGGCCACCGAACACCGCCTCCAGCAGGTCTCTGATTCCGTTCAACTCATGTCCGATGGTGAAATTGAATTTTCGTTTCCCGTCGGCACAGGACTCTCCTTGAATGTCCTGGGCTCAGCCGGCGATGACGTGTTCGTTGTCGATCTCTCGGGTGGCAATTTTGTCGAAACGGTCGACCTGCAGTGGATTGGGTTCGACAATGAAACGACCGACGGAGATCGAATAGAATTTGTGGGTCATGAGTCTTCGGTCGTCGAGATCTACCCGGTGGAAGGCGACGGGGGCACAGTCTGGTTCGACGGTCGTGCTGTCAACTTCTATGGCACCGAGCAACTGGTGGACGAATTTGTCGTCGATCATCGAGCGGTCTACTGGCCGTCCGACAGTGACCCCTTCGGCGCTGATGACGACTACATTTCGCTCGAAGACAATGGCCAGGCGAATGACAATGTCAGTTCGATTGTCCCAGGGCTCGGTGCCTTTTCGATCGACTTCGTCTCTCCCGCTGTCAGCCTCACGTTGTCGACCTCCGACGGTGATGATTGGATCAATCTCAAGGCCGTGGATGCTGGGTTTGGCGCAGTCATCGACGTGCTGGCCGGTCGAGGTGCCGATCATGTGACCGTGGAGGCCAACAATCTGGAATCCTATGTTTGGGGAGGGGCTGGTAATGACCTGCTGACTGGAAACGCCGGGTCGGACGTCCTGGTTGGTGATGAGGGTGACGACACACTGCTCGGCGGCGGAGGCTCGGATGAGTTGTTTGGTGGGGCTGATCAGGACAAGTTGAACGGGCAAGGGGGAGATGATGTTCTGGTCGGCAATGACGGAGACGACACGCTTAATGGTGGCAGCGGTTCCGATTGGTTGTCTGGTGATGACGGCAATGACCTCGTACAGGGACAGGGATCGAGTGGTGATCAACTCTCTGGCGGCCCCGGCGACGATACGCTTGACGGAGGCAGCGGATATGACCACGTGTTCGAAACGGCCGACGTCGACTTCACCGCCACGGACAGTTCACTGACAGGCCTGGGAACCGACACGCTGGTCAACATCCAACTGGTGCAGCTCTTCGGTGGTTCCAGTGCCAACACCATCGACGCATCAGCATTCAGCGGCCGGGCATTCCTCAATGGTCTGGGTGGCCACGACACGCTGACGGGCGGTCCTGGATTTGACCGGCTCTTTGGTGGATCCGGTCGTGACCTGATCACAGGAGGTGACGCAGATGACGTGTTGCGTGGGCAAGGTGGCAACAACGACACACTGATCGGGGGCGCCGGGGATGATAAGCTCAACGGCGGCATAGGCCACGATAGCCTGGTTGGCGGTGCCGGTAATGACCAACTCACCGGCGAGAGTGGCGATGATTCGCTCGACGGTGGCGAAGGTACCGACCGGCTGCTCGAACGAGCCAACGTCGACATGACGCTGACCGATGAGAGCCTGACCGGGGGAATGGGCACCGACGGGCTGACGAGTATAGAAACGGCCTACCTCAAGGGTGGTAACGGCGACAACCGGCTGGAGGCAGGAGCGTTCAGCGGGGATGTCACGTTGATCGGCGTCGGTGGTAACGACACGCTCATGGGGGGCTCGGGCCACGACTTGCTCAATGGCCGCGCGGGGAACGACTCGCTCTTGGGTGGCGACGGAGACGATACACTCAAGGGCCTTCGCGACAACGACACGCTCAACGGCGGCACAGGCAACGACTGGCTCGACGGAGGCACACAGCATGACGCGCTGAGCGGCTGGACCGGCGACGACTCCCTGTTTGGCCGCAGCGGCGACGACATCCTGGTCGGCGGCGAGGGCCACGATAGCCTGTACGGGGCTACCGGAAACGACATCCTGCAGGGTGACGACGGCAAGTCGGACACCGACCACGCCCGCGACGACGATCGCCTCGATGCTGGTGACGGCACGGACACGGTCCGCGGTGGCGGCGGTAGCGACACGATGCTGGACGACATCGACGAGGTCGACGAGTCGTTCACCTACTGGGCCGAGTGGGTTGATGTGGTGTGAGGGGAACTCCTGAGGCTGCTCGGACTCGCTAACGGGGCGTGTTACCAACTGGTCAGATGGCAACCCACTCCGTGCAGAGCGTCTCGGCCTGTTCGAGCACAGTCTTCGTCGCAGTTGCCTGTAGGTCCGGTGGATAACCGTGGTCCCTGAGAATGCGACGTACCATGACTCGCATTCTCTCGCGGGCACTTTTCCGAATAGTTCAATCGATTGTGAATGAGGATCACTTCACAAAAGCGCTGCAAAATGCGCAGCAGCACCCTGCCGTTTTGCCTCGCACGGGGTCGCAAGCCACTTTGCCCTCGCACGAAAAAACCCCTGTTT
>CAVOEV010000290.1:0-5599 GCA_963694825.1 Planctomycetota bacterium
AATCCTCGGTTTTATCAATTGCGTCGCGAGGCGTACCGTCGTCTGGGCAAGTCGAAGTTGGCGTTGGCGGACGGCGAGAAGCTGGTCTGGCTGCTTCGCTTTCAGCGTCTCAGTCAGCAGGTTGCCGCGTCACCGAAGCGGGCGGGTGGTTATATTCAGCGGGCACGTCACCTGGCGTACGACGGTCAAGGCGGAGCGGCGTTGGCGGACTACCAGCGTGCGATCACGGTCGAGCCGGGGCAGGCTCACGAAGCGTATCTGGCTCGAGCCCGTCACTGGGTGTTCTCGGGTGATCCGAAACGTGCGACGTCGGATTGCAGCCGGGCACTGGAGGTGGGTGGTGGATACGAGGCTTACAGTTTGCGAGGCGAGTGTCACAAGTTGCAGGGGCACTGGGACCTGGCGATTGCCGACTTTGCCAAGGCCCGTCGTTTCGATGCAGTGGTGGCCGAGACGTACCTGAAGCGAGCCGAGGCACATCAGGCGGCGGGTCGATTGCCCGAGGCGGTGGCCGATCGACAGCGGGCTGCGGAACTGGATCCCAAGTGATATGAGGCCACACCCCAGCTACTAGGGCGAGGTGGGATCGACGAGCGGATTGACTGCGGCGGGAGTCGCTTCGGACTTCAGCAGCAGGTCGATCCGGTTGGATCCTTCTTTCACTTCGTGCTGTATCTGGCTCTGCAGGTGGTACTTCTTGCCCAGCACCTCGAGCCCCTGCTTGTCGGTCTTGTTGACTCGGACAATGTGCATGCCGAGGACGGCTCCATCGTGTCCGCCGGGGTAGGTCAGGGTGTAGATTCCGTCGGTGTCGGATCGTCCGACGCTGCCTCCGAGTCGTCGTTGCTCGGCATCCCTTTCGTCGGTGATGGGTTCGAAGTTGACGGTGGCCTGTGGGAGGGGATTGCCATCGAGTGTGACGGTGCCGGTGACGGAGGCGAGGGGTGGGAGTTTGGAGTTGGGAGTTATCATGTCGAAGAGCAGGTAACAGATCCCGGCGACGACGATGATGCCGCCGGCGATCGGCAGCAGTTGTCGTTTGGCGATGTACTTGATCTGCTCGACGTCGATCGCCGGCCCGCGTTTCGGTGGCGGTTCGTTGTCGGCGGCGGATCGGGCGGATCGGGCGGATTCGCTTCGAGCGAGCAGGTCGCTGGCTGCAATGGATGTGTCGTCGGTGTCGTCGGTGTCGACCTTGAGTCGCTCGGGCGGGCGGTGTAATTGTCGTTCTTCGGGTGACGGCGGCGGCGGCGGGATGGCCGGAGTCATTTCGTCGTTGTCGAGTGCCGTGCTGGCCAACGGGGTGGCGGCTGGTGGTACGTCGCCGGATTCCATCAGGAACGTCATGGCGTCGTCTTCGGCATCACCGGTGCCCTGGTCCGACTGAGCCTGTGTGTCGGAGTCTACCGTGGCATCCGGTTCCGGTTCGGGGATCACGAACGCGGTTTTGCACTGAGGGCAGCGGCCAGCCTGTCCAGCCTTGTCGTCGCGGATCTTGAGAACCGAATCGCACTCGGTGCACTGGTAGCGGATCGTCATCGGGTATGTTGGCCCGTCTGGGTTTGGACTGTCGCGATCGGATACCGCCGCGTGTTTTGAGAGTCGCGGTGTGCGTGCTTGGGGCGGTGTCCTTAGTTGGGCACCTGCACGGGCACTTTTCGTCTCATGTTGCCGAGGTTTTGGAAGAGCGTGACATTGATGTTCTGGTTGATGGATCGAACGCTGCCATCGACGAGCACGAAGTTGACTCCGCCGCTCGTGTGCAGGCTACCGGCGTTGTCGTAATGAATTTTCTGGTTGGGTCCGAAACGTGTGCTGAGCAGGGTGGCCGGTCCGCCCCAGGCCCATCCATCGCTGCTTTGCCGGAGAGGGTCTCCGATGACGTTGAAGCGTTCGATTTCGCCGACCATTAAAGTCTGCGACTCACCATCTTCGACGTCTCGCATCCGGGTCGAGCTATTGACCGAGAAGATGCCGATGTGGATGTTGTTGGGGAGTCTCGAGAGCGTGGGGTCGTTGATGGTCTGCGATGGTGTCAGTGCCCAAGTGGCTCGGTTGGCGTCGTTGAAGGCGACTCCCGAACCGGTGACTCCGGCGTAGTCGTTGCCGCCCTTGGTCCAGTCGGGGTTGATCAACAGCAGGTTGGGGTACTTGTCGCGGTCCATCGAGTTGCGTCGTGTGGGGCAGTAGAACTCGGGGATGTCGGTTTGCGCTGGCGTGAGGATGATCTGGATCTGTGTGATCGGGTCGATGGCCAGGTTGGCTCCGTTCCCGTTCATCTGCACATTCATCTTGTCTTCCCAGAGTTCTCTGAGCGCCTGTTGTCCCATCTGCGGCAGGATGTGCAGCATCCAGCTGGTGCCTTGCAGTCCGTTTCCACTGGCGAGCATGGGTTCGTTCGGATCGGAGGTCTGAAAATTGCCGGATCCGAGGCCACCGAACATCATCTGGTTGATTTGCCCGGGCGGGAACGAGTTGTGAGCTTCGTGGTAGTTGTGGAGTGCGAGTCCGATCTGTTTGAGATGGTTCTTGCACTGGGTGTTTCGAGCAGCTTCGCGAGCCTGTTGCACGGCTGGGAGCAGCAGTGCGGCGAGGATCGCGATGATGGCGATCACAACCAGTAATTCGATCAGTGTGAAACCCGGGCGACGATGTCTGATCATTTCGAAATTTCCTCGACAACCCCGTGACAAAGTCCAAGCCGACTGAACGAGCCGGGCCTGGCCGAGCAGGCGCACCACTGCGGGGTGAGGCAGTACGGGAATCCACGTCGGAACTGTGAGATGTGAATCGCTCCGAGCCAGCGGTGGTTCCGCCGACTTACCACCGATTCCCGGTACAGTCTTCCGTCATCCCTGGTCGGTACTCTACTCGGGTCTCCAGAAATGCGTCAAGGTGCTTATTCGGCAAACAGCTGGAACCGAGTACACTCACGTTTGTCTCTTCTCACCACCTCGGCAAACTTCAACCCCTGAAGGGGCAGGTGGCTCGGGAGATTCCAGTGACACAAGTGAATCCGATAGCAACGATAGCACTGGCGATTCACCCGCTATCGATCGCGGTCAGGGCGTGTTGGGTCCGATAACAGCGAGAGTGTGCGGGTTGGGTGTGTGGGTTGTGCGGGTTGGGTGTGTGGCAGGGGCAAGGCGGTTGGTGGAGGAATTTTGATGCGTGTTTGTCTGTTCGACATCGACGGGACGTTGCTCGAGAGTGGTGCGGCGGGTCAGGCGGCGATGGAGAGTGCATTGTTTGAGTTGTACGGCGTGAGTGGTCCGGTCGAGGGCATCGGGATGGCCGGTCGGACGGACCGTGCGATCATCGAGGACCTGATGGAGTTTTTTGCTGTGGGGGTGAACGAGTCGTCATTTGGTCGGGTGAGTGCAGCGTACCTGGACGGTCTTGCGGCCGGCCTCGGGCAGTTGGACAAGCCTGTTCTCCCGGGTGTGGTCGAGTTGTTGTCGGCGTTGTCGGGGTGTGACGACGTGGTGCTGGGGTTATTGACGGGCAATCTGGAGGATGGTGCGAGGCGGAAGCTGGGGCATTTTGGCCTGGACAGGTACTTCGATCGTGGTGGCTGTTTGTTTGGAGGTTTTGGCGACCGGCAGCGGGACCGTGACGACGTGGCTCGCAGCATCCGCGAGCGGATTCGGCACGAGTTGGGCTGGTGGGATCCGGCCGAGGTGTGGGTGATCGGAGACACTCCGTTGGATGTCCGTTGTGCCCGGGCGATTGAAGCGAGAGTGTTGGCTGTGTCGACGGGGTTGTATTCTGCCGACGAGTTATCTGCCTGTGATCCGGACGTGTTGCTAGGGGATCTGTCGGACACGGACCGGGTGGTTTCGGTGCTAGTCGAATAACAGGCCGTCGCCGCCTGAGGTTGTCGAGTTGGCGGGTCTGAGGCAATCGGGGCCCTCGTTGGCTGGTCGATTGATTCGGGTGTCGATCGGTTCGGCGACCAGTGCATGGTCGGGGCATGGGCGGAGCAGCCGGTGGATTGGTTCGAGTCGTTCGTGGCTCGAGATGTGCGGGTCGAGCCATGCGGCGAAGTCGGATGGCTCGAGGACAACGGGCATGCGGTGGTGGATTGGAGCCATCAGCGAGTTGGCTTCGGTCGTGATAATCGCACAACTCTCGATCACCGACCCGTCGTCGTCTTGCCGCTGTTCCCAGATGGCGGCGAATGCCATCAGTGCGTCATCGGGCCGATGGATGTGCCAGGGTTGCTTCGTGGTGCCGGTCGTCTTCTGCCATTCGTAGAAGCCTGAGGCGGGCATCAGGCAGCGGCGGTGTCGGAAGGCGGATCGGAAGGACGGTTTGTCGGAGACGGTTTCACCTCGGGCATTGATTAACGGGGTCATCCGTTTTCCGGCCGCGGCGTTCTTGGCCCAGGTCGGGACCAATCCCCAATCGAGACTCACGGTTTCGGCGTGGTCGGCGTGGTCGGCGTGGTTGCGAATCACCAGAACCGGTTGTGAGGGTGTGATGTTGAACCGGGGTGTGAGTGAAAGCTCGAGTTGCGGGTCCAGGATGGTGTCGAAGAACTCGGCCAGTTCCGACGCAGTGGTCCTGAGATTGAATCGCCCGCACATGGGGGCATGGTAGCAGCCTGTTGAAGGACTCCAAGAGCGGGGACAGGCTCATCACAGGGGCCACCGAAGGCGGATCTCGTGTGAGGAGCCTGTCCCGTGAGGGGGTTGGGTTCAGGCGAAGTCGGGTTCGTCGTCAACCACCTCGAACGCTTTGGACAATTCGTCAGGAATGCGTCTTGGCATTCGACGTTGGAACCCGATGTAGACCCAGTTGGTTGCGGCGGTGACGAGCACGGTATCGGTCGGTTCTTCGCCTGGATCGCGAGGCGGGTCTCGGCGGACGATTCTGTATCGTCTCAGTGACGTGAGGGTCTGGAAGTCGGCGACCCAGGTCAGGACTCGGATCTGGTCGTTTTCGAACGCGGGCTGCAGGTACTGGATGTCGTGATGTCTGACGACGAACCCGGCTTGGGAGTCTGTGTAGCGTTCTGGTGGCCAGCCCTGTGCCGAGGAGTGTGCGAGGGCAGCATCCTGCATCCAGTTCACGTAGGCCACGTTGCCGGCGTGTCCTTGGCCGTCGATGTCCTGACCGGTGACCTGGAGACAATGTTCGTAGACGGCGGGCATGGCAAGGCCGTGAGATGGCCGGGGTAAATTGGGCCGAGGGTCACGAGTGATCCAGGAGTCGTCGGAGTCGGTTGACGAGTCGATCGGTACCCGAGCCGAGGAATTCCTTGACCTTTTCGCCGTCGATGTAGATCAGATTGAGCGGCAGGTCGGTGAGATCAGCCAGCCAGGGGTTGGCCTTCTTGAAGGCTCCCAGCCCTGGCTGGTCGAGCAGCAGCTTGCCGAACCGGACGGTGGTCCACTGAGTGTCGGTTTCGAGGAAGTCGATCAGTTGCGTGGTCCAGCCGCCGCAGGCCGGACAGTCGCTCTTGGAGAGCATCAGCACGGCCGCTGGCGAACCGAGAAAGTCCTCCCAGTTCTCACGCGAGATCGTCTCGAGTCGACTCACCCGACGAACTCGTCGCCCTTCTTCCAATCGGCACCACACAGTCCACCACTTTGCA
>CAVOEV010000291.1:0-5550 GCA_963694825.1 Planctomycetota bacterium
TCGACCAGGACCGTTTCGATTCCGTAGTAGATCTCGTCTTCGATCTCGAGCTCGGCGTACACGCTGTGAGCGTAGCCTTCGCCGCGATCGCCGAGGTCTCCCATCGAGACAGCGTAGTTGATCGACACTTCGTCCTCGATCAAGTCGAAACTGACCTTCGCAACCAGGGTGCTGCCATCGCTGGCGTCACCGTCGTTGCCACGATCGAAGCCCGTGTCCCAACCAGCGGTCCAGCCGAAGCTGGTGGTCAGGTCGTCGCTGACGTTGTAGTCGGCCATCACGCCCGTCAGGGTACGCGCTTGGCTGTTGTACATCGCCTTCGAGCGACTGTAGAAGAAGTTGTCGTTCGGGTTGGTACTTTCCAAACCCAGACCGGCGTAGAAGTGCCCAATCTTCAGACTCAGGTCGTCACGGACAACCGTTCCGTAGAGCTGAGGCATCGCCCAACCGTAAATTCCGTGATCCCAGTCCGCGTCGTCGTCAAACACCTCGGCACCAGTCTCGTTACCGAACGACTGGAGTTCATTGGCGTCAACGCCGTAGACCAGGTCCAACCGGAAACCCAAACCTGTGTCGGCGTCTTCGTCGGCCAACTTCTCGATCGCCAGATACATCTGGTGAAGGTTCAAAGCGTCGGGGTGAGAATTGAACTGGCCGTTGCTGTCACTGTGGTAACCCGCCTGCAGGTACCCACTGACACGCAGACCACTGTCGGCAAGTCGGCGACCCAGATCGCTCCGCTCCATTGCCCGCTGCAACAGATTGCAGCCGCCGCCGTCGCCGCCATTGTCGCATCCGGCTTTCTTCGCGTCAGCCGACTTCTTCTCGGCAACCTTCTTCGCGTCCTTGGCACAGTCTTCGCCCTTCTTCGTCAGGGTCGAAAACAAACCAACTTGCTCGACCGGACCCGCGGCAGGTCCCGCAGCCATCACCGGCAGAGCACTAAACGAAACCAGCGTTAGGCCGGCTACGAAACTCTTGAATGTTGCAATATTCATCGTGTATTCCCTCTTCTATCGACTAAGTCGATTACAACTGAGTTCTCTGGTGCAAACCGTCTGTTCCTCAGAGCACGTATCTGGATCACTGTCGTTCCAGATGGCACTCGCCCCAGAACCGGCACACCAGCCATTTCCTTCAACATGCCTATTTTCGACATCCTCCGCAGCGTTCGTTAGCAACAAAACAACTAACTTGGGGGGCTTGGGTAGTCTGTCGGGATACTGGCAGTTCTCGGCCCGTCGTATATTCCGCACCACCCCACCCGCCTGCCCAAGCGCCAGATGTGGCCTTCCCGACAACCGTTCCGACCGGCTCGGTGGGATTCAACACGGCCAACGATTAGGATGACCGTTCCGATTCTTCACGTCGTTTTGCCAGCAGGATCAATCCGTGTTCAACAGCCAATCACCCTCCATCCCCACTCGTTCACTCGCTCTCGCAAGCTGGGCCCTCGCTGTCGTACTCCTGGCCCCACCAGCGGCCATTCAGGCCGGGCACCAACCCAATCAGCTGACCGAAAGCCAACGACGTGGCGGCTGGAAACTGCTCTTTGACGGCAAGACGACCACTGGCTGGCGAAACTACCGTAAACAATCTCTCAACGACGGCTGGCAGGTACGTCGGGGGGCACTGGACCGTGTTAACCGGGGTGCCGGCGATATCGTGACCACCGAACAGTACGAGTACTTCGAGCTGTCGCTCGAGTACAGGATCTCAAAGGGCGGCAACAGTGGGATCATGTTCCACGTCACCGAAGAACTGGCCGCCCCGTGGCAGACCGGGCCGGAGATTCAGATCCAGGACAACGTCGACGGACACGACCCCCAGAAGTCCGGCTGGCTCTACCAACTCTTCAAACCTCAGAAACCGGCCTGGGCCACCCGTTTCGAGAAGCAGGTCGGATTCAAGGGCATCGCCGTTGATGACGCCACACGCCCCGTCGGACACTGGAACCACGTTTATCTCAGGATCCACCCCGACCAGTGCGAAGTCGCCATCAATGGCGTCAGTTACTACTCCTTCCAGAAAGGCAGCAAGGACTGGGACGCTCGGGTCAAGAAAAGCAAGTTTGCCCGCTACAAGCAGTTCGGCAAACCGACCCGCGGTCACATCTGCCTCCAGGACCACGGCAACCCGGTCGCCTACCGGAATCTCAAGATCCGAGTCCTCGGCAAGTCGGGCCGCATCAACGATCCGATCGACGGCAGCCTGCCGCTCGCAGTCGCCGACGCATTCCCCAAACTCAAGTGGGACGGTTGGGAGGGAGTCGACGAGAACGGAAAACTCCAACCCCTGCGTCCCATGCTCATCGGACACGCCGGTGACGGCAGCGGACGCCTATTCGCCGGCACCCAAAACGGCACAATTCACGTCATGAAAGCCGACCCCGCAGCCACGTCAACCCAACTGTTTCTCGATATCCGAAACCGAGTCCGCCACTGGAAATCCGGAAACGAAGAAGGCCTGCTCGGACTCTGCTTCCACCCACAACACAAGACCAACGGAAAGTTCTACCTCTGCTACACCCGCTCCGGAAAAGGACATGTCCAGATCCTCTCGGAGTTTCGACTCGCCGGCAACGACCCCAATCGTGCCGACCCCGATTCCGAACGCATCCTGATGACAATCCCTCAACCGTTCGCCAACCACAACGGCGGCTCGATCGCTTTCGGACCCGACGGCCACCTCTACATCGGACTCGGTGACGGCGGAGGCCGCAACGACCCCAAGCTCACCGGCCAGGACCTCACAAACCTCATGGGTGGACTGCTCCGTATCGACGTCGACCACACCGACGGCGACCTGCAATACGCCATCCCCAAGGACAACCCCTTCCTGGACCGAAAGGGCGCTCGCCCGGAACTCTACGCCTACGGCTTCAGAAACCCCTGGCGAATCTCCTTCGACCGCAAAACCGGACTCCTCTGGGCCGCAGACGTCGGACAGGACCTCTGGGAAGAAATCAACATCGTCAAGAAAGGCGGTAACTACGGCTGGAGCCTCAAGGAAGCCAGCTTCAACTTCGGTAACCTCACCCGCACTCCCGCCGACCCCGCCATCGATCCCGTCTGGGAATACGATCACCAGGTGGGGAAATCGATCACCGGAGGGTTGGTGTATCGAGGCAACCGCCTGCCGGAACTCCAAGGCCACTACGTCTATGCCGACTTCGTCTCCGGCAAGATCTGGGCCCTGAAGATCAATCACAAGACCGGCCGAGTCCTGAAAAACTTCCGCATCCCGTCCAACCGCATGCCAGTCCTCGCCTTCGGCGAAGATGAAATGGGCGAACTGTACTTCGCCACCGAAACGGTCAACGGCCGAGGTCTCCACCGCTTCGAACGCACCACCAACGACTAATCCCAGTCGACCCAGCCCGCTCAATCCCCGCCCCCACTCGAGACCCGTCATGACGACCGCCTCGATCTCCGATCTTGCCTTCACCCGCTACAGCGTCGACCTCACATCCGGAACCATCGACGGCCGCACTCACGACTGCGAGGACCTGGAAGATGTGCTCGGGGGTATTGCCCGAGGCTTCAAGTTCATCGAGAACTACCCGGTCAGCGACGCCTACGATCCGGCCGCCACCCTGCTCTTGACCCTCGGAGTCCTCTCCGGCTCCAACGCGATGACCGGACTCCGCGCGTACTTCGTCGCCTACTCGCCACTCAAGCGGTCGCATACCGGGCTCCCCTCGGCCATGTGGTCCGCCGGCAGCGGCAAGTTCGGCACCAAGCTCAGGCAACTCGACGTCGACGAAATCGTCCTCTCCGGACGCAGCGACACTCCCGTACTGCTCCACATCACTCGCGAATCCGACACCCCCGACTCGCCCGTGACCATGACACTCCAAGACGCCAGCGATCTCGTTGGCCTTAGAGTCAACGCCAAGATCCAATCGCTCAAACAACGCTTTGGCGACAACGCACACTTTGCCGTCATCGGACCCGCCGGCGAAAACTACAACTCCGTCCGCTACGCCGCAGTTGCACTCTCGACCGAAAATCAACTGAAAAGCGGCGACCCCAAGCCCCGCTTCTGCGGTCGAGGCGGCATGGGCAGCATCATGGGCTCCAAAAACCTGATCGCGATCGTCGCCGACACCGCCGACGTCCGAAACCCCGATGCCCCCAGCTTCAAGGAACTCAACATCGAAGTCGCCAAGGGCGACGGCAGCGCCCGTTTTCGCGACAACGCCACCGATCGACTCGGAGGCACATGGGCCAACTACGTGCCGCTGAACCAGAAACACGCTCTGCCGGAAATGAACTTCAACCCCACCGGCACCGATGCCTCCTTTGTCCTTCACCGGCAACACGTCCAGGACAGCGGCCAGTTCGTCATCAAGGACGAATCGTGCTACCGCTGTGGTATCAAATGCCACAAGAACGTCTACGACATCGATGACAATGGCCAGGCCGGGAAGTTTCGAGCCAAACTCGACTACGAACCACTCAACCTGCTCGCCAGCAACATCGGTATCTTCGACGCCGATCAAGCCTGCACCATCGTCGAACTCGTCGACGAACTCGGCTTCGATTCGATCTCGGCCGGAGTCTCTCTCAGCTACTTGATGGAATACAACCGACGACACGCCGACGACGGACGAGCACTCGCCGATGGCCCCCGCTACGGCGACTTCCCCAGCATCCTCCAGGCACTCACCGACTCCGCAGAAGGACGCTCCAATCGCCTCGGACAAGGCGTGCTGCGAATCGGCGAAGAACTGGGCGACGGCGACTACGCCATGCACTGCAAAGGCCTGGAACTGCCCGCCTACCTGCCTCAAACCAACCCCGGCTACCCGTGGGCCATGGCCGGTGGACACATGTCGATGCGGACCTTCCTGCTACTGCTCTTCGAAGGCGACACCAGCATGGATTATTGGGTCGGTGCCATCACCGACCCAGATCGCGGACTCATCCAGTTCCCCTACGACATGGTCGGACTCTGCAAGTTCGCCGGACTCCCGGCAGCCGCACTCGCCGATGCCGTCGCCGAATTGACCGGCCTCGACGTCACCGCCGACTCGCTCAGAGAAATGACCGTCAAGACATTCCTGCGTGGCTACCGGCTCGAAAAACTCCAGGGCATGACCATCGAGGACTACTCACTTCCACAGGATGCACTCAACAACTACCCCAACGTCGAACTCCCAGACTTCGTCACTCCTGAATTCTTCGCCGAACTCCAAATCAAGGTCACCGGCATCTTCGACCAAATGCTCAACGACACCGACATCGGCACCCTGCCCGCCTAACCACCACCAGCCAAAAACACCAACCCCACCTCGTCGCCCTCCACCAACTCCTGCGACGACAACTCGGAACCCGCAACCGCTCGTTCGTTGCACAACACCATCAGGTGCACGTGCAATTGCCCCGCCGAGTCAAACAGCCGCGATCCGACGCTCGGATATCGCGACACCAAATCGGCCAACGCCCCACCCAACGTCGTTGCCGATACGCTCACCCGACGCTCGCCATCACAGTACTTGCCCAACCCCTCGGGCAAACGAATTGTTACCATCTCGACATCCCACCC
>CAVOEV010000292.1:0-5495 GCA_963694825.1 Planctomycetota bacterium
CAGCAGCAGCTGCTGCTCGATCGAATCGACCACGGCCTGCACCGACCAGGACTGCTGGCTGACGATCACCGGCGCATCGGTCGCCAGCCAGTCTTCAACCTTGGCCACCGCCGACATCACCGTGCTGTGATTCCGACCGCCAAAGAACTCGCCAATCTCGCTGTAGGCGGCCTGAGTGTGCTTGCGGGCCAGGAACATGGCCAACATGCGAGGCTGAACCAGGCTCCTGGTCCGCCGCGACGACTTCAACTCGTCCACTCCCACACCAAACAGCGAACAGACCGCACGCTGCACATCTGCCAATGCCACGATCCGAATGCAATCGCGTTCCATCTCAGACAACACCTTGCGAGCCACCGGGGCAGACACTCGCTGGCGGCCCGCGGCGATCGACCAGTTCTGCAGACAAAACAGAGCACCCTTCAACTCGCGGACACTGTGCACAAACCGACGTGACACCACCGCCAACGCCTCGGGAGTGAAACTCGACGACATCCGCTTGGCCAGTCGACCGACAATCTCGCGCCGTGTCGACAGCTCGGGTGGCTCGATCCGACACACCAGCCCGGCCATCAACCGCGAACGCAACTCCTCACTGAACTTCGACAACAACCTCGGATGCTGGTTGGCCGTCAACACGACTTGGCTGCCATGAGCCTCCAACTGCTTGACCGTGTGAAGAAACTCCTCCTGCACACCCTTCTTCCCGTCCAGAAAATCCACGTCGTCGACCAGCAGCACGTCGATGCTGCGGAACCTCTGACGGAACCCCGGAGTCGATCGCTCTCTGAGCGCCGCGGTGAAGTGGTTCGTGAACTGTTCGGCCGTCAGGTACATCACCCGCAACGATGGATACAAACGCCGGATCCGACGGTAGATGCCTTCGAGTAAATGAGTCTTTCCGACTCCGACATGACCGTGAATGTACAACGGACTCAAGTCCTCGGCCGGCGCATCACAAATTCGCGACGCCGCCGTCCAGGCCAACCGGTTGCTGTCGCCGACAACCAGGTCCTCCAGATCCGCAAAACGACGACGTGACCCACGACCAACCGACTCGGCGTCACGACCGGACTCCGCTGATTTCGCGTTTCCCGAGTCAACCGCCGCACCACGCCGTGTCTCCCGCTCGCCCACCCCGGTCAACTCGGGCATCACCCGAGGATCGACGTCCAATCGCATCACGGCCGAAGGACCCAACACGTCGGTCGCCGCTCCCTGCAACGCCTCGCGGAATCGACGCTGGATGAAATTGACCACGAACGGGCTGCCAACCCCAAACCGAACCTCCGCTCCCTCGACCGACACCGTGCAACTGTCCAGAAACCACAACTCGTAGTTCTTCACACCGATTCGCTCGGACAACCGCTCGAGAATCCTCGCTGCCTCGATCGGTCGACCGGCGTCGTTCGTATTCTTATCGGGCTGCATCATGCACCCCCCCCGGAGTCCGACTGCGCGTACCGATCGCGATCCTGGCAACAACGCATACCCCGGGCGAGAGTCTCTGGCACTCCGTTGCCTGGGCGCGTGACGCGGCGGAACTTCTCGGGAACCCGGAGTCGTTTAGATGTAGTTTGGACGTGGCAGACAAGGTTGCCGAAGGCGAGTTTGAGTAAGAGAGACCTGCCTCGGAAACCGGAACTGTCGTTCACTCAATCAATCAGTGTCGCCGATCCTACTGCCAGCGAATCGCGTGTCAAACGTGACGGCAGGCATTTCGAAAACAATCACGAAATTCGCCATCCCGCACCCCGCGTGCCGCCCCAATCAGATGCGGCAGCAACCAGGCCGGCACGGACCGGCCTCCGGGGGAGGACACTCCGATGCCAACGGCAAGGCATGCCCCGATCGCACCCTCGCTGCACTCAGCAACTTGTCCAAGTTCCGAGACTCACACTCGGGACACTCGGGCACCGTCGCCGCTCGAACCAACTCCTCGAACTCGAACCCGCAACCACAACAACGGTATTCAAAAATCGGCATCGGCACTCAACCCCGCCAGTTCATACGGCGACACACGCATCGGGACTCGTTGCGCCAGTCGACTCGGCGGCAACGGCCGTGTCGGCCGCAGGTGCCGTCCCCGTGACGAACGCCAACGAACACGATGGACGACCGGCATTTCGCCAGACGACTCGCCCGAAAACTTTGACAACAACACCACCTCGATCAACTCCGGCTCCGACTCCGACTCCGACAACGGCGGCCACTGAGGCCGATACGACACCTCGCGACCAACCGGTTTCGCAACACCAACCGGTATCGCAATCACTGACATCTCGAAACCAGCACCCGACGACCGGAACGAATCCAGAAAGAACACCGTGAACAACATGCCCACCGCTACACCCAACACCCAACTCGGGAAACTCAACCGGTCCGGCCGCAAACCCCGGTCTTGGATCGCAAACTCGACGTCTCGCCACAAGTTCGGAGACTCGACGACCGGGGAATCGTGCTTGAGATGTTCGAGCCGACCCTGAGAGTCCTGCAAGTCTTGCCAGGCACGGCAACACCCAGGACACTCGGACAAATGATCACGCAAACCCGGACCCGGCCCCAGACCCGGACTCGACTCCAGATCCTGCCCCACCTCCAATGCCAACTCGTCTCGCGCCTGGGCACAGAACATCTTCATCGAAGATCCTCCTGGCTTGGGGCTGCGGTGGGGGCTGCGGTGGGGGCTGCGGTGGGGGACTGTTCGAGGCGTTTTTGCCAGAGTTTTTGGAACCGCTGACGGGCTTCGGCCAATCGCCAGCGAATCGTTGCCTCCTTGCGGTCCAGGATCCCCGAGATTTCTGCCGTCGAGAAGTTCTCGAGATCACGCAGCACGAGCACCGTGCGGTACTTCTCGGGCACCGACTCAAGCACCTCGCGAACCTCCTGCTTCAGGTCAAGATCCCGTCGAGGATCCTCGATCGACGGATCCGGCGACCTCTCGTATGGACTCTCGCTGAACAACGCCATCCGACCCCGCCGCTTCACCTTTCTCAGGTGATCCAACGTCAGGTTCACACCGATCCGAAACAACCACGGCCCGAATCGCCTCGACGTGTCAAACTGCCCCAGTCGCGTGTAAGCCCGCAAGAACGTCTCCTGTGCCAAATCCTCAACCTGCCACGCATCAGCAATAAACCGCCCGATCACTCGCACCAGCCGACGCTCATACAGCCGCACCAACTCCCCGTACGCCGTGGTCCTGCCACGCCGCGATTCCTCGACCAGCCGCGACTCCGACAACAACGATGTCTCGGAATCGCCGACACCCTGAGTCGTGACATCCAGAGGCTTGACGGCTTGTGTCCTGATGGCCTCGCTCACATTCTGCCTTGTAACTTGTCTGGTTCTCTCTACGCGGCGACCGACCGGACCGTTGGATTGACCGGACAGGAAACCGCCATTACTGCCTAATTCTAACCGCCACACACGACTCACCGCGACCCCCCATCCCAAACAACTCCATCTCTCCTCGACCCTCAACCCAGCCTTGCAAGCTCTTCCCCACTCGAACAAGATCATGGCACCAGATCACAATCACCCCCCACCCTCCATCCACAAACCACCATGAAACACATCCTCGCTCAGCATCTCCGTAGCACATCACTCCTCAGCCTCGGCCTCGCCATGCTCATCACCGGATGCCCATCCGATGACGATCCCGCCGCACAAGCCCCTCTCCCTCTCATCCTCCCGGCCACCGACGCAGCCGTCGCTGCGGAAAGCCCCGAGCTGAACGTCACGCACAAGACCGTCGCCACCGACCCCGATGGCAAACCCGTCGTTCTCTATCAACTCTCCAACAGCCACGGCATGCAGGTCGACGTGATCAGTTGGGGAGCCACCGTCACGGCAGTCCGAGTGCCCGATCGCGACGGCACGTTTGCCAACGTCACGCTGGGTTTTGCAAAGACCGAAGGCTACTTCGAACCGGGCCCCTACTTCGGTGCCACCTGCGGACGCTACTCGAACCGGATCGCCAAGGGGGCCTTCTCGATCGGTGACCAGGACTTCCAACTCGCCACCAACAACGACCCCAACCACCTCCACGGTGGCGACCAGGGCTTCAACCGACGAGCCTGGAGCGGCAAGACGATCAACCTGGAATCCGCCGTCGGGGTCGTGCTGCAACTGGTCAGCCTCGATGGCGAAGAGAACTACCCCGGTACGCTCACCGTCGACGTCACCTACGTCCTGACCGAAAACAGCGAGTTGAAAATCGAGTACCAGGCGACCACCGATAAGCCGACAGTGCTCAACCTGACCAACCACTGCTACTGGAATCTCGCCGGCACCAACACTGAAAACGGCACCGCCAATGGCACCATTCTCGAACATCAACTCACTCTCGACTGCGACCACTACCTGCCCGTCAGTGACACCCTGATCCCGCTCGGCCAACCGGCCGTCGTCGCCGACACGCCGATGGACTTCACCGTCACTCACCCGATTGGCTCCAAGATCGATCAGGTCCCCGGCGGGTACGACCACTGCTACGTGATCAACAATGCCGACGGGTCACTGAAACCGGTGGCCGAAATCTACGACCCCAGCTCAGGTCGCGTCATGGAAATTCTCACCACCGAACCAGGTATCCAGTTCTACACCGGCAACTTCCTCGACGGAAAACCCAACAACGGTGGCTTCAGCAAACACGCCGCCTTCTGCCTCGAATGCCAACACTTCCCCGACTCGCCCAACCAACCCGACTTCCCCACCACGCAACTCGAGCCCGGTGACACCTACACACAAACCACCGTCCACAGGTTCTCGGTCCGAACCGACCAGCCAGAACGCAACTGAAACTCCCCCCCCCACCCCCCTCTCTCCCAACCCGGCCCCCACATGGCCGCACACGAGCCACTACCAACACCCCAGCCCACCAGCGCCCCGCCCCCGCAGTGGCTGATCCCGACCGTCGTCGGCGTACTGGCCGTTGCCGTCTGCGCTCTCCTGCTGATCGGCCCCAGCAGCGACAACTCCGGTACGGTCCGCAAGCTCCCGCCCCCACCCCCGCTGCCACCGGTCGCCAACACACCGTTCGCCAACACCACAAGCACCGACTGGGTCGGCGCAGCGGCGTGTGCCGAATGCCACTCCGAAATCGCAGACCACTACGCCCAGTCCTCGCACGCCACCGCACTCGCCGACGTCTCGATCCAGACCGAACCACCCGATGCCAAGTTCCAGCACGCCGCCTCGGGGCGTCATTACCAGGTCTACCGCCACGACGGACAACTCAGGCACTCGGAATCCATCGACCTCCCAGACGGCAACACCCACGTCCTGGCCGACCACCCGGTCTCGATGGTCGTCGGAACCGGACACCAAGGGCGCACCTACCTGGTCAACCTCGACGGATTCCTCGTCCAAAGCCCCATCACCTGGTACGCCGACGACTCGCACTGGCGACTCGCACCCGGCTACGACCACCCCCAACACTCCTCCTTCGAACGACCGATCCCAGTCGATTGCCTGATCTGCCATGCCGGACG
>CAVOEV010000293.1:0-5484 GCA_963694825.1 Planctomycetota bacterium
ACGGACCAGATCCAGAAAGCGCTACTCAAGTACTGCGAACTGGACACTTTGGCGATGGTCATGCTGTACGAAGGATGGCGTGAGATACTCGCTGGCGTGTGAGCCATGACCATGAGGTGCGGCTGTGAACTGCCGACGGAGTGTGGTTCTGTTGGCATCCTCGGGAGAGAATCATGACTCTGGCGGAGGAGTGTCGACAAAGTGGACTTGTCGAAAACGGCCGGTGTGAGGTCTCGCAAACGAATCCGCGACCCAGCCGGGAGGGACGAAGGCTGTGGGTGTCAGAACGTTTTTGTTTGAATTGGCGGGTTGTGAGTTTGCGTTGTCAGGCGGAGCCTGACCTGCCTGCTTTGGGTTAGCTGTAGAACTCGGCGAATTGTTCTTGCAGGGCAGCGATTCCGCTGTGCAGCAGCTTGGTGTCGCTGGTGGGGCTGATCAGGCGGACTCCTTTTTCGTGCATCATGCCCGCGTGCTCGGGGCTGACCACGACCGCTCCGATGTGCTTGTTGTGTTTTTCACAGGCCGCGGAAACTCGATCGATCGCGTCGATACACTTCTCGTGGAAGAAATCGCCAGTCACGCCCAGGTTCTGACTCAGGTCGCTCGGGCCAATGAACAACAGGTCCACTCCGTCAATCGCCGCGATCGCGTCGACTTCGTCGACCGATTGAGCCGTCTCGATCTGGATCGCCACAAATGTCTCGCGATTGGCCGACTCGCAGAACTCGGCCGGTGGCACCTTGCCGAACTTCGCGTCGTAGCCACCCGTGTTCAAACCCCGGTAACCGCGTGGATAAAACTTGCACCATTTGACGATCTCCTCGGCCTGCTCGGCCGAATACACTTGGGCCGCCATAATGCCGCCTCCACCCGCCTCCAACGCTCGGGTTGCCGTCGCATAATCGGTCGGAGCAATCCTGACGAAGTTGTCCAACCCCTCGCTTCGAGCTGCCAATGCGTTGATTTCGAGCTCCCGGATCGTGAAACCCACATGCTCGGAATCAAACCACACACACTGAAACGCTCCACTCTGGCCCAGGATCTGCAAGATGTTGTGGTGCATGATGCGGCCCACACCGATGGCCATCACCGTTTCGCCTCGGTCCAGGCGGGCTTTGATTCGTTCGACCATGAGAAAACTGATCCTTGGAAGCTGTGAGGAAGGAGTTGGGTCGGGGTGAAGAGAAAAGTTTGAATGGTGGGTTGGGGGTTGTCCAGTGGGGGAGCCAGCCCGCGAGCGGGGCGGGTTGTTGGTATGGTGCTCGAAGGTGGTACAATCCGGGCCGCCGCGAAATACTGAAAACCGAGTGGAGCGTGACAATGGACAGGCGACGATGGGGACTGTTGCGGACTTGGAACCTGATTCCACTACTGGGGATCGCTCTGCTTTTCACCGGTTGCGGCGACGCTTCGGATGACGAATCTGCCGGAAGCCAGGATGCCGTGGTCAGCAACCCGGTTGAAGTGGCCGATGGGACGCATGTTGAAGATCCGGCCGGCAACACGGAACCAGCTGCTATCGATGCGGCACTCGATGGCGATGCCCCTCCGCTGCCTCCGGACCCCACCATGATCACTCTGCCACTACCCAAACCGGGCTCCGACGGCGGACCGGTTCTGCTTTCGCGAAGTCGCTACTACCGGTTGGATGTCGAGACGGTCGACAAGAGTGTCCTTGTCACCATCTCTCGCCGCTGGCTCTTCAAGGACGGGTTCCCCAAGGGGCTGATCGCTTCGGTGCGCCAGCACGCCGATATCAAGCAGACCGATCAACGGTTGTTCGATTCTCGCGACGGCAAGTTGGCGGCCAGCCAGTACATTCGCTGGGAGCCAAAAAAGACGGGCACCAAGGCGTCCGCTCTGCTGCTGTACGTCGACGGTACAGACACCGATGGCGAAGCCAGGCACGAATTGGCGATCAGCGTTGACCTGGAACTTGATGCCACGTTGGGCAAAGCCCAACCCAAGCAGACGATTGTCTTTGACCTGATGGCGGTCGATGTGGACCTGACCACCGGTCAAGTGGTGGCGGTTCGCTGGAGCGACAAGCCGCTGGCCGACGGAGACGTTGAAGGGGATGGCCCCGAGCACACCGTCGACATTCGCGTGACCGGGACGTTGACGGCCGAGTCGAGTGCCAACATCCGCGGTGCCGATGCGTTGCTGGCCGACGATGTGACCAATTCGTTTCGGTCGCTGGCTTCCATCTCGTTCCAGAACGAAAGCCATCATGGCATCACGCTGGGTTGGCTGGGTTTGGATCAACTGCGTCACGGCTTGATCGTGGTGCCTCAGCAGGACGGCAAGCTCTATGACCTGCAGTATTCGGTGGCGGGTGCGAGTTTCGAGTTGGATTCGATGCGTCGTCAGCTGCTGGCCGAGTCGTGGCCGATTATTCTCCGCGGGCGTGATTATGTGGGGAGCACGATGTCGGGTCAGCATGTGTTTCAGCCGATTGAGTGCTTGGTGTCGCGGCGGGTGATTGCGAAACCCAACGCCAAGTAAGGGGGGCCGGTCCCGCCACGAGCGGGGCCCCTGGTCTTGATCCGTCGTGCGGGGCCCCGGGATTCTAAGTAAGGGATATCGCCTGCCTTTGCCGGGCTGTCTTGGAGTCTGGCGGAATGTTGGCATGCTTGTCTGTTGGGCTGTTGGGCTGTTGGGCTGGTGGGCTGGTGGGCTGTTGGGCTGTTGGGCTGTTGGGCTGTTGGGCTGTTGGGCTGTTGGGCTGTTGGGCTGGTGAGTTGAACGACTTTGGCGGTGCCCTGGTCATGGGCACATGGCGGACTCTGGATTGGCGACTCCTTGAATCGACACTCCGGTCCGCTTAAAGTCGTCGTCGAACAGTCCTGACGCGGATGCCGCGTGAGATGACCGCCTTGACCGACAGATACCGAAAGACAACTCCAAGATGCCCAATCAGGCTCTCCAGCAGTGGGTCGACCAAGTCGCCTCTCAGACCAATCCCGAATCCATTCACTGGTGCGATGGCACCGACGAGGAAATCCAGCAGCTCTACGACATGATGGTCGCAGACGGATCGCTGGTGAAACTGGACGAGGAGAAGCACCCCGGCTCGTACTACGGCCGCAGCGACATCAACGACGTCGCCCGCGTCGAGGATCGGACCTTCATTTGTGCGGCGACCGAGGACGAGGCGGGCCCGACCAACAACTGGAAGGCTCCGGCCGACATGCATGCTCTGGTCGACCCTCTGTTCGACAACTGTATGGCAGGTCGAACCCTGTATGTGATCCCCTACCTGATGGGGCCTCCGGGCAGCCCCATGGCCAAGGTTGGCATCGAGATCACCGACAGTCCGTTCGTGGTGGCCAACATGCGGATCATGACTCGGATGGGCCAGGTGGCCATCGATGAACTGGGCGAAGACGGCGACTTTGTGAAGGGGTTGCACAGCACCGGGAACCTGGATCCTGAACAACGCTACATCTGCCACTTCCCGAACGAAAACCTGATCATGAGTTTCAGTTCCAACTACGGCGGCAACGCCCTGTTGGGCAAGAAGTGTTTCGCATTGCGATTGGCCAGCGTCCTGGCTCGTCGCGAAGGCTGGTTGGCCGAGCACATGTTGATTCTCGGACTCACCGACCCCGACGGCAACAAGACCTTCGTTGCCGCCGCATTCCCATCGGCCTGCGGCAAGACGAATCTCGCCATGTTGGTGCCTCCGGCCTCGTTCGTCGAAGCCGGCTGGTCGGTTGAGACGATTGGTGACGACATCGCGTGGCTGAAGTTCGGCGAAGACGGCCGGTTGTACGCGGTCAATCCCGAGTACGGGTTCTTCGGAGTCGCTCCGGGGACGAGCGACGAGACGAACCCGAACGCGTTGGCCAGTTGTGCCGCCAACACGCTGTTCACCAACGTGGCGTTGAAGCCGGACAACACCGTCTGGTGGGAAGGCCTGTGTGAGGCTCCGGCCGAGGCGACCGACTGGAAGGGGAACCCGTGGACACCCGATTCGGACGTCCCGGCCGCTCATCCCAACAGCCGCTTCACTGCTCCGGCCAGCCAATGCCCCTGCATTTCTCCCGACTGGGAGTCACCTGGCGGCGTGCCGATCTCGGCGATCATCTTCGGAGGCCGTCGCTCGTCGACCACACCGCTGGTCTACCAAGCCCGGTCGTGGCAGCACGGCACCTACATCGGCGCGACGATGACCAGCGAAAAGACCGCAGCCGCGGTTGGCGGTCTGGGCGAACTGCGACACGACCCGATGGCCATGCTCCCCTTCTGCGGTTACCACATGGCGGACTACTGGCAGCACTGGTTGGATGTCGGAGAACGCGGTGGCGACAAGATGCCCGAAGTGTTCCATGTCAACTGGTTCCGGCGTGACGAGGCGGGCAACTGGCTGTGGCCCGGGTTCGGCGACAACATGCGGGTGCTGAAGTGGATCGTCGATCGAGTTGGCGGTGAGGGCGATGCGACCGAGAGCGCGATCGGTTGGCTGCCGACTCCGGAAGCCGTAGGCTTTGACGAACTGGGACTCACCGGCGCCATCGGTGAAACTCTGTTGGATGTCGACTCGGGAGCGTGGTTAGAGGAAGCGAACGAGCGCGGCGAGTACCTGAGCGGATTTGGTGACAAGCTGCCGGCAGCGATCCGAGCGGAAAACGACGATTTGATCTCACGGTTGCAGTCGGATTTCTAGCAGGCGTGATTCTTGACCGCTGCCCCCTGACGGAGTGACAGCACGGTGGCCACACAGAGGGAGCTGTGGGACTGGGACAGGCAGCCTCGCCTGGCGGCGAGGAGAGTCAGTCCCTGCTGGCTGGTGGCGGCGGTTGTTGCCTTGGTTGTTGTGGCCGGGCAGGTCATGGCCGCGAGGCCAGATGCGGTACGGGCTTACCGTTATCTGCAGTCGGTTTGCCGCTTGGGGCCTCGGCCGAGCGGTTCGCGAGGCATGCAGGCTCAGCAACGGTTGCTTTCGGCCCATTTTGCTCGTTTCGGAGCCCGCGTCACTCGGCAGTCGTTCGACCGCCCTGATCCTCGAAACGGCAAGCCGGTGCGGATGACCAACCTGGTCGTCAGTTGGCATCCGCGTCGAACGACTCGGATCCTGCTCTGCTGCCACTACGACACGCGACCGTTTCCGGATCTCGATCCGGTGAATCCTCGCGGACGGTTTCTTGGAGCCAACGACGGAGGCAGCGGAGTGGCGTTGCTGATGGAGTTGGCTCATCACATGCCGTCGCTTGATACTCGTGTTGGCGTCGACTTCGTGTTTTTTGATGCCGAGGAATATCTGTTTGAGCAGGGTGGCCGGACGCTGGGCAAGTTCTTTCACGGGTCGACTCATTTTGCTACGCAGTATCGTGACCGGCAACCGGCTCACAAGTACGTGGCCGGCGTGTTGCTGGACATGGTCGGCGACCGCGACCTGCAAATTTTTGTCGAGAAGAAGAGCCTGTACTATGCTCCCAAGGTGGTCGACGGCATCTGGCGGACGGCTCGTCCGCTGAAGGT
>CAVOEV010000294.1:0-5454 GCA_963694825.1 Planctomycetota bacterium
GGCGGCGGCATGGGTGGCGGCATGGGCGGCGGCATGGGTGGCGGCATGGGCGGCGGCATGGGCGGCGGGCGTCGGACACCATCATCTCGTCGCGGGTTGACGACGCTGGTGCGGAAGTTGAATTTATTGACGGGCGAGATTTCGGTGGAGTTTTCTGCGAAGCAGATCGAGGAGATTGGTGGTGTGTTGGTGAAGGCGGGTGGTGGAGAGACGATGACCGAGGAGCAGGCGAAGGCGGCAGTGGCATCGGTCGAGGCGGTGTTGAGTGACGACCAGAAGGGGTTGCTCGAGCGAATTGGTTTGCCTCGGTCTCGCCGCAGTGGCGGCGGTTTTGGCGGCGGAGGCAACCGTGGTCCTGAGGACGAGAACCCGTTCACCGAAACGGAAAACCACACGGCGTTGATTTCGTTGTTGAAGCGACACGGAGTGACACCGCCGGAGATCACGGTCAAGAAGCCTGATCCTCCGGCTAGCGATTCAGGCGGGGGAGCGGGCCGAGGCCGGGCAGGCGCGGCTGGTGGCGCGAAGTCGGCCGGAGACGCTGTTGAGAGCATGTTGAAGCAGTACGACAAGGACGAAGACGGTGCGTTATCGAAGGACGAGGCGCCGGGGTTCCTGGAGGACCGGTTTGACGAGATTGACACGAACAAGGACGGAAAGTGCGATTTGAAGGAATTGAAGGCAGTCCGCCGGACGAGAGCCTCGGGTTGAGCCGGGTGTTGGTTGGCGAAGCATCAGCAAACGGTCGAGTCCTAACCGCCGGACACAAATGCGGTTGCATCGGTGGGACTCAAGTTGCAGTCCAGCGGGTGTCGAAGAACCCAGTGGGGACGTTGCCGGGCAACGGTCTCGCTGGCGGTGGGGAGGCCAGCTCGCGACATGGACGTGTTCCGCGAGTTTGGGGGGGATTGGGCAAGGATGCCGAAGTTTCATCGAAGCGTGTTGTTGGCCGTGTTGTTGGCCAGCTTGTTGACGGCTGCGGGTTGTCAGCGGAGTGATTACTACCGTCAGGCGGATGAGGAAGCGAACGCGTTGATTGCCGAGAAATCGGACGATCCGCGTTGGGCGATCGACGGATTTGACGTCGGAATCGATCCTCGCAGCCGCTTCGCGACTTCCATCGATCCGGTCCGGCCACCGATGCCGCCGGACGATCCGAAGTCAAACGAGTTGATGAGATCGGTGGCGGGGATGGAAGGCTATGCCGACTGGGGCGCGAACGGGATGGCTGATGTCCGCGAGAACCCCGAGTGGCGTGAGCGGTTGACCGAGTACATGGACATCGACGAGGAGGGTCGGGTCCGCCTGGATCTGGAAGGGGCGGTCCGGATGGCGATGGTCCATTCTCCGGATTACCAGGCAACAATCGAGACTCTGTACCTGTCAGCTCTGGACGTCAGCACTGAGCGGTTTCGACTCGACGTGCAGTTTTACGGTGGGAACGACACGGATTATTCGCATCGCGGCGACCGAAACGCTGGTGGCGAGAGCAACACCTTGACCAACGGCAGCAATTTCAAGGTGCGTCGCAAGTTGGCCACCGCTGGCCAGATTGTCGTGGACTTCGCCAACACGTTCACTTGGCAGTTTGCCGGTGCGGACGCGAGTTCCGCGTCGTCATTGTTGGGTTTCAGCATCGTGCAGCCGTTGCTGCGGAGTGGCGGTCGCGTAGTGGGTCTCGAGCAATTGACTCGAGCCGAACGCACTTTGTTGGCCAACATGCGAGCCTTCCAGCGTTACCGTAAGGGGTTCTACACGGATCTGGCGATTGGGAGCCGTGGGTCCACAAGTGGGCCACGTCGTAGCGGCGGGTTCTTTGGTGGGACCGGCCTGACGGGTTTTTCGGGACAGGGTTCCGGCGGGTTCGGAGGTGTGGGATCGGCGAGTGGTTTTGGTGGTTTCTTTGGCGGTGGCGCAACCGGTGGCGGTGGAGCCGGTGGTGGTGGTGCGGTGGCTGGAGTGGCCGGCGGTGGTGCGGGGAACGTGGGCGGTTACATCGGATTGCTGCAATCGCTTCAGCAGTTGCGTAATGCCGAGGACAACCTGGCGTTGCAACAGCGCACGTTGGCGTTGTTGACGGCTTTGCAGGAGGCCGGGCAGATTGGTGTCGACCAGGTGCTGAGTTTCGAGCAGAGCATTGAGACGGGCAAGGCGAACATGTTGCAGAGCACGAATGGTTACGAGTCGACGGTTGAGCGGTTCGTGATGGAGAACTTCGGTCTTCCGGCGACCGTCAAGCTGTCGTTAGACGATTCTGTGATTCGCCCATTCCAGTTCATCGATCCTCAAGTGACGGCTGTCGAGACTTCGGTGGCTCTGTTGGTGGCGGCTTTCGGTCGGATCGAGGATCCGAGTGACGAACAGTTGATCCGTACGGCGTCGCATTCGAGGAAGTTGCACGAGGACATTGTCAAGCTGACGCGGTTGGTGAAGAACGACCTGTTGGCGATGACGGCCAAAGTGTCGGATCGCGAAACGACGATGGCCGACAATGAGAAGCAGCAGTTTGCCAGCGACCGCAACGTGCTTGCCGTCGATCTGGACCGATTGGTGGTGCAGCATGAGGGCACTCACAAGTTGTTGTTGACGGTCCTCAAGCGATTAGGTTCGAAATTGACTGCTGACGCCAGGGTGGATGTGGTGGCCGACATGATTGCGGTCAACGGGTCTCTGGCCGCCACGGTTGGGGAACTCGCCCTGGTGCAGGCCGGTTCGCGACTCGAGTCGGTGACTCTGGATCAGCGGGTCGAACTGGCGGCCGACGATGCCTTGGAGATCGCTCGAGCGTTCCGGCTGGACTGGATGAATGCTCGGGCGTCGTTGGTTGACGGGTGGCGTCTGGTCGAGTTCAACGCCAACGCGTTGGAATCGGATCTGAGCATTGTTTTCAGCGGCGACATGAAGGGTGATCAGACGAATCCGTTGGCCCTGAGCGGTGCGAAGGGCACGTTACGGGCGGGGTTGCAGTTTGATGCGCCACTGACCCGGTTGCTGGAACGCAACAACTTCCGGCAGCAGTTGATCAACTACGAGCAATCTCGACGCGGGATGATCACTTACGAAGACAACATGTTCCAGTCCTTCCGCCTGTCGTTGCGAACGTTGGCTCAGCGCGAGAAGAACCTGGAGATTCAGCGACGGGCTGTGAAGATAGCGATTCGGCGAGTCGACCAGACACGGCAGATGTTGACCAAGCCACCGGCTCCGGGGCAGCCGGCGTTGTTGAGTCCGACGGCGACTCAGGACCTGCTGTCGGCCTTGGCTGCACTCAGGGAGTCTCAGAACAACTTCATGAGTGTCTGGTTGGCGTACTACTCAGGCCGGATGTCGTTGATGCGTGATCTGGGTGTGATGCGACTCGACGGGCAGGGTCTTTGGATTGACGAGCCGCTTGAGCAGGCTCTGGAAGAAGCTCGCAAGCACCCGACGGCCTTGCCGCCGGCGGTACCCGAAGCGTGGCTGCATAAGGCTGGCGAGAGGATGGAGGCGGTGCGGCTGGTGCCGGAGGAGCTGGAGGAGGACCAGCCGAGCGACTTGCCGAGCGACTTGCCGAGCGACTTGCCGAGCGACGGGGTTGTGAGGGAATTGGGGTCTACAACTGGAGATCGAGTCGTCAATCCTGTACTGGAGTCGTCGTCTGCGGACCAGTCTGAGTCTCCGGTCTTTGAGTCTCCGCGGATCCGTTGATGTGTTTCCCATTGATTCGTTTCTACGAATCGGGACAATAGACAGATCGATGCACTTGGATGTGTTGTTTCCCGGAATGGCGTCTTCACATCGGGCGACAGCGTCTTTTGGCGACGCCCATTGGTGTTCAGATGGGACGTGATGTAGCGGTCGGCCGGGTTCGGCTTCACCCGCTGATGCGGCGCGTGATACTCATACAGTCTAGTTCATTGTCAGGAATCCATGATGGCCACGACAACCGAATCACCTCAGTGGGTTCAGCAGAGCAGACGTCCTCGATCCTCGAACCGGGGCGGGATGGGTGTTCTGATCCTGTCGTTGTTGTTGATCGGGGGACTGGCTGGCGGCGGTTGGCTGTTGGCGGGTGGAATCGCGGAAAATGAGTCGGAGGACGACTTGTCAACAAAGATGACGGTTGTTGTCACCAAGGGTCTGTTGCAGGTGCGGGTGACTGAGGACGGTGAGGTTGAGAGTGCCAAGCCGGTGTTGTTGAAATGCCTGGTGGCCGGAGGGTCCCAGATTCTCGAGATTGTCCCTGACGGGACTCGAATTGTTGCCAAGGGTGCCGAGAAGATTGATCCGACCGATATCGAGGTGGGTGACCAGATCGTGAAGCTGGACGATTCGAAAATCAAGGACGCATTGGACAAGCAGCGGATCACGGTCGGCAACGCAGAGACTCAGTTGATCCAGGCGCAGAAGGACCTGTCGATCGCCAAGATCTCGGTGACCGAATATGAACAGGGCACGTTTGTTCAGGAGTTGCAGGGTCTGGACGCCGAGGTGACGATTGCGTTGGAAAACCTGCGTGGTGCTCAGAACCAGTACGTCTACACGCAGAAGATGTTCCGCAAGGGGTTTGTGACGAAGTTGCAGTTGGAGGCGGACCAGTTTGCGGTGAAGCGTTCGGGCCTGGAGTTGCAGCAGTCCGAGACGAAGCGGACGGTACTGGTGAAGTTCACGAAAGAAAAGATGATGGAGGACTTCGTCAGCAACGTGAAAACGGCGAATCAGCAAGTGAAGCAAAAGCAGAGTGCGCTGGCTCTTGAAAAGCGTTCGCTGGAGCGGGTTTCCAAGCAGTTCCAGAACTGCGTGATCCTGGCTCCTCAGCCGGGCATGGTCGTGTATCACAACGAGCGAAGCCGATACGGCCGCAGCTCGGCGGCGGCGATCGAGGAGGGGGCTGCGGTGCGTGAGCATCAGGCAATCGTACGGCTACCTGATTTCAGCAGGATGCAGGTCAAGGTGAACGTCCACGAGTCGAAGGTGCAGCAGGTGGCCGTGGGAGACCGGGCCCTGCTGACGATCCAGGGGTACAACAAGCCGTTGCAGGGTGTGGTGATCGAGATTGCCAACCAGCCGGAAACGACCAGTTGGTACCAGGCGAAGGTCAAGGAGTACGCCACGATCGTGAAGATCGAGAACATTCCCGAGGGGATGGTTCCGGGAATGTCGGCCGAAGTGGTGATCGAGGTCGAGCAGCGTGACGCGGTGTTGAAGCTGCCGGTCGAGTCGGTGATCGAGATCGGTGGCAAGTACTACGCTTGGAGCAACGCTGTCGACGGTGATTCGCGAAAGACTCTGACGGTCGCCAAGAGCAGCAAGGGTGACAACCGTGTGCTTTCGGACAGCAAGTTTATTGCCATCGAAACTGGAGTGACCCAGGGCGACGTGATTGTCCTGAATCCACGTGACGTGGTGCCCGAGGCAAGGGAACTGATCGCGGAGCACGAGGAGCGTGAGGCGAACAGCAAGAAGGATTCGTCG
>CAVOEV010000295.1:0-5445 GCA_963694825.1 Planctomycetota bacterium
ACCCGACCAGGCTGGAAAATGCCCTCAATCCAAGCGACCTTGCTCAGCCAACAGGCATACGAAACCGCACCAGCAGCAACAGACAACACCCCGCAACACCCCGCAACTCCACACGTCACCACCAATTCCGCCCTGCAGCCCGCTGCAAACAAACTTCTTCCCGCTTTGGCACTCCCTTTGCATTCTTAGTCTGCGTTTGACAGATCGGTTCGCATGTGGCGGATCGAATTGGGGAGTGTTTCAGGAAGAAACCAGTCCACTTATTACACACTGGCACGCCGCGAGACTTGGAGCCGGGCGAGTCGCACAGGGGCATCCCGACGGGATGCGGAAAGGCTGTAAAGAGATGTTGCGAAAGACCTTGTCCACCATGCTGCTGGGACTCAGCACGATGTTGCTGCTCGGCGGATGTGCCGGGAGCACCGATACAGAAACCGATGCGGGCTCCGGCGGAGTCAGCTCCAGCGGAAGCGGAACTCAGGCGACCGACACCGCCGGCAGCGATTCGATCACTTCCGATACGGCGACCGACAGTACCCGAGTGACCGACGATCCGATCGAAGCGGCCTACTTCGGTGTCTATGTCTGGAAGGCGGCTGTCGAAAAAGCCAACAGCTTCGAAATCGACAAGGTGCGAGAAGCCGTCTACGGCCTCGAATTCGACGCCCCGGGCGGCAAGAAGAGCATGCACAAGTCGAATCAGCATACGCTCAAGCCCGTCTACATCGGCGAGATCCTCAAGGACGGCCAGTTCAAGATCGTCAAGGCCTTCAACGATGGGGCACTCGTCTCACCCGATTCCTATAGCACCTACCTCCACAAGCCCGGCGAAGCTCCCGCTCCGACCGGCGGCCCCCAGGACGGCAAGACCTATCCCAAGGCCGATGTCACCGAGACCACCGTCAAGATCGGCATCCTGCACTCGCTCTCGGGCACCATGGCCATCTCCGAAACCTCGCTCAAGGACGTCGTGCTCTACGCCGTCGATGAGATCAACTCCTCGGGCGGAGTTCTCGGTCGTCAGATCGAAGTCGTCATCGAGGACCCGGCCAGCGATTGGGACCTGTTCGCCGAAAAAGCCCGCAAGATGATCACCACCGACAAGGTGTCGGTCATCTTCGGTTGCTGGACGTCGGTGAGTCGCAAGAGCGTGTTGCCGGTGTTCGAAGAATACAACCACCTGCTGTTCTACCCTGTGCAGTACGAGGGTGAAGAGCAGTCCAAGAACGTGTTCTACACCGCAGCCACTCCGAATCAGCAACTGGTCCCCGCGGCCCAGCACATGATCGACGAGGGCTACAAGAAGTTCTACCTGCTGGGAACCGACTACGTCTTTCCGCGAACGGCCAACAAGGTGCTCAAGGCATTCCTCAAGGCCAAGGGAGTTCCCGACGAGAACGTGATCGAGAAGTACACGCCCTTCCATCACCAGGACTACCAGACGTACGTCCAGGAGATCAAGAAGTTCGCCGCCGGTGGTGACGCCTGTATTCTCTCGACCATCAACGGCGACAGCAACGTGCCGTTCTACAAGGAGTTCGCCAACCAGGGCCTGACGGCTGGCGATTGCCCGATCATGGCGTTCTCGGTTGCCGAAGACGAACTGCGGGCCATGGACGTGCCGCCACTGATCGGTCACCTGGCCTGTTGGAACTACTACCAGAGCCTCGACACGCCCGGCAACAAGGCGTTCGTGTCAGGGTTCCAGGCGTTCTGCAAGAAGAACAACCTGAAGTAGGACTGACAAACTCCCCAAGATTCTGTCAGTCTTCCCGGGACCCGGCGTCTGTCAAACGACGCCGGGTCTTCGGCATTGACTGGAATCGCCCTCGGGAACCGCCCAGCGTACGGGCCGGTTGTGCCCGCCACGACGCTCTGCTACTCAATGGTCGCATGATGTTCGTCAGGTCTTCTGCACTCAGCCAAGTCCTCCACCGGCCACTACTACCGGTCGCACTGACACTGGCCACACTCATCGGTCTCGCCGCCCCAGCCAACGCGGCCGACGACGACTCGCTCATCAACAACCAACTCAAACAACTCGCCTCCAGCGTCCGATCCGAACGCCAGGACGCCCTGAAGACTCTCGGAGAGTCCCGCGACGGACGGCTGATCGACTTCTTTGCCGCCTACCAGCAAGGCGATGCCTACCTGTACCAGGACCGAGTCGTCCTCTGTCCGGAGTTTCAGCAGATCGAAGGCCAGAAGATGGCCCCCCTGCTCGAGCCACTCTCCAGGCAACCCCTGCTCCAACATGACGGGTCGCCCACCCTGATCCAAAGTAGTGAACTCAAGTCGATCGGACCCAGCGGACGCGAGCGGCGAGCCGTCGCCGATGCCGTTCGCATGCTCGAAATCTGGATGCCCGATCTCGACACCCGACTCGCCGCCATCCGACGCTTCGGAGACAGCCGCAACGCCCAGTTCCTCGTGCCGCTCACACAACTCGCCAATGCCGAAGTCCCCCAAACCGTTCGCGACAAGGCCAATGAGAGTATCGCATTGATCGAATTGGGATCAGAAACGTTCGCCGATTCACCCGACAAACGAATCGCCGCAGCCAAACGACTCGCAGACATGGCCAGCGCCCGAGCCGTCCCCGTACTCAACGACCTGCTCAAGAACGCCGATTCGCTCGATGAACCACAACTCGCAGCCTTCACCGAGGCACTCGAGACGATCGACGCCTACCAGTGGAAGATCTCACGCATCCAGGACCTCTTCTTCGGACTCTCGCTCGGCAGCGTCCTGATCCTGGTCGCCCTCGGGCTGGCGATCATCTTTGGACAGATGGGTGTGATCAACATGGCTCACGGCGAACTGATGATGATCGGAGCCTACGCCACCTACGAAACCCAGGTATTCTTCGGCCACACCCCCGACGATCCGGTCAACCTGTTCTTCATCGCCGCGTTGCCCGTCGCGTTCCTTTCGGCCGCTGTGGTCGGCTGGTTGATCGAACTGGTCATCGTCAGACACCTCTACGGACGACCGCTGGAGACCCTGTTGGCGACCTGGGGGGTCGGGCTGATGCTGATCCAGGCGGTCCGCCTGAGGTATGGGGACAACATTGGAGTCAACAGCCCGACGTGGTTGGTGGGCAGCTTCGAACCGATCCAGGACCTCAGGATCTCCTACAACCGTGTGTTTATCATGTCGCTGTGTGCGTTCTGTGTGCTGGGCGTCTCGGTCATCATGAACCGCACCCGCCGTGGGCTCCTGATCCGGGCAACAGTGCAAAACCGCGAAACGGCCGAGAGCCTGGGAGTCAACACCCGCAGGACCGACGGGATGACCTTTGCCCTGGGAGCCGGACTGGCTGGCATCGCCGGATACGCCTGGACGCTGATCGGGGGGGTCACCCCCGACATGGGACAGAATCACATCGTCGACGCATTCCTGGTCGTGGTCACCGGTGGAGTCGGTGAACTGGCCGGCAGCGTGATCGCCGGGCTGGGACTGGGAGTCCTCAACAAGTGGATCGAGCCCGCTTTGGGATCGGCCATCTGGGCCAAGGTGATCCTGCTCATGCTGGTCATCGCCTTCATCCAGTGGAAACCCGCCGGTCTCTTCCCGCCCAAGGGGAGACTCGCCGATGTCTAGCACACTGGCATCCGCCGACGGAACAAGTGGCCCAGCCCGGATCATCAACCGCGGCACCGCCATCGTACTGCTGCTGCTCGGCTTCGTTCTCGTTCCAGCCCTCTACCAGAACGAAACGATCGGCATCGAAACCGTCAACATGCTCGGCCGCTACCTCTGCTTCGCGCTGCTCGCTCTCAGCCTCGATCTGATCTGGGGCTACGGCGGCATGCTCTGCCTGTGCCAGAGCTTCTTCTTCTCACTCGGCGGCTACGCAATCGGCATGTTCCTGGCTCACCACGGCGGACCCGAAGGGATCGTCGATGCCAACGGCTGGAAACTCCCAGCCTGCCTCTTCGTTGTCTATCCCTACGAAGTCGGGCAGGCACCCGGCGACGCTCTGCTGCCGTGGTTCTGGAAACCGTTCTGGAGTCTCCCGGTCACCCTGCTACTGGGCATGCTGATCCCCGGACTGGTCGCCGCCGTGATCGGGTTCTTCGTCTTCCGCAGCCGAGTCCGAGGCGTCTTCTTCGCCATCCTCACACAAGCCATCACGGTCGCCGCATGGCTCGTCTTCTCGATGAACCAGATGATGTTCTGCGGCACCAACGGATTGACTCGCTTCGATCGCATCACCACCAGCTTCACCGAGGTGATCCAGATCGATGTCGATCCCGCGGCTCTCAAGGAACAACAGGTCGAACTCGCCGAAGTCCGCCGGGTGCTCGACACCTACCAGGCAGCCCACGACGGATCGCTCGAACAGGACGGTCACCACTTCACCAGCCGACCTCGCAAGTTCCTCAACGTCAACGTCGACTTCGCGAAACTCAAACTCAGTTCGCCCACAGGATCGGTCCGGCTCGGAGATATCGCCAAGCTCGAAGTCGCTGGCTGGAGACTCAGTGAACACAATGTCAAGTTCGCACTCTACCTGGTCACGATCACTACGCTGCTGGTCGTCTTTCTCGGCTGCCAATTGATGATCAGGTCGCGGTTTGGTCGCGTGCTGATCGCGATCCGCGACAACGAAACTCGCTTACGCTTCGCCGGCTATCGACCCTACGTCTTCAAAATGGCCGTCTTCGCCATCTCCGCCATGATCGCCGGGCTCGCCGGCATGCTCTATGCACCACAAATGCAGATCTTCACACCCACCAACCTCGAACCCAAGGAATCGATACTCGTCGTCGTCTGGGTCGCTTTCGGTGGCCGAGGATCACTCAGTGGACCCGTCGCCGGAGCACTGCTCGTCAACCTGCTCTACTTCTACCTCACCGGATGGTCGCCAGCCACATGGCCCTTCCTGCTGGGCGGCATCATCGTGTTCGTCGTCATCGTGATGCCCGATGGCATCATCGGATTCTGGAAACTCATCGTCTCGCAACTCAGTAGTGGACCCAATCCAACTCAACCCAATACCGCTGCCGTGGACGAAACTTCCGAACACGGCAGCGGCATACCGATCACCGACCGGCTGCGGGCTCTGTCCATGAGACAGCGGATCGACACCTTCGAAAGTCAACTCGATAGCCCGCTGCTGGCCGTCGACAACATCCAGGTCCACTTCGATGGCTTCCAGGCTCTCGATATCGACCACTACAGCGTGCCACACTACGCGCTGAATGTGATCATCGGACCCAACGGAGCCGGCAAGACCACTCTCTGCGACGTGATCAGCGGTAAGACCAGAGCCAGCCAGGGACGCGTCCAGTTCGCCGGACAAGATATCACCCGCATCTCGGAAGTCGGCATCGCACGTCGAGGAGTCGGACGCAAGTTCCAAACACCCACTGTCTTCGATGGACTCGATGTCCGACAGAACATGGAACTCGCACTGCCGGGACGACAAGACCTGATCCG
>CAVOEV010000296.1:0-5433 GCA_963694825.1 Planctomycetota bacterium
AGCTCCAGCGAAGCCAGCTTCCAATTGACCATGGCACAGGTGCGGCCGACCGGGATCGCCAGGGACAGGCACCCAGTCGCCGCCGCAATTGCCTTGGCCGGCACGAACGGGTTACCGTAGTGTCCGGGTCCGGAGCGTCATGGCGACCGGTCCCTTCGACCTGTCCGGAGACATTCATCGTGAAACCACTTGTGCTCTACGTCCTGTTGCCGGCCATCGTGTCGTGGGCCAGCCTGTTTGGGAACGTCCCGTCGCAGGCGGCCGAGGTGGCCGAGAAATATCCGGTGAGTCGTGATCCGGGGGTGGTGATCGAGTTGTTTGCTGCGGATCCGGATCTGGTGACTCCAACCGGTCTGGACGTCGACCATGCAGGGCGTGTGTTTGTCATCGAGAGCAACACGCATTTTCCTCCGGAGGATTACGACCGGCATCCGAGTGACCGGCTGATGGTGCTTCGGGATCTCGACGGTGATGGCAGTTCGGACAAGCCGATCGTGTTTGCCGACGGGTTCGTGCACGCGATGAGTGTTGCGGTGCGGACATCGAGCGATCCATCTCGCCCGGACACGGTGTTGGTGGCGACTCGCAAGGAGGTGGTCGCTTTGTGGGACGACGACGGCGACCTGGTGGCGGACCGTCGTCTGCAGATCCTCCGTTTGGACACCAAGGGCGACTATCCTCACAACGGCCTGGCCGGTTTTGCCTTCGACGCCATGGGCCACATGTACATCGGTTTGGGTGAGAATCTTGGTGCCAGTTACAAGTTGATTGGCAGCGACAAGAAGACTTTGAGTGGAGGCGGCGAGGGAGGCAACCTGTTCCGTTGCCGGGTCGATGGGTCGCAGCTTCAACATGTCGCCACCGGGTTCTGGAATCCTCATGCCAATTGCATCGACGCCTTCGGTCGCCTGTTCTGTGTCGACAACGATCCCGACAGCCTGCCTCCGTGCCGGTTGATGCACATCATCGAGGGGGGCGACTATGGCTATCGTTACCGGAACGGTCGCAAGGGGTTTCATCCGTTCACGAGTTGGAACGGCGAGATTCCCGGAACGTTGCCGATGTTGGCCGGGACGGGTGAGGCTCCATCGGGAATCGTCGCTTACGAATCGAGTGGTTTACCGAGTGAGTACATTGGGGACCTTTTGGTGACCAGTTGGGGCGACCATCGGATCGACCGGTTCCGGTTGATCGAGCGTGGTGCGTCGTTCGAATCCGTAGCCGAGCCATTGATCCAGGGCGGAGTCAATTTCCGACCGGTTGGTCTGGCCGTAGCGCCTGACGGCAGCCTGTATTGCAGCGACTGGGTGTTGAGGGACTACAAGGTGCATGGCCGCGGCCGGGTGTGGCGGATTCGCCGCAAGCCAGTCGACGGCAAGTCGGCTGCGACGCCGGTGGATGTTGCGAATGTGAATGCGAAGTCGGCAATCGAGCGATTGGAGGTCCATGTCGGGTCGTCACGAATCGAGCTGCGTCGAGCCGCCGCGCGGGCTTTGGCCGGGACGGCTGCGGGTCGGAGAAGTTTGAAGCGACTGATTGCCGATGGCCGCCAGAGTTCTCGGACGCGGATCGAAGTTTTGTGGGCGATGGCAGGCGTCGCTGTCGAGGACGAGGATTTCGGGTTTCTGAGACCGAGCGAGAAGCGGGTTCGATTGGCGGGTGGTTCGGACGAGGTCGAGATTGCGGCGATCCGCCTGATCGGGTCGCCTCAGTTCCCGTTCGATTCCAGGAGGCGGAACTTCCTGGAGGACGAGAGAGTGGCGGCGATGCTGTGGGTTCCCGATCCGCTGGACGTACCGAGTGCGACTCGGGGACACCGAGCTCGCTGGGCGGCTGCGGCGATGCCGTTGCTGAGACTGGAACAGGCGATCCTGTTGCTGACCCCTGACGATCCGTTTCTACTGGCTGCGGTGCTGGGCAGGACGTTGCACAAGGATGTCAGCGGAACCGAGCTACTGCGGGCGGTTGGGCAGGGATTGGACAGTTCGGCCAAAGATCCACGTCGCCAGGAGACGATTCGCACTCTGCTGGTGTTGGCCTTGCTCAAGCGGTTCAACAGCCCGACGTTGATCCGCAGGATGCTCGATGACGACGAGGTGTCTGGAGTCGCCAGGCGGCTGGTCGTGCAGTGGGTTGCCGAATCGGGTCACAAGGACCTGAGGCCTGAGGTTGCTGCGATCCTCGACGACCCCGACATCACCGCCGACCTGTTCCACACCACTCTCGCGGCACTCGACATGCTCGATGGCGGCGACCCCAAGGCAATCGACAAGACGCCTCCGGCCGACCTGGCGATGCCATTGTTGAAGGATGCTGGTCGATCGGCCGCGGTTCGGTCGCTGGCATTGCAACTGATCGACCCGTCGTCGAAGGACCTGGATCGTAAGCTGATAGCCGAGTTGTTGGCGTCGAGAAACGAGCGGTTGGTGTCCGAGACAGTTCGCATGCTGGGTTTGTCGTCACACGAGTTTTCTCGAGAATTGCTGTTGCAGGTGGCCGGTGACGGAAGGCGTCGGCTGGAGGTGCGAGCCGATGCGATGGCCGGGTTGGGCCGTCATGCGAGTCGACCTGAGGTGGCCGAGGCATTGCGTGGGTGGTTTGCGAGTGGCGAGGCGGCGGTTCTGAAGTCGGAGTCGTTGAGGTCCTTGAAGGGGTCTTTGGGTTCGGATGCAGAGAGTCACAAGTTGTTATTGAGTGTGGCGAAGGTGTTCGAGACGGTGTCGGCCAAGGCGGATCGCCGCCGGCCGTCGGCTGCCGGTCACAACGACATGCTGGATTGGCTGGCCACGTCGCTGAAGACGGCTGGTCGGCCGGTGCCGGTGTCGTTGAAGCGGATTGCGGGCAGCAGGCCGACGTCGGTTGCGGGTTGGGCGGCGGTTCTCGGAAGCGGAGGTAGTCCCGAGGCAGGGCGGCGGTTGTTTTTTCACAGCGCCGGGCCCCAGTGTGCTCGGTGTCACATGGTCAATGGACGAGGCCGTCGTGTGGGGCCGGACCTGTCGCTGATCGCTCGGTCAAAAAATCGACGCGGATTGCTCGAATCGATCCTGCTGCCCAGCCGCGAGGTGGCTCCGCAATTCACGTCGTGGACCCTGGTGACGGTCGACGGCCGGGTGCTTGAAGGGGTGATCGTCTATGAAAACCGTGATCGGCTGACGATCGAGGATTCGGCAGGAAAGCAGACCAACCTGCCCAACACTGAGGTCGAATTGAGAATGCCTCGCAGGACGTCCATGATGCCCGAAAAGCTGATCGATCGGTTGGCGATCAGCGAACTGAGGGATCTGCTGGCGTTTCTGGAGACGTTGAAGTGAACGACGTCAGGTTTTCGAGTGCATCGATGGTGCGGTCGATTTCTTCGAGCGTGTTGTAGTGCAGGGCACTAATTCTCAGCGTGCCGTCGGGTTCGAGTCCCAAGGCTTCGGTTGCTGGCAGGGCGTAGTGGTTGCCGGGCCAGGTGAAGATGCCCTGCCCGGCGAGGCTGGTGGCCAGATCGGTGGGAGAGAGAGTGTGGTGAGTGATCGAGTAGGTTGCGACTCGCTGGTCGATGTGGTCCGGGTTGGTGATCCCATGGATCGTGATGCCATCGAGGCCCAAGAGTCCGTCGAGGAGTTTCAAGCTGAGTTCTTGTTCGTGTTCCTCGATGGCTTCAAAGGCTCGGACCAGTGCAAGTCTTCGCGAGTGGACCTGTGGGTCGACCTCACGACCGAGGTCGGCCAGGTATTCGATTGCGGCGCTGACTCCGGCGATGCCTTCGTGGTTGGCTGTCCCGGTCATCCATTTTCCGGGCAGTTGGTTTGTGGCGGGTCTGAGCTTGTAGGCGTCGATCGATTCGAGCAGTTGGCGGCGTCCCCAGAACAGGCCGACGTGGGGTCCGAAGAACTTGTAGGCCGAACAGACCAGTAGATCGCAGTCCCAGTCGACGACATCCAGCAGTCGGTGAGGTGCCAGATGGACGGCGTCGACGAAGACCAGGGCTCCGACGCGATGAGCGGCCTGGACGATTTCGGGGATGGGGTTGATGGAGCCCGAGAGGTTCGAGGCGGCGGTGATGGCGACCAGGCGGGTCGAGGGTGTGAGTTGGCTGATCAGGTGATCGAGATCGAGCGAGGCGGTGTGTGAGTCGATCGCCGCGTGATCGACGATGACTCGGGCGTCTTGTGCAGCCAGTGTCCAGGGCGTGACGTTGGCGTCGTGGTCGAGTTGAGAAACGAGGATCCGGTCGCCGGGATTCCAGGTCCTGGCCAGTGCTCGCGAGACGGCCAGGGTCAGCGTGGTCATGTTGGCGCCGAATGCGACGGTGTCGGGGTCTGAGGTTCCCAGGAAGTCGGCTGCGGCGTGGTGAGCCTGATCGAGGACCGCGTCGCTTTCGACGCTGGTCGCAAACGGGCCACCGTGGTTGGCGTTGGTGTGTCGCAGGTAGTCGGCCACGGCGACCGCGACGCGTTCGGGCACCTGGCTGCCGGCGGCTCCGTCGAGAAACACGGCGGGGTGCGAATGGACAGTTCGACCCAAGGCGGGGAACTGGAGTCGGAGGGCGTCGAGATCGAAGCGGACCGTCATGAGGTCATTCGCAAGCCGGGGGCCGTCTATTCGTCGGAGTCCGCGTCGTCGGCCGACTCGTCGTCGGTTTCGTCAGCGGTTTCGCCAGCGGTTTCGCCAGCGGTTTCGCCAGCGGTTTCGCCAGCGGTTTCTTCAGCGGTTTCTTCAGCGGTTTCTTCAGCGGTTTCTTCAGCGGTTTCTTCAGCGGTTTCTTCAGCGGTTTCTTCAGCGGCGACCGGTTCAGGTGTTGGTTCGTCTTCTTCGGGAGTTTCGACGATTTCCAAGCCGGGCACGTTGATATCGGTGACTTTGATCTGAGTATATTTTTGTCGGTGTCCGGTGTGTCGTCTGGAATTTTTACGTCGTCGGATCTTCTGGATTTCGAGTTTGGGACCTTTGACTTCGGTTTCGACGACTTCGGCGGTGACGGTGGCCCCATCGATCACCGGTTGTCCGACCGCACTGGGTCCTCCCCCGTTGGCCAGCAGCACTCGGTCGAACTCGATCGTCTGACCGGGTTCGGAGTCCTTACGGTAGTCGATAGTCAGTTCGTCACCGGTCGAAACACGATACTGGTGACTTCCGTCGGTAATGACAGCAAACATGTCCGGGTTTCCGCAGCGCGAGTAGGGGTTGAGTGAGCGCGATCGATACGATTGCGAATCGCTGATTGTAGGGTGTCATTTTTTTGATTTCGAGGCAAGGGGCTAGGAAATCCGGACATCCTTGCTGTGCTGGTCCTTGCAGGTGGCTTTGAGGTGATTGGGGGAGCAGTCCTTGAGTGTAGCAATTGAGACTGTGGCGCCGAATTCCTGTTCGATTTCGTTGAGGCTACTTCGTTTGCGGTTATTGAGGTATTCGCCAACACGTTGGTGAACTTCGAGTCGAATGGTT
>CAVOEV010000297.1:0-5421 GCA_963694825.1 Planctomycetota bacterium
GTATGAAAGATCTCAATCGACAGTGGCTTGAACAGCTTCCTGATGAAGCCCGTGGTTACCTCGTCCCACTCCACCTTGAGTACCAGGCCGATCGCCGGGCTCTGCAATCGGCCCGCGAAGGCCATCTAAAGGACGTGCTTCAGTTCGCCACGCGAGCTTGGCGTCGGCCGCTGACTCAAAATGAGGCCACGCGGCTGCGATCTTTTTACGAGTCTCTGCGAACGCAAAAACGTTTTGACCACACCGCCGCGGTGAGGTCACTCCTGACGCGGATCCTGGTCTCTCCCGCTTTTCTCTATCGGGCAGAACGCGTCACCGCCGACCCTTCCTCCGCTCCTCTGTCTGACTGGGAATTGGCGTCGCGGCTCAGTTATCTCTTCTGGTCGTCTCTCCCCGATGATGCTCTCCGCGAGGATGCCGCCGGCCGACGGCTCCAGCACCCAAAGGTCCTCGTCCGCCACGCCCGCCGCATGCTCAAGGATCCGAAGGCGACCCGTTTTGCCACCGAATTCTTCGGCCAGTGGTTTGGCTTCTACCGTTTCGATCAGTATCGAGGTGTCGACACAAGTCGCTTTCCGGAATGGAGCGAGACGATCCAGTCAGCGATGTACCAGGAAGCCATCTCGCTGTGCACTCACATCGTCCGGGGAAACCGTCCTCCCGCCGAGCTGCTGTTTGCCGACTACACGTTTCTCAATCGTCCCCTGGCGTCCCATTACGGTGTGCCTTTCCCAAAACCCACTAACGCCGGTCCCCAACGGGCCAGTACCACACTGCTGCGCCGCTTCGACGACATGCATCGCTTCCACCGCGGTGGACTGCTCCGGCTGGGAGCCGTGCTGACGGTGACTTCCGCCCCTTTGCGAACCAGTCCCGTCCGCCGCGGTGACTGGGTACTGCGGCAGGTCCTGGGTGAGTCCGTCCCCCCCCCGCCCGCTGACGCAGGTTCCATTGCTGCCGATGACGTACCAGTAGACGGACTATCTGTCCGTCAACGCCTGGCAGCACACCGTCGCGATGTCGCTTGTGTCAACTGTCATGCGAGGATTGACCCATTCGGTTTTGCCTTGGAAAACTACGACTCGCTGGGCCGTTGGCGCGATCGCTATCGTGATGGAAAACCGATCGAAACCGCCGGAAAACTCCGCGACGGCACCTCCATCGCCGATGCCACTGCGCTGCACAGCTATCTCCGGTCGAAACAATCCCAGTTCCACCGTACGCTCGCTGCCAAGTTGCTGGGATACGCGCTGGGGCGACCCGAGACAATTGGCGACACCGCGCTGCTGGAACAGATGGTCACTCTGCTGGCCGATGGCGCGGGGCTCGCCGAACTGGCTGAATCTATCGTGACAAGTCGCCAATTCCGTTATCATGCGGGTACCGCTCCTGCTTCACGCTGATGCCATGCAACTTCCGCGCACACACTGGTCCGAAGCCCTCTCTCGTCGCGTGTTCCTGCGCTCCGCCGGCGGCACCTTGGCCTTGCCGTGGCTCGCATCACTCCCGCAACGCAGCGCCTACGGCAAACGGGTCTCCGACACCCCAGGCAAACCTCCGCGACGATTTGCCTGCGTCTATTTTTCGAACGGGGTAGAGCCAGAACACTGGTGGGCGAAACCCTCGCCCGGCGGTATGCAATTCGGACCCGTGCTGCAGCCCCTGCTCCCCTATCGCGACGACTTGTGCGTCCTGGAAGGATTGTTCAACGCCCAGTCGGTGGCCAATCCAAGTGCCCACCTGGGCCGCATGCCCAACCTGCTCTCGGGAGCCTGGGTCAGCCTGGACCAGAACGACCTCCGTGTGGGCCGCACCATGGACCAAGTCCTGGCGCAGCGTATCGGGAAACATACGGTTCTCCCCAGTCTGGTTCTCGGTATCGAGCCAACCGAACTAAGGTTGGAAGACGGCCTCTCGATGCTCTATGGATCATGCATTTCCTGGAGTTCGCCGACGCGGCCCACCACCAAGGAAATCTACCCGTCGCGGGCCTTCGATGCGATCGTCGGCAACCGCCGTCAAGCCGGTCTCGACCGGACGATCCTCGACCAGGTCCTGGCAGATGCCAAATCTCTCCGCCCACAGCTGGCGGTCCGCGACCGCGTCAAATTGGACGAGTACCTGGAGTCCATTCGCGACATCGAGCGGCGGATTGACCGCGCGGCGAACGAAGAGCGGCTCGAAGGCTGGCGGCCGACGTTGGCGAAAGCGGATATGCCGCGTCCCGCCGACGAGATTCCCCAGAACGTGCCAGACCATATGCGTTTGATCCTGGATCTGATCGTCCTGGCGTTTCGCATGGATCGGACACGGATCGCCACCTGCATGTTGAACAACGACCTGTCGCAAATGAATTTCGGCTTCCTGGAGGGGGTGCAAGGGAGTCTGCACCTGGACCTGACACATAATGGACGGGATCCTGCGCGGGAGGCCATGTACCTCAAGACCAACCAATTTCATGTTGCTCAGTTCGCCTACCTGCTGCGGCGTCTCAAGGAAATTGATGAGGGTGATCAGACGCTGCTGGACAGCTCTTTGCTGCTGTTCTGCTCGAATCTGTTCGACGGCGACAAGCACCAGGCCGATCGCATGCCGATGGTGCTGGCCGGAGGTGGCGGTGGCTCGGTGACTCCCGGAAGGCTGCTCGATTACAGGGACCGTCCGGTGAAGGACCGACGAGCCTGTAGTCTCTATCTCTCGCTGATGGACCGCATGGGAGTGGCCCTGCCTCAGTTCGGCGATAGCGATCGCCGGCTGGCAGATCTCTGATCGCGACGGGACAAAGTTGGTCACGACAACAACGCGACCGACAAGGCGGTGTCACAAATCCAACTGGCCACCTCGTAGAGGGCTACGCTTCACACGCGAGACTGCCGCAGGCAGTCAGGGTCCGTGCCCTCTCACCTGGTGGGTTGAACGCCGGGGCTGGGGTGGGGAGACTAGGGCACCGTGTCCGAGCCTGTGGAGATGTGATGCGCGTTCTGCTGGCGGTGTTGTTGGTTGGGATCACTGGGTGTGGTGGCCAGGAGACGCTCACACTCGAGGGACACTCAGATTCTGTCACTAGCGTGAGTTTCAGCTCCGACGGGAAGCGGATCGTCAGCAGCAGTTCTGACAAGATGGTGAAGGTCTGGGACATCTCCCCGCTGGACACGTCCAAGTAGCCCACAGCCTTCGCACGACCACGCGATAACCGGAGTCACGCAGCGAGCGAGGGGAGTGGCCGTGGTTCGGATCTGGCGGTTACCGCCCCTGAGCGGCCGCGACGATGGCCCGGATCGCCGTGCGGGTGTCCGGTGGCAGCGAGTGCCAGGCCTCGATCACCTGGGCCAACTCGGGGTCGTCTGGGGCATATTCGTCACCAACTGCAGCGCTTTTTGCAGCGTCTGTTTCCGAAACTTGCACACGTCTCGGGGAATTCTCTGATTGTTCAAGTCCTACTCGGGGAGCTTGCCGTTCTGGCACCATCTCGCAATCCGCCGCATCCCGTTGCAAAACAGGGGTTTGGGTGTTGAGAGCGAATTCGCTTTGCGACCCCGTGCGAGGCAAAACGGTGAGTTGCTGCAGTGCTTTTTGCAGCGCTTTGTTGAAGTGATCATCGGTGACTGAGAGATAATGCCGTTCAGACACCTGCATCGAGTGTCCCAGCCACCTCGAAACGGCATTCTGAGGAAAGTGAGTGGCCCATTCTGTCTTGCATGACCGTCGCAGTGTCTGGAACAAGTCCGGCGAATGAATGATGCCGCTGCTTTGGGAAGCTCGCCGGGCCGCGGCTTAGCCGCGGGCGGTCAGTTCGCGGATCGGTGTGCCGTTACGGAGCACGGGGATGGGTCGCCCGGCAAAGTCGGCCAGTGCCAGGTGGTCGGCGTCGACCCCCAGGTGGTGGTAGATCGTGGCCAGGAAATCGTCTCGACCGACAACCCGGTCCTTGCCATCTTCGCCACGGCCGTCGGTTGATCCGATCACCTCACCGGCGGGGATGCCACCGCCGGCGAAGAGGATCGAGGTGGCGCGTGGCCAGTGGTCCCGACCGGGCTGCACGGTCCCCTTGGGGGCACTGGCGACACCCTTGCCGGTGCTGGCCTTGTACGAGATCCTGGGCGTGCGCCCGAATTCTCCGGTCACGACCACCATCACGCGTTGATCGAGTCCACGTTCGAAGATGTCCTCAATCAGGGCGGCAACGGCCTGGTCGTAGAACGGGCAGCGGTGCTTGAGTCCCTCGAAGACATTGTGGTTGACTGCGTGGTCGTCCCAGTTGCCGACGCGTCCACACAGTGATCCGTTGAAGGTTGTCGTGACCAGGTCGACTCCCGATTCAACCAGTCGCCTGGCCAACAGCGCCTGCTGGCCCCAACGGTTGCGGCCGTAACGATCTCGCGTGGCGGTCGCTTCGCTGTTGATGTCGAAGGCCCGTTTGGCGGCTGGACCGGTCAGCACGTCCAGTGCCTGGGTTTCGAATTCATCGAGAGCCTTCATGCGATGGTACTGGTCGGCGTCGCGGCTGAGCCGATCAAGGCTCCGTCGCAGCCCGATGCGTTCCCGGATGCGGGACAGCTTGTTCTTGTCAGTGAGCCCGATGTTGGGAATCTGAAAATTGCCGCTGTTGGGGTCTCCGGTGACGGCGAACGGCTCGTAGGCCGGCCCCAGGTAGGCCGCGCCGGCGTAGGGCACCGGGTTGATGCCGACGTAGTTGGGTAGGCCGCCTTGCGGCCTCTGTCTCAGCTGGTGGGTGATCGAGAACAGGTCGGGGTGATCGGGTTTTTGCTTGAGAACACGGACCGGGTGTCCGGTGAGCAGTTGCTGAGTGCCCTGCTGGTGGCAGAATCCCGTGTGCACCATCGATCTCAGCAGGCTGAACTTCTCGGCCACCCTTGCGTGGTGGGGGAGCAGTTCGCAGATGTCCATACCGGGAACGCGGGTGGAAATGGGGTCGTAGGGGCCCCGGTAGTCCGACCCCGAGAGTGGCTTGGGGTCGTAGGTCTCCAGGTGACTGGCTCCACCCTGTAGCCAGATCAGGATCACTGCCTTGCGATCGCCGGCAGGCGAATTGCCGGCGACGGCCCGGGACGATAGCAGTGCCGGCAGCGTCAATCCGCCAAGGCTGGCCCGCAGCAACTCGCGTCGTCCCACCGTCGACCCCGGTGAGACGCTTGGAGCCGGATAGACGGGTTGGTTGGAATCAGGGCATGTCCGAGTGGTTATCACAGTTGTCTCGGTACCATCCGCCTGCGGGTCCGGTCAAGGCCGTCACGCGTTTTGTCGCATCGGCAAGAGCGTCCGAATTCTCATCAATCCGGAGATATGGGATCTCTGGTGTTGGCCGAGGTCGCAATTGTGGAATCCGCCACGGTGTCTGTAGGCCAGTCAGTCTGGCGAGTACGGTTCTTGGTGATCGACACGTCACTCCCCGCTCAAGGC
>CAVOEV010000298.1:0-5393 GCA_963694825.1 Planctomycetota bacterium
GAAGCCTTCGCCTGAGCCGCCTTCTTCTTGGCCTGGCTGCCCAACCCCTTGGCGTTGGGATGCAAGAACAATCGAGTCACCATCAGGCTGCCCGCTCCAGCTGCCGTCATGCTGTGACTGGGCTTCCGGTCCAAGTCACCAGCGACACTCGCCGCCGGATGATAAGCAAACGCTCCACCACCATCACCCTTGAGCTGAGTCTTCACGTACCAGTTGGCGGCCCGGTTCCAGGCGTCCATCGGGACCTTCACGCCCGCTCGATCCGCAGCCCACAAACCGAGTACGGCGTACTGAGTGATCGACGTGTCGCCGTTGTTGTTCTTGGCCGGATAGTCCCAACTGCCATTAGGCAACTGCTCCTTGAGCAAGTACGCCACGATCGCCTCGATCTGGCTCCGGTACTTCTCGGCATCAGCCGCCTCGAGAGCCATCAAATCGACACCCGCTTCGTACACGAAGTGCTCGGGTGGCTTGTACTCACCCGATGCCGACACCTTGCGGATGATCTTACCCAATACGACCGCGATCGCTGGATCGCTCGCCTTCACCTTCGCCTTGAGCATCGCGTAAACACACAACGCGTTGTAACCACCATACTGGTTCGCCGCCTTCGACCTCAGGTACGACACACCCTTGTCAATCGCAGCCTTGATCGGTGGGTCGTCAGGATGAGCCGCTCGGCAGGGCGAAGCCACCGCCGCACACAACAACACACTCGATACACCACAAACAAGCAGCAGCCGAAAACTACATAAGTCAACGCGCAGACTCGCCCGTCGGTCGTCCGACCTGTCCATCTCAGCCGCCTATGGGGATGTGAGAGAAGAAGAAGATGGGCCCGCATTTCCATCTTAGAACCGCGGTTTTTTACTGTCAACATGCCAAGATCACACCACCACGCACCAAGGGACTCGCTTGACACGACCCGATCACTTCGTAAACTCAATGGAGTTGAGACTGGATCTCAACTAAAAACGGCCTCCGGACGCTCTCAATCGACATCATGGCCACCGCCCTCGCACCCACAAAACGATCGACGACGCACCAACTGCCGGTTCTCCCGGAGTTGGGCGACGACCGAGTGGTTTGCCATTGCCTGAATGTCACGGCCGGTGACATCCGGTTGGCCAGCGAGACGGGTGACGTGGAAACGCTGCGAGCCGTGATGGTCGAAACCCGCGCCGGGACCGGCTGCACCTGCTGCCATCCGGTGATCCGACGCCTGCTCGATGAACCGGCGATCTCGTCAGCGACAAGCTAGCCGCCAATACGTACTAGTCGGCCGCTTTCTCTTCGCCCACCTGAGTCACCAGGTAGTTCTCGATCCCAAGCGTCTTGATCATTTCGAGTTGAGCCTCAAGCCAGTCAACGTGCTCTTCGGATTCGACCAGGATTCGCTCCAACAACTCCCGACTCCCACCATCGTTGTGCTCCAGACACAACGTGATCGCGTCGTTGTAGGCGTTCACGCCGCCAACCTCCAACGCCAGGTCATTCTCGAACTGCTCCTTCACGTCGTTGCCGACTCGAATCACGTCGTATCGGGAAATCTCCGGAGTCCCCTCCAGAAAAATGATCCGATCGATCAACATCTCGGCGTGCTTCATCTCGCCGATCGATTCCTCGAAATGCTTCGCCCCCAGCCGCAGAAACCCCCAGTTCTGACACATCTTCGACTGAACGAAGTACTGGTTGATCGCCGTCAATTCGATGGTCAGGCCACCGTTGAGTGCATCGATGACCGCGGCATTGCCTTGCATCAGGGTGTCTCCGTATGTCGTTTGTCTGTTGAACTTCGCTTCGAGGACTTGTCGGAACATATCCCACGGCGGGATTCTAGATCGCTCGCGCCACGATGGTAAAGTGCCCGACCCCCTGCCAGCGCCACTTTCGTCGAATTGACTTCCCGTCTCACTCTGCGACCGAGTCTCACCCCGATCCACTCTGACTGTCGAGATTCAGGTCCGAATCATCCAGCCCGGCGATATGTGGCAGGTAACGGTACTCGCCGTTGTAATCGAGCCCGTAGCCGACGACAAAGACATCAGGAATCCGAAAGCAGTGGTAATCGGGCTCCACGTCAACCTCCTGCCGGTCCGTCTTCCACAACAAAACCGCCGACCGCAAACTCAAAGGTTGATGCTCACCGATCGTCTCGAGTAACCTCTCGAGCGTGCGGCCGGAATCGAAGATGTCGTCGACCAGCAACACGTCCCGACCCTCGATATCGTCGAGCAACTGCCCGTCCACCTCCAACTCACCCCCTCGCGTCGCCGACCCCCGATAACTGGACGCTCGGATCAGAGAAATCCTCAGCGGGAGATTCATCGCGCGGACCAGGTCGGCCAACAACATCACGCTGCCCGTCAGCACGCCGACAACCGTCAATGTCTTGCCGGCATAATCGGTGGCCAACCGCTGCCCCAACACCTCGACCGCCTCGCGGATCTCCTCCGCCTCAATCAATACCTTCACAACAATCCACTCCCCTCAATCCCGCACATCCTAACCACCACCACCACCGACTACCAACTCGCTACAATCCAACCCGACTCCCGCCTCAACTCACACCGAGACCCCACCGCCATGTCCTGGAGTCGCCGCGAAATCCCCGGCGGTGCGATCGAGTTGTTCGAGCCATCGACGGCCGCACCGTCAATCGGCCTGCTGTTTCTCCCAGGCCACTCGGGCACCACACTCAACAACAACACCACCTGGACCCATGCACTCGAACGTGCCGGGCTGCGAGCCGCCTGTCCGGTTGCCGGCAGCGGCTGGTGGCTGGACGACTCAGACCCGATCGCCGACCGCACACCACTCGAATGGCTGCATCAGGTCGTGGCCGATTGGCTGAAAACCGAATGGGACACCAGGCCCGCGGGCCTGGCCCTTTCCGGAGTCAGTCTCGGGGCACAGGCCGCTCTCGGACTCGCCTACCGCCACGCACGCGATTATCCCGTCGTGGCCGCCGTCGCTCCGACCGTCGACTTCCACAAACTGCACGGACTCGGCCTGCCACTCGACGACTGGTACAACAGCCCCGAAGATGCTCGCCAGCACACCGTCCCACTCCACATCAACCCACTCAACTGGCCCGTCCACCAAATGCTGTGCTGCGACAGCGACGACCACGAGTGGTTCGATGGAGTCCAGCGGCTGACCAGCAAACTGCACTCCTCAGGGATCCCCGTCACCACACTGTTCGAAGCTCACCAACTCGGACACTGCTGGGACTACTTCAACATCGCCGCAAAACACGTCATCGACTTCGTCACACAACGCCTGCAACAGGTCCACAAAAGCCTCTAGCCACCCTCGGGCACAAATCGCGTCGTTGACGCACGATCCAAAACTACCTCGCCCGTCTTCAAACTCATCAACAACCGACGAGCATCCACACGCGAATACGGGCCGTTCTCACTGTTGCGCCGCCACAAAGTCGCCTTCTGCTGACCCGCTGAACTCATCACCACACGACCCGACGACTCGTTGAAACTGATCGTCTCGGCTCGAGCAAACCACGACTGAGACGACAGTCGACCGGCACCGGTCGCATCACCGCGAGCCTGCAGAGTGAGTGATCCTCGAGTCAATCGACGAGGTCGACTTGACGGACTGGTCGGTGAACCGGATACCGGAATCACTCCATCCATGCCGGCATTCGCCTCTTGGCCAGGCACCGCCTCGCGAGTCACCTGCAGAGAATTGCACTGCAACCAGCCAGCGTCTCGGCCCAGTCGATCCGGGTCAATCACGTCGCCAGGCCGCGAGACATGTCCGGTCACAACCTGAACCTGATCATCGAACGTGGCAAAACCGCGATCCATGTTGCCCTCCGACGACCTGGAAAAATCGACCCGCAGGTACTGCCAATCGGCAGCATCAAGTTCCAGAGGCAGGTTGGCTCGAGCCAACACGGTCGGAGCCAACGGCACGGGCCTACGTTGGCCCCGCTGCCAGAACTGGATCCACCCCGGCCCCAAGGCCTTCGTGTCACGAGTGGACAGGTCCACCTGCAGGTTCGCCAGACGAGCCTTCAGGATCTCCGAAAGACGCGGACCCTTCGCTCGCGATGACGCCGACGTCTGGTCGACACCATCACCGGCCGGATCAAATGTGTACCTCGTCAGGTGAACCGAGTGCCGGAACATCAGAGTTTTCAACTCCAGGTCGCGGCCTCCGCGACCCTTGATCGAAAGATCCGGAGCCCGACTCAAGGTCACATCTAACTGCTCACAATCGACCCGGCTGTCACCCAACTCGGACTTCACGTCGCCCAGAAACGAAAACTTTGCTCCATCCAGCACCAGACGCTCCTCCCAACGCACTTCCAGTCGAGTCCCCCGAGGTGCTGGATCTCCTGACAACAATTGCTCGGCAGGCATCGACAGCGAACCACTTCCCTCGACCGACCCGCGACCGCTGGAATTGTCCAATCGGATCGCCGGCCCGCTCAACTTGCCGTCACCCGATTTCAACACCGCCGGACGACCCACGATCGTCACACCCTGACCACCACCAGACGCCTCCGTGATCCGAATCCGCTCACCATCCATCTGGACCGGATCGTCGCCCGAGGAAGACTCGCGAACCAGACGCACTCCACCCTCGATCACAACCTCACGCAAAACCCAGTCACCACCACCCGTCGGCATTCCCACACGACCACGAATCGACTTCGACGATACGACCGCCGGATTCACCGGCGAATCCGATTCCTTGGCCTTCTCACCGGCTGGAATCAAGGTCTCGGCAGGCCGAGTCGCACTGGCACCGACCACCTTACTGACCGGCAACGGTTCGAAGCTTACGTCCAACAACCCCGTGCCAACATACGCACCTGGCATGATCACCCCGACCTGGTCCCGAGCGATCAGCCGAGTGATCCGGGCAGAAGTCGACAGACTGACCGCCCGCCCCGCATCAATTCGATCCCGGTCGCGATTCAACCAGATACGGATCGACTCGGCCGTCAACGCCGACCCGACTCCGTAACGAACCAATGGCTTTCCTTCGAGAACCACAAGGTCCAGACTGCTGCCCGGATCGGGTGTAAACGTCATCCGCCCAGACCAACTTGCCATGAACGGCACAGGCCGTGGCCCTGGCTGCTGCCACGTCATCGTCCCCGCTCCACGACAATTCGCTCGATCGATCCGACCATCCGCACCACGCGACAATACAACTTGATCGCAGACCAACCGTCCACGCTTCCAAACAGCAGACACTTCACCCTGCAATTCCATCGTGCCACCATCGGCACGATAGACCAGGCGGTTGGCTCGAGCCTCCAGATCCTGCACCACCGAACCGACTCGGACCGGAGCACCTAATGCCTCGAATTGAACGAAATGCAACACGCTGTTAGCCTGCCGGACCCGGGCCGGGTTCTG
>CAVOEV010000299.1:0-5367 GCA_963694825.1 Planctomycetota bacterium
CCACTCGACCCGATACTCACCCCTGGTGGTGGGATTGATCTCGCCCCACCGCAGCCCACCGCAGCCCACCGCAGCCCACCGCTCTTTTCCTCCGGACACATACCGATGACCGAATCGCCCTCACCCGAATCCTCCAGCAAGACCTCGCCCGCCTCCGAAAACGATGGAGGCCGACTCTCGCCATACATCCACGACACGACGACCGAGACTTTCGAACAGGACGTGGTGCTCCGCTCGCAGGATGTCCCGGTCGTGATCGACTTCTGGGCCCCCTGGTGCGACCCCTGCCGTCAACTGGCACCGCTGCTCGAAAAACTGGTCGTCGAAGCCGACGGGCGATGGCACCTGGTGAAGGTCAACATCGACGATTGCCAGGAAATCGCCCAGGCCCTCGGCGTCGAATCGATCCCTCTGCTGGTCGCCTTCAGCGGTGGCCAACCCCTCGACAGTGCACCCGGTGTGCTGACCGAGGAACAACTTCAGGAATGGCTCGCCCGTTTCGTGCCCTCCGAAGCCTCAACCCTGTTCGCTCAGGGCGACTCACTCGAAACAACTCAACCGGCACAAGCAGCAGAGAAATACCGCGAAGCCCTGCTGCTGGAACCGGATGACCCTCAGCTGAAAATCCGATTGGCACGGGTGGCGATTACCCTCGACGACATCAACACGGCCACCGGCCTGGTCGAAGAACTCGAGGAACGAGGCTTTCTGGAACCCGAGGCTCAGGCGCTGAAGGACCAACTCGAAATCACCAGCTCCGCCAGCGAATCCGGTGGCGTGGCCGAAGCCAGGAAAACCGCCGACCTGACGCCCGATGATGAAACCGTACAACTGAAACTGGCCGAAGCCCTCGCGGCCGAACGGCAGTTTGACGAGGCGTTTGAAGTCTGCCTGGGGATCGTCTCGCGAGATCGAGACGCAGTGGGACAACAGGCTCGCGATGCCCTCGTCACATTCTTTGGCATGCCAACGGCCGACCCCGAATTGGTTAGCGCAACCAGACGACGCCTGGCCACGCTGCTCTACTAGACAACCAACTGCATCAACGACTCCAACCACCAACACGTCGAAGAATTCGCCTCTGCTTACGTCTACGATGCCAGCCAGCGACTCGAAACGCCCCACAAATAGGTTACCCGATGCCTCGCCCCTGCCCCGCTCGCCCGCTCTCCGGATTGCTCATCTCCGGATTGCTCGTATCCAACTTGCTCGTATCCAACTTGCTCGCAGCCCCGACCCCAACCGACTCAATCCGTGCCACCGCCGTCGTCGACCTCGACTTCGATGAAAAGACAGGCCCGGCCGTCGACACCGCCTCGGCTGGCCGAGCCGACAACTCGGCACGACTCCTCCAAGGAGCCCGCCGTGTGCCCAGCCCGTTCCCAGGTAACGGACGTGGTCGAGCCGTCCTGCTCGAAGCCGCTCGGAAACAGCTGATCCAGATCCCCAGTTCCCCGGATGTCTCACGCGGCAACGCCGTGTCGATCGCCATGCTGCTGGTCAATTTCCACGGACCCACCGACGCCGCCACCCACGGACTCTTCGCCAAACGCTCGGACGATAAGACCGGACATTCCAATTATGGGCTCAACTTCAACCCCAAAAGCAAACTGCTGCAGCTCTATGTCAACGACGGTAGCGGATTTCGACTGATCCATTACAGCGTCGCCGATGTGCTGGGAACCCGTCGTCGGATCCACCTGGTCGCCACGCTGCAAGTCGGAGATGCCCCCGGATCCGACAAGGACACCGACGCCGACGATCTGCTGGTCCGACTGTTCGTCAACGGGAAACCTGCAACTCGAACCGGACAACTCGACCGCGACCTGGCCGACGGAGACGACATCTGGCTACTTGACCTGAAGACGACCGCCCTCCAAAACTCCGCTCCACTGTGCCTGGGCGCCAGCACTCCCTCCATCGAACACTTCAGTGGAGTCCTTGACGAGTTTCAACTCTTCGATCGAGCGCTCACTGCCAGCGAGGCGGCCAGACTGTTTGTTGAAGTCGCCGGCCCGAACGCCCAACACCGCTTCGACCATGACAGGCAACCGGCTGCCGAACTGCCAGCAGCACCACAACTCGAAACCGTTTCGCTCCGAGGACTCCAGATCGGACAGACCACCCGACTGGTGCTCACCGGGAAAAATCTCGGACCCGATCCCCAACTGATGGCTCCGTTCCAATGGGACCTGGCCAAGACTGTCGATGGCTCCAACGCAAATCGATTGACTCTCGACATCACGCTCGCCAAGGATGCTCGGGCCGGATTGTTCCCCGTGCGGATCGCTACTGCCGGTGGACTCAGCAATCCGCTGACCTTCGCCGTCGATCACCTGCCACAACGACTCGTCGCCGACGTGACCCGGGCAAACGCCACCCAACTCCCCGTCGCCGTCTCGGGACTGATCTCAGGCTCCGAAATCTCTCGCTGCTATGTCCAAGCCAAGGCCGGGCAAAGACTCGTCGCCGACCTCGAAGCCCGGCGACTCGGAGCCCGCTGCGAACCGGTGATCGAAATCCGAAACGCACGCGGCACACCTTTGGCCATCGAATGGTCGAAGGTGACGCTCAAGGGTGACACCCGAGTAGAAATCACCGTGCCCGAAGAGGGAATCTACTCAATCGAAATCCATGACCTCGTCTACAAGGCACCAGGCAATAGCCCGTTTCGAGTCAAAATCGGTGACCTCACACTCGTCGATACAGTCTTCCCACCCGCCGCCGCCGCGGGGAGCGAAATTCGCGTGACACCCGTCGGCACCGGATTGGACCACGGCACAACACTCGCCGTCGATCTCCGCAAAGCACTCCTGCAAACCGGAACACTCGTCAACCTCACACCAAATACCAACCTGCTCGGACCCGCACCGGTGCTGCGAATCACCCGAGGACGCGAGGCCGTCGAAAACGACAAGCCGGGAACCGTGCTCGATGCCAAGTTCAAAGACACAGCCACCGCCCCACTGACCATCAGCGGCCGACTCGAACAGCCCGGAGAAATCGATCGCCACTTACTGGATGTCAGCCCGGGGCAGAAACTGCGATTGAGTGTTTCGGGGCGAGCCATCGACTCGCCCATCGATGCCGAACTCAATGTTCTAATCGCCGGAAAAACCGTCGCCACCAGCCAAGATCGAGCTGGCTCCAGAGACCCACAGGTGGACGTCACTGTCCCCGACATGGTCACCCGCATCGAAGTCACCGTCGGAGATCTCTACCGCCGAGGTGGTTCGCACTTCCTGTATCGACTCGCAGTCAACCCGATCGGCCGACCCGACTTCTCGCTCAGCCTGCTAACCCCGCAACTGAACCTGCCACGGATCGGTACCGGACTGATTCGACTGCAAGTCAATCGAGCCGGATACAACGGACCGATCCAACTGACCACAGATGGCGATCCACGCATCCGACTCGAACCGACAACCATCCCCAAAGGAATCGCGGGAATCGTCACCATTACCGTGACCCGTAGTCATTCTGCCGATGACGCCGTCAGCGATGGAGGGGCACTGCGGTCGCTGCGGTCGCTCAGTCTCGTAGGAGAATCGACCGGGATCCAGCCCGAGTTGAGACGAAACGCTCGTGTGGCCCAGCAGGTCATCCCGGGCCACGAGGACCTGCTGCCCGTCGGACTCACACAACCCAGCGGTGCCACCCTGTCCGTCGTATCCACTCCTGTCGCACTCTATCGAGGCCTGCCCGCACACATCACCGTCGTCGCCCGTGGACAACGACCCAACTCACGAACCGGACAGGCCGCCCGGATTGCCTCGATCTCAAACGAACCACCACGCCCCATCGACGCCAAGAACCGCGGCAAGGGAAATCGACCCATCGTCACCGTCCTGCCCAGCCAGGCAGTGATCGTCGACGGAGCCCCCGCGTCGATCACTCTCGCTGTGCCCGTCGATGTGCCCGCCAAGTCCATCGAATTCGTCCTCCAGGGTGGCCTGCTCGCTCACGGGTACGCAACCGCCGTCCAGGGATTCATCCACTCCCGGCCGTTCCGCCTCCCGGTCAAAAATGCCGTCACCGTCACGCTCGACCCCAAAACCACCACATTGGCCAACAACTCTGTCAATCAGGTCCGAGGCACACTGACTCGGACACCGGGCTTTCATGGGGCCGTTGAACTGGAAATCACCATCGACAAACAACTGACAGGCTTCCAGGGAAACCGAATTACCGTACCCACCGGCGAAACAGCCTTCACGATCCCCATCACCAGCGGGCAGGACAAACAAGCCCGAGTCCTGCCCGGCGTCCAGTTGATCGTCAAAGCCGCCAACGGAGGACCACTGCTGCCCAATCAAATCCTACAACTCCGCAGTCAACCTCCCAAAGCCCTGCCCAAAGCCCTGCCCAAGACGAAGCCGGCAGGCCAGTAGCTTCACTGCCAGACCAGCACCCGGCCGGCATTGGCTACTGAGATTGAGAACGCGTACCGTCGGGAGATCCCGAAATCGTGATGCCGTTAGGCAACGGCCGAGCGGCCACCGGGAAACCAGCCCGATGAGCCGCCGACTGCAGGCGACGCATCTCAGTAAAACTGTCCGGGTACACCCAGTACGTCAGCGACGTCCCCGGATCGCTCGAACGCAACACAGTCTGGTACCTCGATTGGCTCGACAACGCCGACTCGATCGACTCGGACTCGAGATCCGGCTCGGGACGGATCGTCCAACGTGTCACCGCAATCCGGACCATCCCCCGCCCATGCCGCAACTCGTCGACCAATCGAGCCGGACGCCGCTCGACGATGTACTCCATTACGAAACCGTCGACCGGACCAACCTGGCCCTCGTGCCGAGGGAACCGTGACATCGCACGACCATGACGCGACATCTGGTCGTGGACCCGTTGCTTGAGACTCTCGAGAGGAATCCTGGCGACTCGGCCCTTGCGGACATGAAAATGGTGCTCGACTCCCCGCACCTCGCGGCCAACCGGAGTCAACCGATGACGAATCTCAACCACCGGCCGCTTCGAGGACCTGACCAGTTCCTCCAGCGTTCGAACAACCGAAATCTCCTCACCCTCAAGCATCTCCAACCGCTCTCGTGCCTCTTGCACCTCGGCATCCAGACCGTCCCGCTTCGCTCGCCACTCCACTCGCTTCACCCGCAAACGATCCAGATCCGCCTCCAACTCTCTCCAATCGCCGCGAACCACCGCCAACAACTCGCGACTTGCCACAACACGATCCGACAACTCGGCCAATCGATCCACCAGCCAGGTTACCTCGTCCGACCGGTCAACCAGTGACACGCCAGGCGCACGAACCGACTCGGGCCACGGCTCCACAGGAATCACTTCACTCGGAGGCGGCTCAAGACCACCATCCTCAACGGCCTCGGCAACCTC
>CAVOEV010000300.1:0-5334 GCA_963694825.1 Planctomycetota bacterium
CATCAGGATCGCCCCGGCGTGCTCGGGGATGTTGGTGTGCATCGAGTGGATGAAGCAGAGTTCATCGACGTGCTGGCCCACGTGCGGGAACAGGTCGCTGACCCACTTGCCCGTCTCGCCGTACTGCTTGAAACCGAACGGGCTGGGGAACAGGCCACCCTGGGTATTTCTCAACGACTTGCGGTTGACCAGTTGGGGCCTCTGGCCGGCGTACTTGGTGAGAAGCGGCTTGTGATCGAAGGTATCGACCTGCGAAGGACCACCGGGCATGAACAGCTGGATCAGGTACTTCGCCCTGGGCGCGAAATGAGCGGCCAGGGGTGCCAGTCGGTTGTCGAGCGAGACGGTGTTTGCGGCAGTCGGGGCCGCCAGGGCGGGATTGCCGGCCAGGCCGGCCAGGCCCAGCGTGCCGAACCCGGCGCCAATGCGGCCGAGCATGTCGCGTCGAGACAGCGGGGGAAGCGGGTTGACGTGGTGCATCGGTGATCCTGCCACAGGGGCGGGTTGATGGTCTGTGGATTATAGGTCGGCTCTGATTGGCGGGGGGACTGTGAGTGGATTTTTGTTGGGGCCCGGACGCCCGAACCACGCGTGTCATGTCTTATCTCACAAACATGAACTCGTTGCTGCTCAGCAGAACCTGGGCGTACTGGGTCCAGCGGTCCAGGGTCGGTTCCCTGGGTGCGGCGGCCTGTTGCATGTCGGTCTGGACGATGTGATCGATGTTGATGTGGCCCCAGCCGCCGGTGACCTGATCGACGATCCGAATCTGCACCGTCTTGCCGGCCAGGTTGGCCACGTCCCAGTTGCTCGGCTGTAGCAACTCGTTGTTCTGGCCGGTCGTGGACCGGACCACCTGGTCACCGACCAGCAACTGGATGCAGGTCTTGTCCGGGTGGTGCCCACCGCCAACCAGGAACGCGATCCGCTTGCGGTTGATGGTGAACGACGGTGAGGTCAGTGTGCCGATGGTCTTGTCGTGATTGAAGAACGTGTTGACCAGGCCGCGGCCGCGGAACCCACTGACGTTCATCTGATTGGGCAGCGTGCCGGGCGCCGGTTTCGGCCCGAAGGCTGCGCCGGTTTTTGTCCACTTGCCGTAATTGCCGCCTTCAAAATTGCTGACCAGGATGTCGTCGCGGTTCTCGGGCTTCGTCGTGGCCACCGGAGCCGCACTGGATCCGAGGAAATCGTGAGCGAGTTGGATTTCCAGCGGAGTGGGCGAGCGGCCGTAGAGCAGGTGATAGGCCCGGGCGATTCGAGCCGAATTGTCGTTGGAGTTCCGCTTGAGACGGGCGACCAGGCCGCGAGCCCGATCGATCATCATCGGACTGTTGAGCAGGAACAGGTATTGTTGCGGCACGGTGCTCAGTGGACGCTTGGCGATCGTCGCCCGCGGGATGGGGAAGTCGAACAGCCGTAGGAAGACGTCGGTGGCGAACCGGTCGCCGTTACGGCTGATCCTGTAGTACATCGTCCGCCTTCGGCTGCCTCGCAGATCCTCGGTCGGGGCGCCTCCGAGATCGAGTTTCAGTTCGCCGGTGACCGACAACAGGGAATCCCGCCACGCCTCGACATCGAGTCGACGCGGCGTGAATCGCCAGAGCAGCCGGTTGTCGCCATCGCTGGCAAACGCCTTCTTGTTGATCGCCGAGCTCTGGCGGTAGGTGGCCGAGAGCAGGATGGCGCGGTGCAGGTGCTTGGTCGACCAGCCGTGTTCGACGAAGTCGGCTGCGAGCCATTCGAGCAGGCTGGGGTGAGTGGGTTTTTGTCCGAGCGACCCGAAGTTGCTTGGACTGCCGACCAGTCCGGATCCGAAGTGCCAGCCCCAGACGCGGTTGACGAAGACCTTGGGCGTGAGTGGATTGGAGGGATCGACGAGAGCGTCGGCGAGGTCGAGTCGCCCGCTGCCTCGCGTGAAACGTGTGGCATTGGTTCCTGCGAGCACCTGCAAGAAGCGGCGTGGTGCGATCGGTCCGGGTTTTCTCAGGTTGCCACGCAACGCCAGCGGCATGTCTTTGCTGTCGGTGTCGCCGAGCACGTGCAGTTGCGGCAAGGCTGCCGGAGCGGTTTCCCGGAGTGTCTTGAGTTCGGCCTGCGTGGTTGCCAGTTCCTGCTTCTGCGTTTGTGTGGCCGGTTTCCCCGACTTGGCCAGTGCGGCGACCGCGGCGGTGAGTGTCTTGAGTTTGCCGTCGAGTCGCTTGATGGCGGCGTGGTGGTCGTTGTAGGTCTTGACCCGAGTCGGACTGGCCAAGGGTTTGAGGACCATCTTCGTATTGTTGAAGACTCCGGCCAGCGAGTAGTAATCCTGGTGCGGAATCGGGTCGAACTTGTGTGCGTGACAACGGGCACACGAGACGGTGAGTCCGAGGAAGCCTCGGGAGAGTACATCGACTCGGTCGTCGAGCGTTTCGGATCGTGCCTGAGCCTTGCTGTCGGGGTCGCCTCCGTCCGAACGGTAAGTGGGTCCGATGGCGAAGAACCCGCTGCCGGCCCAGGCCTCTGGGTTGTCGGGCATCAGGTCACCGGCCACCTGCTGTCGGACGAATTGGTTGTAGGGCAGGTCGCGGTTGAAACAGTCGACGACCCAGTCGCGATAGCGCCACGAGTGCGGCAAAGCGGTGTTGTCGAGGAAGCCTCCGAAACCGTCACTGTAGCGTGCCACATCGAGCCAGTGTCGACCCCAGCGTTCGCCGTAGTGAGGGGATTCAAGCAAGCGATCGACGAGTCGTTCCCAGGCGTCGGGTAGGTTGTCTTCGAGAAACGCGGTGATTTCGTCAGGAGTTGGCGGCAGGCCGATCAGGTCGAGAGTAACGCGGCGGATCAGAGTGCGACGGTCGGCCTTGGCGGCGGGTTCGAGACCGGCGGTTTCGAGACGGGAGAGCACGAAGTGGTCCAGGTCGTGTTGTGTCCAGCCGGGCTGCGTAATGGCCGGCAGTTTTGGCTTGCCCAGAGGGCGATAGGCCCAGTGAGTGGCCCGGATCGCCTGGAAATCGTAGACCCCTTCGGGAGTGTGGGCGACGGTCGGAGTCTTTTCTGGTGGCCAAACGGCCCCTTGCCGGACCCATTCGACGAGGACTGCGATTTCGGCCGGCTTGAGTTTTCCGTTCGGAGGCATTTCGTAGGCCTGGTACCGGATGGACCGGATCAACAGCGACTTGTCCGGGTCGCCCGGCACGACCGACTTGCCACTGTCGCCACCGGTGAGCACGGCCTGGTGGCTGTCGAGTCGCAAGCCGCCCTGGATCACTTTGGATTGGCCGCTGTGACACCGGAAGCAACGGCTTACCAGCAATGGTCTCACTCGCTTTTCGAAAAACTCCAGCTGTGTCCGAGTGATCGGTTTGTCGGCTGCTGCGGCTGCTGCGATGGTGGCTGGGACGAGTGTGGCCAGGACCAGTGTGGTCCAAGTTCGAGCGAGTCGGCGGCGAGTGGTGCTGGGAGGTGGCATGCGGGTAAGACGATCGTAGCACGATGTTTGTTGTCATTTCGAGTGGAGTACGTCTGTCATTCGCTTGAGAATCCAAGTCTATTGCTCGGTCTGCCAGATGCATTAGGCTTGAGATGGCAGCAACCGCTTCGAACCTGCTTGTCTTGGATAGTGACTTCATGGCCCCCAGTTCGCCCAGTTCGCCCAGTTCGCCGGAGCGTCGCATCGACGCGGCCGAGGGTTACTTGATGCTCGAGATGCCCGAGCAGGCGTTGCGTGAGTTGCGGGTGGTCGAGGCCCGAGTTGGCAGCGACGACATGTTGTATACGTCGATCGCCCGGTTGCGTGGCGAGGCGTACCGATTGCAGCGGGATTATGCGGAGGGTGCGCGTCAGTTCCTGGCGGCTCAGTCGGACGCTCCGGAAGATTTGGAGATATCGATTGGATTGGCGTGGTGTTTGAAGCGGACCGATCGTTTGGAGGAGGCGATCGACGTAATGATGTCGGCTTATCAGTTTCACGACGACGAGCCGATCGTGCTTTACAATCTGGCCTGTTATTTTGCATTGGCCAGCGACAAGGTTCAGAGTCTCAGTTGGCTGGGTCGGGCGATCCGCATGGAGGGATCGTTGCGAGATCTGGTGGTTGACGAAACCGATTTTGACGGTCTGCGCCACGACGCCGACTTCCAGTTGATTGTGCGTGATCGTTGATTCGGGTCATCCCGATTGTGGGATGAGATGTCTGGGAATGCCGTTTCGAGTCCCCCATTCCGGGTGGTTTGTGACGTAAGCTATAAGCTAGTAAGGAGTCGACCTGTTTGTCGGGTCGGCGTTGGTCTCGACAGTTTGCCACAGATTCTCACAGATTTTCTTCAGCGTGAATGCCATGAACGAACCGAGCAACGTGAACGACGTAAATGACGTAAACGATCCGAGCGACGTCAGCCAGCCATCTGATTCTTTGTCCGCAGGCGTCCGATCACCGATGTCGACGGTTGGTCCGAACCTGATGATGCGTGGGGTGGTCGCGGTCTTGGTGTTGGTTGTTGTTTCGGGTGTGATCTGGGTGTTGTCGTCTCCTTCGGACACTGAGTTGCCTGGCGGCACGGCGGTTCCGGTATCCGAGTCGGGTGAGGTGACGGAGACATTGGCCAGTCGCAACCCGTTCATTTCGACGAATCCTCCGCGAAAGACGCTCGAGGGCAACTGGGTATTGATCATCAGTCAGCCGAACGACGAGACGCATCGATTCGACGAGATCTGTTCGGGCCTGTTCATCCTGTCACCGCGTCGCGGCGATCTGGACGACATGACGGTCCGGATCGCGTATCGGACTCAGGTCTTCCCCGATGCGAAGCTCGACAAGACGGCCACTCGGGCCGGCCGCAAGCACATCAGGATCGTCTTCCGTCAGGGTCTGCATCAACTGGATTTCGACGGCACGTTGTCTGAAGACGGTATTGTCTATGGCAACCTGGTCCGCGGCGACACCTGCCTGGCGGCTCGATTGATGGCCACCGATGAAGCGAAACTCGATTCTCAGATCGCCGTCATGTCGACATTGGATCGCCCCAAGCTCGACGCCGTGATGAACAAGGCGAAGTCTCGGAAGCTGAGTCTTTTCGACAGCTACCGGATGTTCTGTGACGAGCATCCCGAAACGTCTCTGGCGTTGGACATCAGTCTGCGGAACCTGATGATTCATGCGGTTCCGAAGCAGCTGCCATTGAAGGAGTACCGGGCGGCTGTCGAATCGCACCTGAAGCTTGCCTCTCGTTGGGGGCCTCGCATGAAGAACATCAACACCCTGGTCCTGGGCCACGTCATGTTTGCTCAGGGCTACCCACCCTCGGCCGCCGTTTCGGTCACTGAAGGGCTCGCGGACGCGTTTGGGGAGGAGTC
>CAVOEV010000301.1:0-5330 GCA_963694825.1 Planctomycetota bacterium
CCCCCTTCGACCAATTGACCAATCTCGGCCAATTCCTCGCCCTGCCGGTGCTTGGTCACCGCTCCGATTGCGAACACATGGCACGCGCCGACTCGTCCGGCCTGCTGCCTGATGAACTCAACCGCCGCCCGATTGTCGACGACCGGCTGAGTTTCCGGCAAACAGGCGACGCTGGTCACGCCACCGGCGACCGCCGCTGCCATCCCGCTGGCTATCGTCTCGTCGTCGTCCCAACCCGGCTCTTGCAACATCGCCTGGGTCTCGATCAGACCGGGACAGACAATCTTCCCCGTTGCGTCTACCTCGAGATCTACTGCCAAGTCTGAATCGGGCGATTCGGCCACCAGCCCGTCAATCAACCACACGTCGCTCACCTCGTCGCGACCGCTGGCAGGATCAATCACCCGGCCACCCCGGATCAGTACGCGTATCATCGCACACCTCCCCGGTCCTGCTCGCGCTTCAACAGGTACAGACACGCCATCCGCACCGCCAGGCCGTTGGTGACCTGGTCGAGAATCACCGAGTGAGGCCCGTCGGCGACCTCCTGTGACAACTCGACACCGCGGTTGATCGGGCCGGGAGCCATGATCATCACGTCAGGCCGTGCCGCCTTCAATCGCTCGCTGTTCATGCCGTAAAAGTGAGTGTACTCGCGGATTGATGGAAAAAAGGCACCACGCTGACGCTCGAATTGGATCCGCAACAGGTTGATGCAATCGGTTTCACCAAGCACGTCGTCCAGCCGATGAGACACCTCAACCCCCAACTCCTCGATCCTCGGTGGAATCAAGGTCGACGGGCCGCAGACGATCACCCGGGCACCCAGCTTCTTCAGACCCCAGATGTTCGATCGCGCCACTCGGCTGTGCAAGATGTCGCCAACCAATGTCACCGTCAGGCCGTCGAACGATCCGCGATGCTCGCGGATCGTAAACAGGTCGAGAAGTGCCTGGGTCGGATGCTCGTGTGTGCCGTCGCCCGCGTTGAGAACTCCAGCATCGATCCTCCGAGCGAGTTGATGCGGAGCTCCGGGACTACTGTGGCGCACCACGACCAGAGATGCTCCCATCGCTTCGATGTTGCGAGCCGTGTCGATGAATGTCTCGCCCTTGGACAGACTGCTGCCAGAGGCGCTGAAGTCGATCGTGTCGGCACTCAACCGTTTGGCTGCAAGCGAAAAACTGGTGCGGGTGCGAGTCGACGGCTCGAAGAACAGGTTGGCCACGACCGTCCCGTCCAGCAGATCGAGCTTCTGATTGCTCTCGAGCGATCGACTCTTGAATTCTGCCGCCTGGTCCAAGATCGCCGTGATCTCAGCAGCCGACAAATCCTGCAAACCCAATAGATGTTTGCCGGTCCATGCGGGACCGTCCGGAGTTCCCGGCTGGTCGTCGGAGGTCGTAGTCATCGAGAGGCTTCAAACGCCGCGGGCACCGCCCAGGGCGCCCTTCCACGGCGTTGCCGGCGGCTTCGAACTGGATCCTAGCAGCGGACCTCATATCGTCAACTCTGACCCCGCACCCATCAACACATGGACTCGGTGACAATTGGCTCAACGTGCCGACATCGCCCGGATCCCAGGACGAATTCCGTCCACTCCCGGAACGCCCGCAGGCAGCCGCGACAATTCCGAATCGCGAGGATCCACACTCCCCGGCCCGCCGAATGTCGGCACGGCCGCCACCAAACCCTCGACGTCACCTTGACCACGTGTCACCACCGTTCCCGGAGTCAGCAGCGTGGCCCGACCACGAATAGCCACCAACCCGGTAGAGGCGACACTCGATTCGCACAAAACCTCGCCCGATGGGATCGCCAGAACACACGCCTCGGTATCGATCCGTACCCTGCCGCCGCCATACTTCAACAGGCGCCGCGTCTGCCGCAACGTGCAATGACGCAATACCACTCGCAGTGAGTTCCCCGATATGGCCTGAGGCTGCTGCCAATCCAACCACGTTTCGCCGCCAACCTGCAACACGTCCTCCCCCACGACCTCGGCACGCGATGCACGGATTCGCAACCCCGTCGACAACCCCGTCACCACAACACGCTGCCATTCGACATAAACACCACTCTGCTCGGCACCGTCGACCAATTCCACTCCTGTGCTCGTTCCCGACGCCTGTTGATCCGCATCGCCCACAAAGCGGCAATCACGGACCCGCAACACTCCACCTTGTACGATCACCCACGGCTCACCCGCCGGGCCACGAATATCCAAACCGTGCAACTCGACACGTGCTGCGTGCAACTCCAGCGGACGTCCCGCTTCGATCACGATCCTGGGTCGACTGCCATCCAAATCAGTCACACCAATCACGACCAGTGACTCGCTGTTCTCCAGCCGTACGCCCGACCAGGCGTCCGAACCCAGTAACCGCACGGTTCCGTCTTTCGACCGCTCCGGCCACACTCCACGATCGATGCCAGCCAACTCGGGAACCACAGCCCCCTTCTCCAAATCCTCAGCAGGAGCAACCGCAGCCCTGGCCGCTGCAACCACTCCAGGCGGACGGTCCCTCGTCGACCACTGCTGTGAAACCCAGACGAATACTGCCAGGCCAAACGCCAAGACAGTCCCTCCGACCACTCTCAACACACGGCTGGCGTCGCGCCGTCCGGCAACATGCACGACCGGCGCGGCGGAACGCATCTGACGCAGGAACGTCTTCGAATGCCGAGTCTTCCGAGCACGTGCCGTTCGCCATCCATCGCGAGCCTCTCGCCAACTGTCGGGGCGATCCGCCTGCGAGACAGCACACAACCGGTGCACTCGTTCGGCAAGCCCCGCCGGCACGTCGGGCGCCCATTCGCGGACATCCGCGACCCGGGATGCCTGGTGAGCGTTCAGTTTCATCACAGCGTCGGCTACCGGAAACGGCGGACGTCCGGCGAGGAGTTCAAACAGCAGGCAGCCGAGTGCATACATGTCGCTCCGTGAGTCAGCTGCTCCCGAGTCGGCCGCGATCTCCGGAGCGATTCCGTCGTAACGATCCGCAGGACGTGTCACGTCGACCACCAACGTCGGTTCCAAAGCCCCCGCCACTCCGGCATCAACCGCCACAGCCTGCCCGTTGGAACTCAACCGCACGTTCCCCGGCATCAACCCGCCATGCACCAAGCCCGCCGCCTCAAGTTCACTCAAAGCCTCAACCAGACCCGCTCCTATTTCCTGCACAACTTCCGCGGGAAACCGCCCGCGACGAACCAGTAACTCACGCAAGGACGGACCGTCAACATACCGACTGCCAACGATCAACTCGCGACCCTGGCGTTCAACGAACGCGGGAGCCACGATGCCGGGATGATCGACCGTTCCGGCCGCTTCGACAAGTTCCGCCAGTCGCGATGTGACACTCTCGAGAATGTCGCTGGGAACGACCAGCCGCTTCAGCACGCGACGCTCGCCGCCCGACCCAATCAACTCGGCCACACACGTTTCCGACCAACGCCCACTACCAAGCCGATCGACCAACACACACGGACCCACTCGTAGCCGTGTCGGATCCGACGACGACAACACCCGGGCCTGGTAACCGGTCAGAACACGAGCCTGCAGTAGAGCGTCGATCCAGACGCTGTCGAAGGCCGGAAGGTCGTGGACCAATCGCCGCACACGGCCACGACAGCGTCGCAATTCGCCACGCTGACACAGGCCGCACTCGGCAAGAAACCGTTCGAGTGACTCAGACGGTGGCTCCACGCACACTCTCCTCAGAGACCACGGTCCGACAAGTCGGATCCAGAGATTCCGGCGGCCTGAAACGGACCAACAGCCGCGGGGTTATCTCAGATTGTGCCCACCCCGACAAGTCCGTCCCCTGTGCGATAAGCCCAATCCATGACGAAGTTTCGCATCTGGCGAGACTTTCGAACCCAGGACAGAAACTCGCTCCCGTTTTCCCCGATTGCGGGCTTCTCCCCGCCTACACAAACTGCAACAATACGCGCCGACACCGAACTTCGGATACGGGTTGACCGCCATGACTGATCCATCAGGTGAAGTCCAACTCAGGACATTGCTGCAGTCTGCTCTCGTTGGGCAACTGACTCTGAAAGTCCGACATCAACTGGCCCCCGACGATCAATTTGGCTCGGCCATGGCTCTGATGCGCAACCGAAGTCACGGATGTGCCCTGGTTTGTCACAACGGACATCTCGTGGGGATCGTCACCGAACGAGACATCCTGCATGGACTGCATTCGGGTATCCAACACGATGCCGCTCTCGAATCCGTCATGACCTCACAACCGGTCACCGTCACCAGCCAGGACACTCTGTTCGACGCCATCGCGTTGATGGACAACGGAGGCTACCGGCGGCTTCCGGTGCTCGATGGCGACGGGCGTCCGATCGGAGTCGTCGACGTGAAGACAGTCACCGGATTCCTGGTCGAACACTACGCCGAAGCCGTCCACAACCAGACGTCCTCCGCCGAAACCACAGCCCGGCACCGAGAAGGCGCCTGAATCGAAACACCTGCCCCTTACCCGACATGGGCCTCTCCCAAAGTTTGTCTCTGACCGCTGCCAGATGGCACCACTCCCACCAAACCACCCACCCCACACCGTTTCCACACCAATAACCAACAGACGATTCGCGACCTGCAACCGGTCGTGGTCTTGACACCAGGAGTTCTGCACCGATGGCGACCACAGAAGTGGCCCCCCCCGACGGCAAACGGACCGAAGAACGTGATTCGATTGTCATCCGTTTTTGCGGAGACAGTGGTGACGGCATGCAACTGGCCGGTACCCAGATGACCAACGTGTCAGCCGTGTTCGGCAACGATGTCAGCACGCTGCCCGATTTCCCCGCCGAAATCCGCGCACCGGCCGGTTCATTGGCCGGGGTCAGTGGCTTTCAGCTGCACTTCTCAAGCAACGACATCCACACTCCCGGTGACGAAGTCGACACCCTGGTGGCGATGAACCCGGCGGCACTGAAGACCAACATCGCTGATCTGAAACGCGGTGGCATGCTGATCGTCAACGCCGACTCGTTCGCCAAGGGCGATCTCAAAAAGGCCGGCTACGAAACCAACCCGCTCGACGACGACGACTTGCTGGCACCCTACGACCTTCACAAGGTCGACATGAGTCGGCTGACCCGCGATTCGGTCGAGGGGCTGGGCCTTTCGCCCCGAGAAGCCGACCGCTGCAAGAACTTCTTTGCCCTGGGCCTGATCTACTGGCTTTACGAGCGCGACGCCACACCGACTCGAAACTGGGTGACTCAGAAGTTTGCCAAGAAGCCCGAGATCGCCGAAGCCAACCTCAAGGCGCTCCAGGGCGGACAAAACTACGGTTCCTCGACCGGAAGCT
>CAVOEV010000302.1:0-5329 GCA_963694825.1 Planctomycetota bacterium
TCGTACTGCAACCGTGTCTGCAGGTTGGCGGGTTGCACATCGGCGAAGAAGGTCAGGGCTTCCTCGACCCGGTCCTGCAGCAGCAGGTAGTAGGTGACGGCCATCCGGTCATCGTCGTGGAGCGTGTCCTTGTAGGTGATGTTCTTGAGCAGCCTGTGGTACTGGGTGTAGAAGCGATCGTTGAGGATTTGGCGTTGTTGTCCGAGTTGATGGTTTCGTGCGTTGACCAGTGGCCGGTAGTCCATGTGCTGGTAGGTACGCCGTTCGACCGGGTCGATGACCAGGAGCGGGCTGTCGAGCACGGTGCCACAGGTGTTGATGAAGGCGTCGACGTGCCTGAGGTATTCTCGGATTGCCAGCGAGTCGTTGTGTAGCAGGCCGTAGGCCCAGAGGGTGTGGTTGTAGACACGTCGATCGCGGAGCAGTCCGAGCAGTTCGGTGAAGAACTTGCGGTCCTTGACCCGGAAGGCGACCTGGGCCAGGTCGACTGCCAGGACATTGTGCTTGCGAAGGAACTCGAGCACTTCGGCCGGTGTTCCATTTTGCGAGACGTGAGCCCAGCTGGCGAGATCGAGTTTCGAGGGTTGTGCGACGGCGTGGAGCACGACGGGTTGTGCGGCGGCGATCACGTGTTCGTCACGAGCGACATGCACCGGGTAGTGTTGATAGTTGCCGGCGGCGGGGAAGTAAAAGAAGTACTCGATCCGCTGTGTGCTGTAGGCGCCCAGTGCGACCAGGGAACTTCGGGTGTAGCGGGTCTTGGCGACGGGGATGGCTCCGACGGGGACCTGCAGCAGCACGTTGAGTCGTTGGGGTGCGGAGCTGGGGTTGGTCAGCACGACTTGGCAGCCATAGACGGTGTGCAACAGGAACTCGTCGGCGACGAACTTGTCGACCTTGTCTCCGTCGACCTGTTCGAATCGGTCATCGAGTCGGAAGAAGTTCTGAGTGACCAGGACGGGTGTTCTCTTGGCCGGTTCGATCTTCTTGCCAGCCGGTTTGATTTCCCGGTGCAGCACAACCGCCGGGCTACCGGCGGCCAGTGTCAGGGTGTTTCCGTCGATCTTGAGATCGTGTTCAGCGGCGTCGAATGGCAGGTCGAGCACCGAGAGTGCGAACATCATTTCGGGGAAGCTGCCAGCGGCTTCGGCGAAGTGTTCCGAGAAGAACGGGTCCTGGGGATTTCGTTGTGCGTAGTCGTTCCAGAACCGATTGACTTGGACCAATTGTCCGATCATCTGTTCGATCGGCAGTCGGTAGTAGTGGTTTTCGACCCATTCCTGCGTGTGATCGAGTCGTCGGAAGAGTTCCTTGAGTTGCTTTCGGGCGGCGGCATCGGCGAAGCGTTGATTGCGCAAGACCATGCCGGCGTTGTCCTTGGATCGGCCAAGCTGCTCGCGATCCGACGCTCGGTTTCGTGTCGACTTCTTGGAATCTGACCTTTCGCCGAGCCGTTCAACGGCTGACAGTCTCCGAGTATCCATGTCGCCTTGCAGTTCCTTCTGCAAGCCTAGACCCCCGCGTTTGGCGGCTTCGGAATTCGGTTGTTGTCGGCCGCCGCCAACGGCCGGCCGGCCGCCAGCGCCGAAGGCTGGCAGGTTGTCTGCCAGCACGCCGTTGGCGTTCTTGTCCCGGTCGAGATTCGAGTAGAAGTGAAAGACGCGTTGTCCGAGGTTGGCTTTCCCATCCTTGCCGGTTTCCAACTCACGGCTGCCCAACGCCGTCTCGAACAGCAGTTCGATGCGGTTGTTGTTGGTGGGCTTCAGGGCAAGCAGGTCGTCGACATGCCGCCTGGTGCGGATCAACTGGCCGTCGAGTCGCCCGGCGAGCAGGATCCGTTCGACGATGTTCAGCCGCTGATGTGACCAGGGGTCGAGGAACCGGTCGAGTTCGTTTCCGAGCAGCCAGTGGTCCATGAAGGTCTTGTCCTTCTTGTTCCTGAGGAACGGCTGCACGATGTTGCGGTAGAACTCAGGGTCTTTTCTGGAGAGGAAGAAATTGAGTTCATGGCAGGCGTACTTCGAGTACAGCTTGCGTTTGGCGACGGCATCGAGAGTGGGCCAATCGAGTACGAAGCGAAATTCGGCGAGCGTTGGGTTGTTGGAGAGTGTTCGGTAGAGGTTGTAGATCTTCGAGAGGCTGTCGTAGATCTCGAACCGTGACGAGGTGATGTCCTGGATCACCAGTTTCTGACCCTTGGGCAGGAATGAGACCTGGGCCTGTTGAGTGAAGTGTTGCTTGGGATCGAGTCCATGAGTGAGTCGCAGGTCGAGGAAATCGGCCGGGTGATCGGGCAGCACGAGGCTGCGTGATGCGGTGTGTCGCAGATCGACGGCGACGACGTGCACCAGGTTGTGTTTGCCCAGTGCGTCTCGAGGCAACTCGATGAGCCCCTGCTTGTTGGGTCGCAGGTTGAGTTGGACGAGTGACGAGTTGGGCAGGAAGTCGAGATTGGCGTAATCGGTGGGTGGCGGCTGTGGTGCTGCCGACTTGGGAGCTGCCCGTTGAGCGTCGGCTCGTTTCTCGTCGCGCGACGTTCCAAACGATTCCCCCTTGGCCGCCTGCTGCTTGCCGGTGGTCGTCTTTCGAATGGGCCAGGGGTTGAGCAGCAGGCTGGGTCGGCTGAGCATATTGCCGGCGAAGTGCTGTTGGTACTTGCGGTCGATGATGTAGCGGAATTCGTCACCGATGTTCCGTCCGGCGATGTAGAGCGCCGGGTGTTGCGGGACGCTGACCTGGAACGGTTCGGCGTCGTGGACCCGGCCGAGGAACCCGTGAGCCGAGAAGGCGGGGACGTAACGCGTGGCGAAGACGTGGACTCGGGTCGAGGGACTCGAGTTGGCCAGGCGGATGGTCAGCAGGGCGTCTGTGAGCGTCGTCGAAACCACCTGCAGTGGCTGGTGGGATCGATCTTCGAGTCGTCGGGATTGTCCCATCAGGTACCCGTCGCGCCGCTGTCCATCGGTCAGGCGGATTTGGATTGCCGTCGCCGAGCGTTTGATCAGCAGGTGATAGTCACCGGCGGTGAGTCCCTGGAGCTCGAGGAACCCGTTGCGGATCGAGACGGCATCGAGTCGGTCGGCGACAAACTGGCCACCGCGTACTTCGAGCAGCGAGACCTGTTCGGCTGTCGGTTCGGCCGCCGTTTCCATCCACGGCAGGCGAAGCACTTCACCAGCGAGTCCGTGCAGTGTCTGGGGATAGTTGAACTGGTCGCCGGCAGTCTGCCAGGCGTGTCGCGTGCCATCGGCGGCGGTGGCGGTGATGGTGGTGATATCGTCGAGTGGTCCGAGCGTGACCTGGCCGCCTGGTGTGGTCTGCATGGCGAGGGTCAGTGGTCGTTTGAAGTGGCGGTGTTTCAAGACGAGTTGCATCGCCTGCCCACCTCGCGGCTCGCCACTCTTGCCCCGGGTCTCCAACACGTACCCTCGCGGTGTTCTCAGCAGGTGTATGTCCTCGACCTTCGACACCGTGTCGATGGTGTTGACGACAAACGACTGCGACGTTTGCAGCGAGACGTTCTTGCCCTGGCTGATGTTCTTGACTCGGGCCGTGAGTTGGAATTCGAGTTTTGAGAGCCGTGTTGGGACCTGGAAATCGTGGACACTCTCGGCCGTGTCGGCCAGTTCGATTTCACCGACTTCTCGGGTCGAAGCCACTCCATCTCGGTTTGTCGAGGTGATTCGCAGGCGGACGTTGTCGAGCATGCTGACCGACACGGGTGTGCCGTTGACCGACAGTGATGGCCGAATCACGACTCGAGCCTTGCGGCGTCCGAGCAGCGATTCACGATCGACGAGGATGCCGGCTGCGAACGTGTAGTTTTCGGCTTCGTGAGAGAACCGGTCGAAGGATGCAAAACCGTTGTGAACGAGGATCAGTGGCTGGGCTGTGGGTGATGTGGTGAAGGGGATGTGGATCGAGCCGGCCTTGTCGGCGGAGTACAGTTGTCCGCCGAGCCAGATCGTGGCATCGGGGACGGTCTTGGCCGATTCGTCGAGGACCGTGAACACGTGTCCGGCCGTGCCGGTGCGGACCAGGTGTCTGAGTCGACCCTTGCGGACGAGCACGCGACTGCTCTTGCCGTTGCCAATGAAGTCGATGACCCAGGCCCCGCGCCCCTTCAACTCGGGAAACTCAAACCGTCGCAGCACCTTTCTTTGAGGCGGCTCGCGGTAGGTGAGTGTCCGTTCGAAGTTCGGGACCAGTCCGTCGAGGTTGACGTCGGTGTTCAGTTCACGGACCTGGTCGCGGTAGTAGTTCAGCGTATTGAGTTCGAAGATCTTGACGATCAGCGTGTTGACGTTCTTAATTTCGAGTTCGAGCGAAACGTTGTCGTTGGGGTCGAACGTGGTGGGATTGGTGGCGACGAAGTCGATATCGACTCGTTTCTGCAGCAACCGGTATTGCCCGGGAGTGAGCAGCGTGGCGAGTTGTGCGGAGTCGCCTTGTCCGGCCAGGATCTTCGTTTCGGCGAAGACCTGTTTGAGGTAGTTGTCCGCGAGGTAGGTTCGGAACGGCTCGTAGCTGTTTTCTTTGCGGAAGAAGTGTTCCAGGTACTGGCGAACCAGGGGTTCGTCGTTGCCAACGATGGGCAGCCTGGTGGTGACGGTGTAGTTGGCCTGCAGGTTGGCGAGGTGTCTTCGGTTGGCGAGTTCCTTGAGAACCATGGGGCGGACGTAGGGCATGTTCCGCGGCAGCTTGATGTAGTTGAGAAATGTCTGTCGATTGTGCACTCCCCGGTTGTGGTCGAGCCTGAGTTGTCGGGCGAGCACGTGTGCTTTGAGCGAGTTGTGGACGGGGTCGAGTCGTCGAGCGAAGTTCCAGAGCCGGTCGAGGTAATCGGCTTCGGCGGCGGGGTGGTTTCGCCAATCGGTGTCGTCGTCGGGTAGCAGTTTCGAGAGGTAGGTGGTGACGAAGTTGGATTGGTTGAGCAGGGCGGGTTGGAATTCGAGGCATTCGTCGAGTTGAGCGTGCAGCAGTTGGCGATGGATGCCGAGCGACCCGAAACCACGACTGCCTATGGCAGCCAGGTCGTCGACGATCTGTCGAGGCAGCCCGGCGAGGTCGGGTCGGGTGAGTCTTGAGAGCAGGCTGCGTCGTTGGGCGATGGTCAGCTTGCGTCGTGCGAGCCATTGGAGAGCGGAGTTTTCGAAGGCGTCGAGTGAGCTCCTGGGGCTCAGCGACCTGGCGGTGAACGCATTGCGCGAGATCAGCCGTGGGTCGAGAGAGGTGGGCAGTTGGGCCTGGGCGGCAGGGTTCTTTTGCTGGTGATTGAGGTTGGGTCGCAAGCGATTGCGGAGAAATGCCAGGGTTGGGATCGGGCTTT
>CAVOEV010000303.1:0-5317 GCA_963694825.1 Planctomycetota bacterium
GTCTTTCTTGTCTGTGTCCTTCTTGTCTGCGTCTTTCTTGTCGTCGTCCGAGTCGTCGTCGAGTGTGCTGAGGATATCGAGGTGCATTTTCATCAGTGCGAGGTCGAAGGCTTTGCCTTGTGCGGCGAGGCAGAGGCCATTGACCTGGCTGGTGCGTCCGACGAGTCCATCGTACAGGTCATCGCCGATGAAGCGATTGTCGACCGAGGCGAGTGGGTGACCGGCGTAGGGTGCCAGAGCGGCTCGAGCGACTTGTCGGCGGACTTCGTTTCGCCTGGAGGGTGCCGCGAGTCGGATCCGAGGATCCCAGCTGGGATGTTCGGCCAACCAGGCCAGCGTTTCGGGGCTCATCCCCTGCATCGCCGCCTGCGGCAGCAGTTCGTTGAACTGCATCCAGTAGTGCCGGATCCAGCCATCTGTGAGGATGATATCGGCATCGAGAATCTCGCCGGTCAGCGGGTTAACTCGGCTGGGTCCGATCGCGGTGCCCACGTCGTTATTGAGCCATCGGATGAAGTTCCACCGAACGTCCTCGGGGTCCTTTTCCATGTGCCGTCCGGTCCGAGCGTTCTGGAATTCGACGCGAATCGCGTTGGAAATGCCCAGGTTCTCGAAGGCCTTATTCCAGTACAGCACTCCCTTTTCGACCCAGCGGCGGTAGCGGACCGGTGTGGTGTGTTCGATGTAGAACGTGATTGGATTTTTCGGCGGGCTGATCGCCAGTGACGGGTCGTCCTTTTCGAGATGCCAGCGGTTGATGAAGCGGACCTGGACTTCATCGTCGCGATACTTGCCGAGGTCTCGGTAGGTGGTGGTGAAGAAGCCGATCCGTTCGTCGGCTTTGCGAGGCTTGTAGCCGGGCGAGGACCCCATCTTGCTGATCGAGTAGTGGAGTGTCTTGAGTCGACCGCCGGTGGTGGGCAGTTCGAAGGCCAGTTCGACGTTGTCGCGGAAGGCCTTGCACTTCTTGATTGAAAACAGCCGAGGCGTGCTCGTGCGGGCCGACGTGCCGAAGAACCGCGAGGCGCCTCCGACGAGCAGTGCATCGATGTCGATCACCGGTCCTCCCGAGGGGCCGATCGTCACGATCGGGATCTCCATCACCACACGGTCGGTGAACAACCGCGGCACACTCGCCTTGCTGTGCCGGTCGCCGGTGGAGCGAATTCCCACGTTGGGTTCGATCAGAGCCAGGCTCTTGTTGTACCGACGAAAGTAGACGTACATCTCGCCAGCCTGCAGCCCGGCAAAACGTTCGCCGCTGGAGACGGTCAATGCGATGTAGTACTTCTGCGAGGGACCGACGCCGGCGGGCAGTTCGGCGAAGACCTGCTGGTCCTTGTCGCGGCGGTAGAGGGTGTAGAGCGTACGAGTGACGCCGGTCGAGCTGACGACCTTCTTGAAGTCCTTGAGCACCAGGGCGTGTGGTGGGAAATCGGGTTTCGGTGGTGCTGTCTTGGTGGCGGTTGGGCTCGGCTTCGTTTGGGCCAGTGCCCGGGTCGGAGCCTGAGTGATCAGGACCAGGGACAGCACGGACACGATCATTAGTGTCATCAATGAGGCGAAACGGTGCATTTTCGATTTCCTCAGCATGTCAGGACTCTCGTCGCAGGACATCCGGCGACGGGTGGTTCATTACAATCAGGATACAACCCCCACGTTCTCCAGCTTGCCAGTCTAACCCACACGCCGGCTGCTTGCACCGGTGCGAGGGGTGGATTCCGGGCGTTGAGTTGCCGGCGGGGCGGTGTTGTTGTTGGTGGTGCCGGTTGCAACGGTTCGGGGAGGCGATGCGGAGAGACAGTCTCATTCGACCCGCAGGACGATGGCGGTGATGTTGTCCTTGGATCCGCCGTCTTGAGCGGCTTCGACGACCTGTTCGGCGATCTGTTGTGGGTCGTGGTCCATGGCGAGCAATCCAGCGAGCGTCAGGTCATCGACTCCATCGGTGACTCCATCGGAGCAGAGCAGGACGATATCGCCTGGTGCCGGTTCGAAGACAACCGGTGTAGTGCCTTCGCTGCCTTCCTTGGATCCGAGGTAGCGATACAGCACATTGCGGTAGCGGTGTGTGAGTGCTTCTTCGGGGCTGAGGGTTTGTGCGTCAACGAGGGCTTGAGTCAGCGAGTGGTCGGTGGTGAGTTGTTCGAAGTCACCGTCTCTGAGCCGGTAGACTCGGCTGTCGCCGATGCCTCCGGCGTAGAATTCTCCGTCGACGTCGACGACGAAGACGAGCGTGGTGCCCATGTTGTGAAAGCGGGGTTCGAGCTGAGCCAACGCGACGATTTCGGTGTTGGCGAATGCGACGACGCGATCGAGTGTTTCGATAACGGAGTCGTGCGTGGTGTGTTCGAAGTCGAGTTGTTCGACGAGTTGTTTGCCGACCAGTTCGATCGCCATTTCGCTGGCCTGTTCACCGGCCGACTGTCCGCCCATGCCGTCGGCGACGAGGAAGAAGCGGTGCTGGGGATCGATGGCCAATCGATCCTCATTGTTGCTCCGGAAGTTCCCGGTAATGCTCAGGCTGCCGACTTGGACCCGTACCATGTTGTGTGTCGTCGGTGGGTGTTGGGATGGTGAGTGGATTCAGGCCGTTGGTGGGCAGAGTGTCGCAACGAGGTCTTGGATTCCAATGGGTCGAGCGGCACCGAGCAGTTCACCGGCCTGGAAGCCGGCGACGGCTCCGTGGAGTGCAGCCTGTCCTTCGACGAGCCGAAAGACTCGATCTTTTCCCGGAGGAAACTGTGTCTGGTAGGCTCGGATGGCCTCGAGTTTTTGTTCGAGTGTATCGGAAATGTCGACGACGAATCGTGCGTGGCCGCGGGGTGGTTCGAGCGAGGCGAAGGCGAGCGAGTACCAAACTTGTTGCTCGATGGTGTGCACCTCGAGTCCATCAAAGGTCTCGTCCCATTTCGTCAATCTGGAATAGAACACGGCGGCGTCGATGATCTTGGCGGCTTCGGCGTGATCGGGCGAGGCCATGGGGGTGGCAGCTTCGAGGCCGATGACGATCCGAGGCCGGAAGCGGCGAAAGATCTTTGCCAGTTCGACTCGGACTTCGAACCCGTCGAAGAGTCGTCGGTTGGGGAATTCGAGAGTGCAGCGGTAGGCGCCCAGGATCCGAGCGGCCTGGGCCGCTTCGGCTAGTCGCACTTCGGGGGACGGGCTGCCCGGTGTCGGTTCTCCGTCGGTCAGATCGACGATGCCGACGGAATATCCCTGTTTGGCCAGTTTCGCCAGAGTACCACCGCAACCGATTTCGACGTCATCGGGGTGGGCTCCGACGGCGATCACATCGAGAGTCTCGGGCGTCGGGATCTCTGGATCGTTGGCATCGGGCAGCGAGGGATCTTTGGTGGACATGGTGTTCAGTCGCTCGCAGCACTCAGGGGATTGAGGGCTTGTTTGAATATGGATGCGGGGATGGATGCGGGTGAGTCATTGAGAAACGTTCTCACCAGTTTTGTCAGTCGATGGGGATGGGTCAAGCAGCCCAGAGGTCCACAGCCGCCGAGGGTTTCGACGGTGACGTTGGTCAGGTGCGAGGCGATTTGGATTGTGGCCGAAGGTTGTCTTGTTGGCGAGTGATTCGAGAGCGATTCGGGGACGATCAGCAGGACCGGGGGCGTGTGGTGATTGTGTTTGAGTTGTTCGAGGCAATTGCCGAGATCGAGTTGGTCGAGACGTCGGGCTCGGCGTGCAGCGATTCTCAGTGGCAGCTGGCCGATGATGTCGATGGTAAACGAGAGTCGTGATGGGTCGAAGGGTGGGAACCAAGGGAGGTGGTTGTGGATCATCAGGCTGCGGTAGCCCGGCAGATGTTTCAATTGGCCGGGCAGGTGGCTGCCGAGTCGGGCGAGCCATCTTTCGGGGGCGGTCAGTCGTGATGTCATCACTGGCCCTTGCAGGACAGCGGCGGCGATTCGACCCTCGTGTTGTGCCAGGGCTGCCAGTCCCACGGCGCTGCCCAGCCCGGTGCCCAGCACGATCGCAGGCTCCAGCTTCCGGTCCTGACAGACGCTCCAAAGATCTTCGACCAGGTCATCGACCGAGCCGTCGGCGATCCGAGCTCTTGGGTGAGTCAGGCTCGAATCGTCAAACAGCACGACTTGAAACTGGTCTTTCAGCAACCAGGCGGCCAGGGCCATCAGTTGCCAATTGCCCAGCAGCGGATTGAGCATGACCAGTGGGGGGCCGTCACCGATCGACCGTCCGGTGACCAGTCCTCGGGGGGTGTTGATTTCCCAGGCCTCGGACTGTTCATCAAACGTCTCCAGCACCTGTTGCCACGACAGGGGAGTCGGGCAGTCGGAGGGTTGGGAGTCGGGTGTGATCGGTTGTTCGGGCACAACGGGCCATGCTATCCGTCGCCCGGTCGACTGTCGACCTGTTGATCGGCCTGGATGATCACCTGGTGACTGGAGACCGCGTCGTCGCTGGAGCGGAGTGATTCGAGGAATCCGTCGGTCTGGATCAGTCGTCCGAGCCGAGCGAGGACTGCGAGGTGGGTTTTCGCATCGCGGCAGGTGACGAGGAAGAAAATGTCAGAGAGTTGCCGCCTGGGGGCTCCGAAGGGGATTCCCGAGAACGTGCGGCCATAGGCGATCAGGCTGTCGCCGAGTACGTCGGGCAGAGGATTGCGTGGGTGGGGAATGGCCACGCCGTTCTCGAAACCGGTCGACAGGACGTCTTCGCGTTCGAGGACTGCGGTGAGCACTGCGGCGGGGTTGAAGACTTCGAAGCTGCGACCGGCCACCTCGATCAACGTCTCGAGCACGCTGCGTCGGGTACGAGCTTCCAACGGAACGGCAACCAATTCGGGTTTCAGTAGCGATCGGATGGTCACCGGTTTACCGATGGCCGGATCAGCGTAGGACGATTCGACCTGTTCGAGTTGTTCGCCGCTGAATTGGCGGATTTCCTCTTCGAGCCAGTGAGTGATTTCGATCGTGTGAAACCGCCATTCGCCAGCCACGCGATGGCCGGGCATTCGACCTCGCTGGACCAGCTTTTCGATTTCACGCCGATCGCGCCCGAGTTGGTGGGCGAGTTCGTCGAGGGTGTACCAGTCGTTGGCCATGGGACAAGCAGAGGGGGCGGCGGGCAGGGGCGGGCAGGGGGGGCGGGCAGGGGGCGGGGCGAGGTGCAGGGAGAGAGGCCAGGGGGCGGGGGGGAAGGCCTGCGGGGGGGGGTGGGTGTGTGGTGGTTCAGCGAGATTGCTAGACCGAGGCAGCGGGGATTCGGGGCAGCAGGTCTTCGAATTGTTGTCGAGCGCGTCTAAGCAGTTGGGTGTAGTCTGAGTTCCAGGTCTCATCGG
>CAVOEV010000304.1:0-5308 GCA_963694825.1 Planctomycetota bacterium
AGATCCCAGGCCACAAGGCCGATCCGGTCCAGGTAGGTCAACTCGGGCATCGGCTCGGTCAGCTTCAGCCGGAACCGACCCTCGTGTGCCCGGATCACGCCCGAGGGAAACAGGAAGTTCTCGGTCGGATCCGCCGGAGCATAACTCCCCGGCTCGACCAGGTACCCCAGGCCACCCACCCCCAGCAGGTCGCTGACAAACCGGTATCGCTCGCCGTCCCAGGCAAACAGGACCGGACAACTCGTCGGCATCAGGTCGACCTCCTCGATCGTGTGCCGCGTCCCAACCGCCACGTCCAACAACCCCTGAGTCACCCCTTCGGACCAGACCACCTTCAGGAAATCCACTCGATCCACTCCCCCCAAGCCCAACGCCACCGGCTGCAGACTTTGCCCGGGGCCGGAATCAGCCGGCAGCACATCAGCTCGCAACCTGCGGCCTGCGACTCGAGCCAAAACGATGCTGCCTAGTCCCGATGCATTCGAGCGTTCTCGATTGCGACCCGCCTTGCGACCCGACAAGGCCAGCGTCACAAACCGGTGACGACCGCTTCCGCTCGCCCAGGCCAACACCGAACCGTCGGCAACCGTGCCAACGATCGACGGACCATGGACGTCATCGAGCACGACCGCCGTCCATGCCCCCAATGCGTCGTGTTCCCCCGAATCGGCCAACTCGATCAATTCGTTCGACGTCTCGCCAACCGGCAGTTTCCAGGCCGACCAGCCTGTGGTCCCCACGAGCAATTCGGGCCGACCGTCACCCGATACATCGGCCAACGCGATCCGCACCGACCCCTCGCCAATCACCCCCTCGACGTCTCCGAAATCCAGCCCAACACGATCCCACACCCCGTCAGGCCTCCGCGTCCAACGAAACACCCTGGCCGAAACAACCGTGTAGAGTTCGACCTGGCCATCTGCCGTGCTGTCGCCGGCCACCGCCGCCGCCACGCTCGCCCCGGCCAGCTCGCCAAGTGTCTTGGCCGACGTGGCCGACGTGGCCGACGTGGCCGAATGATACCGCCAGGCCCGGTCGTTCCACAGCAGCACGTTGCCCGGCCGCTGATCGACAGGTCCCTCAAGAGGACCCAGCAACAGGATGTCCAGATCGCGGTCGCCGTCAAAGTCGGCCACGACGGCCGATGATGTGATCGCCCCTGAACGATCCACTCCCACCCTCGCACTGATGTCCTCGAACGTTCCGTCTCGATTGTTGTTCAACAACCGGGCAGGCTGGTCCTGGTACCACAGCAACAGGTCCAAGTCGGCGTCGTGGTCGAGATCCAGACACACGCCACCGGTGGTGTGACCGTCGCCACCGGTCGCCTTCGACTTCAACGTGATCTCCTCCCACCGACCCGCCTCAGACTGACGCCACAACTGGTTCGGACCACGACGACACAGGTACACGTCCAACAACCCGTCGTTGTCGAAATCTCCCCAAAGCGGAGCCGTGACGTCCGACACACGCGATAAGGGATGGTCCGAAGCCAGCACGAAACCGCCGACCCCCTCGCCGACACCACCCGCAGCACCGGTCCTCGAGTTGGCTCCCAACAACACCAGGTTGCCCGAGCCGGTGACGACGAACAGGTCCTGCTGACCGTCGGCATCGATGTCGCAGGTCGTCAACGACGCACCCGCAGGCACCCGAACGCCTGACGCGGCCGAGATCGATGTGGGAGGATCGAACAGCGGACCGTCCGGGCGACCCTTCGCAACAGACTCACCGTCGGCCAATCCGACTCGGATCGCCAATGCCTTCGAACCCATCAACGTGTATTTGTAGGCAAACGAAACCGAGAGCGGGTGCTCGTTGAGTAGCTGGAACTCGTCCATGTGACGCATCGCTTTGTCGAAACCGTCGTCGGTCTGACGCAGCATGTCGAAACATCGGTAGTGAGCCGATTGGAAGTACGGCTCGAGCTCCAACGCCTTCAAATGCAACGCGATCGCCTTCTTCGGCTCCGACTCCTCCAGGCAACGGGCCAGGAAGTAGGCCGAATGAGCATCCAAAGGGTCCTGCTTGACGGCCCGCTCGAATTGAACCCGAGCCTCGCCAATGCGAGCGGCATGGAACAGCGAAACACCCAGGCAATAAGTCGCCGCCGCATGATCGGGATCGACCGCGACAACCTGCTCCAGAACCAGAACCGCGGCGGCTCCCTTCTGAGTGTGATTCAAAACGGCTATGCCCAGGTTGACCTTCGCGTCGAGCCAGTCGGGATCAGCGTCAACAAGTGCCTGGAAGACCTCCATCGCCTCCTTGTACTTGTACTGCTCCATCAACCCCGCACCACGGTTGTTCTCGGCAACCAATTCGAGCGTCACTCGAAATGGACCGTCGGCTCGAGTCCCTTTCAAGTCGCCGGCCGGCTCGTCGTCCGAACAACCCACCCAAATGGCCAACAGCAACAACGGCAACAGACACAGCAACACCCAACGGCGTGGCCCAGGATTGTCGGTCATCGGTTCTCTCCTGTGCCTGAACCGGAATCTGGATCGGTCCCCGATCGCCGCCGGCCCTGCTCGATCCGTTCGCGGATCGAATCGCCGGTCAGAGGCTGCTGGGTGGCCCGAGGCATGTAGGGTTGCTCGAGATAGGTGTGGATTTCGCTGCGCAGATGACTCCGCATGTCATGGCCAATCCGCCTTTGACGCTCGTCTCGCAATGCCGCCAAATCGATCGGAGCCACCACGACCTTTTCCCCCTCACCGGCATCGGCCTGAGCCAGAATCCGGCCGTCGTAATCGACCACCATGCTCCCGCCCGGCCAGCTGAACGGAGGATAATGCTCCATCGACGCGCCCTGGTTACACGCCACCACAAAAGCCGTGTTCTCGGCCGCTCGCGCCCGGTTGAATAGCGTCCACCAGTCCATCGGTGGCGTCGCACCCCAGGGATTCATGTAGGCCGAAACCCGGATCAACACCTCGGCACCGCCAAACACCAACTGACGGATCGTCTCGGGAAACAACCAGTCGTAACAAATCGCCACGCCCAACTTGCCCAGCTCGGTCTCGACCACCGGGAACGGATCGTCACTGTAACCGGGCAGGTCGTGAGGACTCGAGTGTAACTCCCACGGAACCCACGGGTTCACCTTGCGGTACTTCGACAACACCCCGCCGGAACCGACCAGGCAAGTAGTGTTGAACAACACACCCGGCCACGCCGGATCCTTCTCGATGAATGTCCCGGTCTGGATCAGGCAACCGTACTTGGCCGCCAATGCCTGGTAACGGTCGGTGTGCTCGTTGGGCAACTCGACGGCCAAGCGAGACGTCAGCATCTCGACCGAATCGTAGATCGGCGCGGCATGAGCAAACTCGGGAAAAACCAGCAGGCGGACGTCGTGGAACGGCTCGTAACCGACAATCGTCCCCTCGGCCATCGCACACATCCGACGAGTCCGCTCGGCAATCTCGTCCCGATCACCCGGACACGCAAAATCGGTCTGGCAACAGGCGGCGTAATATCGATCGGTCATGGCATGGGCTACAAGACGCGAGCGGTCAGGACCAGCGGTTGAATGTTGATACGCCCACCAACCCCCACCCACCGGGACAATTCCAAATTTGCAGTCAGATGATCAGGCGGACACCGCCCAATGACGCTTGGTCGTACTTGAACTTCTCGCCGTGCGAACCAATGAACATCAGGTTCTTGGGAATCTTCCAGTCCTCTGAAAGTCGGTTGACCAGCGCCGGAGAAAATGTCCCTTCCATCTTGACGAACTCGAGGTCGATCTCGGGGTAGGCCTGATCGAGCACTTCGAGATCCTGTTCGAGTTTTCCGGAGATCTTGGAAATGTCCTCGGCGACCGTCACCACCTTGATCCGATTCGTCTGTTCGTTGTCGCGAACGTATTCGACGGCTCGCCTGAGATTGTCGACCATGTCGCCTCGTGTGAAAAAGACCACCTGTTGCGAGTTGATCTCCTCGATCTTTGACTCGATGCCCTTCGAAATGTGACCGAAGAACTGCAGCACCCACCGACTGTGGTACTGCACGATGCCGAGGATGCTCTTGAGCAGCCCGACACGCCAGAGCATGACCATCACGACGGCCAATGCGGGGATGAAGTAATAGAGGAAGACCAGGAGGTACTCGGGCTGGTCGATGGCAATCCCCACGGCCGCCGCCGCAACCGCCACTGTGGCAATGACCACGAAGATCCACGGAGCCCGCTCGGGCCGAGGTAACCGCTCGCGACGCACCTTCAACAGGATGTTGCCCACCGCAAAAAACACCATCACCAACAGGAACGACAGAGTGTAGACTCCGGCAAGAGCCTCGAGTGCTCCGCCGGTGACCAGCAACACCGAAACAGCCAGCAGGAAGAAGGCGATCACGATGCGATGCGTTGTGCCAAATCTCTTGTTCTTTTTGAGCAGGAACTGAGGCAGACAACGGTCCAGGGTCATGCGGTGCACCAGACCGGTGACTCCCACATAACTGGTCAGGACCGCTCCGCTGAGCACCAGGGCGGCGTCGATCGAAATCAGGAACTTCAGCCAGCCACCGGCGGTCAACTGGCCGATGTGAGCCAACAGGTGCCCCTTGTGAAAGCCGACCTCGTCGACAGGCAAGACCGTCAAAGTCAACAACGCCATGGCGGGGTTCAACACCGAAACGGCAATCCACATGTTCCGCAACGTCTTGGGAAAGACCCCTGGCTGCTGCTGCTCGACAAAGTTCGCCGAACTCTCGAAACCCGAAATCCCCAACATCGCGGCGCAGAACCCGAAGAACAACGCCACCATCAGGCTCGATTCGGTCAACACCGCCAACCCACGCTCCTCGCCCTCTTCGACCTCCGACTGAATCAGCACCTCCAAACCACCCGTGCCAATCCGCCACCGATGCGATTCGCCCTCAACCGCAGACACCTCCTCGCCTTCCACCACCACACCCTTCTCTTCCAAGAGTGCCTTCAACGACTCGGGTAAGGTGCCCTGTCGCAGTTCCGTCTCGACACCGGCAATCACCTCGTTCTTCCGCTCAGCCGTCCGCGCCGCTCGGTCGAGCATCTTGCCCGACACAATCATCTGACGCTGGATCGGAGCCTGCATATCGAAATTGTTGTCGAGGTGAGAGTCATGCGAGAAGAACCAGACGACTCCGGTGATGATCAGCAATCCGAGTGTCACGAGGTGAGTCAGGAAGATCCCGATTGCCACCTTGGCACTCTCGGTGATCCCCACGATCGTCAGCACCATGAACACCGCCAACAGCCCGATCGTGACGGCGATCGTGGGCAACCCGTCCCACAACGAACCGACGTAATGCACGGCCTCGATGG
>CAVOEV010000305.1:0-5298 GCA_963694825.1 Planctomycetota bacterium
AACTTCGTCGGAGTATAACGCACCACCGTGACGTCAAATGTTCCGCCACCCAGGTCGTACACCAGGATCGTTTGCTCGACCTGCTCGAGATCAGTGCGACCCAACTCGCCCTTCTCCCACGCATGTGCCAACGTTGCGGCGGTCGGCTCGTTGATGATGTCGATCACGTTCAAACCGGCAATGCGGCCAGCGTCCTGAGTCGCCTTGCGACGGATGTCGTTGAAATAGTACGGGACCGTGATCACCGCGTTGCCGATCGGACCGATCTTTTTTTCTGCATCCTGCTTCAGCTTCTTCAGGATCAACGCCGACACGAACTCCGGTGTCAACTTCCGGTCTTGGTAAACCACGTGGAAATCCTTGTTCCCCATCTCACGCTTGATCGCCTCGACGATCCGGTCCGGAGCCTCCTCGGCAATCCGAGCAAACGATGGACCGACCACCACCCGCTCGCCATCACCCAGCAAGACGACCGACGGGGTGATGTCACGCTCGTCTAAGTTCAAAATCGCACACGGATTGCCGTCGTCATCAAGTTGAGCGACCGACGAATACGTGGTCCCCAGGTCAATCCCAACTGTCTGACCCTCGACAAGATTTACAGCCATTCTCTGTATCCTTTACGCAACAGCAGGCGAATCCCAGGTGAACAGAAACAACAACTCGGCAGCCAGACAACAGCTAGACAGTCCGCGGTCAATCCGCAAAGCACGGGCCATTGTGTCACTCCGAGTCAGACGATTCAAGCGGCCTGTTGCACAAGCCCCCGTCGTCGCGCATTCCGGTTTCAACGGCGACCGGTCTTCAACTCGACGCCACGCGGTTTCAACAACGCCCCACCCGACCGCCGAACCAGTCCGAACTCGATCGACATCAATGGCGACTCCCAGTTGATGTCCGTCAGAGAAAACACGGCGTCGCCAAATCCAAAGTCGCTGATCGTCACCTTCGACTCCAACGCCCGGTTCGCAAACGCCTGCCAAGCCCGATCGAATTGGGCCGCGAAGACGTCCGTCCGAAGCCCACCGTCAATCGTATCCACTCCGTCAGGCAAGGTCCCTCGCATTGTGATCTTCGGCTGAGACGGAAAACTGACAGCAAGAGACCGCCCAACACCCTCGACATGACCCAGCAACTTCAACGTCGCCGTGTGCTCCAGAGCCAAGTCGAAAACCGCCAAGGACTTCCAGTCCTTCGACGTTCGAGTCGAAACAACCAGTTGCGCTCCGGGAAGACGGAAATCGAAGGCAATCGGAGACTTCGATGCCGATTTCGAGTCGCCCGTCGGAGTGATCGTCACTGGTCGCGTCAACACCAACTCGGTCCGCACCTCGGTCGTCGATGGCAATGCTGCGATCGCCGGAATCACCTTCGACAACTTGTCCCGATCGCCCAGTTGCCGAACCAATGGCTCGGGAGTGTCACGGACATCGACTCGAGCCATCCCGCTGTCGATCACGATCCGAGTCAGAGGATCGAGCAGGCCCGGTGCAAAACCGACTCGCAGGGTCTGAGTCGAAGGCACACGCCCGATCAGGTCCGGCACCACTGTCAATTCACGCGGTTCGCCGACAGGCACCGATGGATCCACCGCAGCCACAGTCATGCCCATCGCCAACGAAAGTCCACTCGAATCGATCACCAGCGCCTCGGGCCACAACCGCACCCGCGGCTGGAAGACCGGCAACGGCCAAAGATTGCCGAATACGTCCGACGCGTCGCCGATCACAAGCTGCTGCTCCAACTCACTCAACATCGCCGGAACCAACTCGCGAATCTTCTCGGCCACAAACTCACGCTGACTCTCCAACCCGCTGACAATCGCCTCGGACATCACCTCGCTCTTTTGATCAGGAACCAACCCCCGGGCCTCCACCGTCTTGGGCCCCTTCACCTCGTACTGATCTTCGGCGATCTCAAAACTCGTACTCCCCGCCCCCAAAACCAAACTCAGACGACGCTGAATCACCGATGGCTCGACCACAAACGTCAACACGACCGGCCTGTTGTGTGCGATCAGGATCTGGCTGGCACTCGCCACGCCCTTCGTCCTGCGACGCTTTTCCACCAATCGCCTCAGACCATTCACCCGACGCGATGTGACTGTGACTTCGTCAACCTGAGCCCGGCCGATCTCGACCGTGATCGACTTCAATGCCATCTTGACCCGTAAAACGCCGTTATCCCGAGTCAACAGCTCGACCGCCTCGATCTCACCCCGGTAGGAAATCTTCTCGAAAATCGTCTCGTTGAAGAACTTCCGCTTCGTTCCCCGAGTCATCTTCAATCCGTTCTGGATCACGACCCGATCGAAAGTCCCCTGCAGGACATCCTTGGGCACCGCCGATGGAATCGCCTCGGCGATCGCGCCAAGCATCTTGCTGCCAACCCGTAAATAGGCCGCTCCACCGAGATGAGCCACCGGAACAAACGGCAAGAGATCCGCCGGCAACACCGTGCCCCGAGCCGCCAGCTTCACGTCGGTGCCCGGCATCGGACGACGCGGATTCTTCAACCAACTCTCCAAGACCTCGCTGTCGTATGCCCGATGCCAGACCCCATGCCCTGCAGACTTCGGCTCGTCATAACGAACACGCCCGCCGACTCCCTTCAATGCCGTCACCATCTCGCGAGACCGCTCAGGAAAGACAATCCGGTCCTGGGGCCCATGAATCACCCAGACCGGAGTCTCCTTGAGTGACGCCACTCGCGTCGCGTCGCCTCCGCCGGAAATCGGGACCACCGCAGCCCATCGCTCGGGATCCGCCATCGCCAAACTCCAGGCGCCGTATCCACCCATCGACCACCCCGTCACGATCTCGCGACTGCGATCGACACTGTAGTCCCGTTCGACCTGATCGAGAATCTCGAGTGCACGAATCGCATCGGGCGAACCCGACTGCCACCGCTTCAGAAAACGAATGCCACGAGTCGTCTCGCACTGAGGGAAAACGACGATGAACGAGAACTCCGACTTGCGGGCTCGTACGTAGGGACCCAGCCCAACTTGGATCGGCTTCACACCGTCACGTCCACACTCCTCGGATCCATGAAGATACAGGATCGTCGGATACGTCTTCGACTTGTCGTAACCGGCTGGCAGGAAGACCTGGTACTTGTGAGACCCCTGAGCGTCCCGATAGACCTTCTCCAGAAAACGACCCGTCGGCCGAGACGCTGACGAATCCTCGGCCTGCAACGCTACAGCTGGGATCGCGACAATGGCCAGCACCAATACCGACCAATGCCAACTACTACGTCGCACGCCCAACCCGCGAACACACTTCAGCATCTCGATGCACCCCAGCTGGCAACCGTTGCTGCAGAGGCCCGAAACCAAGCCAACTGCAGACAATCTCACACCTCCCGTGTAACCGCACCGCCCTGCGGTGTCAATAAAATAGATGACCGACCCCCCGCGACCAGACCGCCAGTTCGGACACGAGGGACAAGGTCTACCCGATCAGAATAACCGGACGCACGAAACCAGCCCAACCACTTTCGGACGCCCAAGAATCACTCCGAGGTCGAAGCGGACTCAGTACGGACGTTCTGCCGCCTCAGACGACCGCGGGCACGGGTCAGAGTGGGACCGATCGAGTTCTCCGGGACGCCCAGCGATTGGCTGATTTCCGAATAACTGCAACCGTCCAGATGGAACATCCGCACCACCCGACTGTCTCGATCACTCAAGCCGCCAAGCATCGCCTCGACCTCGTCGGCGTCGTCAACTCGCCGCTCGTGCAACGCGGTCGAATCGGTACCGTCCAGTGACGCTTGGTGAGCCGGGACGTGGCCAAGTGCCTCGGCCTTGCGACGACGGGCCATCTCGCGAACAACCACCCGACGGGCAATCACCGCCAGATAAGTCGCCAACGAACACCGAGCACCAAAACGTCGCAGTACACCGAAATCGTCGGCCAGCAACGCCAGAAACACTTCCGCACACAAATCGTCGACGTCGTCCGACGAAAGACGGACGCTGCGGGCATGAGCCGCATGATTCACCACGTGCACGAACAGACCGATGAATCGGTCCACGAAATCACGCCACGCACCCGGCTGATGCTCCAGGCAACGGGACAGTAGGCTGCGATCGACTTCGGTGAGTGCCAACGGATTGCCTGAGCACGACCTGATGAAGCGGAATACACGACGGAAACCCGACCCGCGCAAACTGTAGTCCGAGCCTAGACCTGAGGCAAGATGGGTCTGGATTGTGCCGACTTAACCTGTGTGGTCACACGATGTTGACTCACGCCAGACTCCAGTTTTCGCCACTTGACACCTGACCGGCTCCCTCACTACGATCCGCAGTCGATCGTCAGATTCGAGAGCGACATCGCACTCCCGCCGGTCGATCAAAACGGACGCCGGGATCCGATCCGAATCGAGACTTCCCAACCACAAAGGGATCACAATGACGCACGTCGTCGCCGAACCGTGTTTCAATTGCAAGTACACCGACTGTGTGGTCGTCTGCCCAGTCGAATGTTTCTACGAGGGCGAATCGATGCTCTACATCCACCCGGATGAATGCATCGACTGCGAAGCCTGTGTGCCGGAATGCCCCGTCGAAGCCATCTTCCTCGACGACAACCTGCCCAGCGAATGGGAAGGCTTCACACAACTCAACGCCGACATGTGCGACGACCCCGATCCCCCGCTGCCAGTGATCACCGAAAAGAAAGAACCAATGGTCTGATCAGATCAACTGACAGACCCGAAGGTTCCCTTTATCCAGACTCCACGGCTGGAGTGTCGCTGCCGATGGACGGGATGTACGTGTTGGACAACTCGGCATAGTCCTCACGCACCGGGCTGAATACGTCCAGCACCCGAGCCGGACCTCCGACGGCGACAGCCTTGTGAGGCACATGAGGCGGGATCAGGAACATCTCACCCACCTCGCACACCCGAGTTTCCGACCCGATCGTCAACTCGACACGACCCTCCAGGACGATCCCCCCCTGCTCGTGAGGATGATCGTGAAGAGGCACCACCGCCCCGGAGTCCATCTCCAGGTAACTCAACATCAAGTTCTCACCATGAGGCGTCCGCATCCGACAACCTGCGACCACCTCCAAGGGCTCGATGTCAGCAATATTGATAAACCCCATCGACTGCTCTCCCTCCCAATCACCGTCCGCTGATCAGCCAATCAATAACTCTTCCACTCCACTCCAACCAACAGCTAGGACTCGATTCCCAACACGAGGTCCCGACCTGCCACCAACGCCGCCATCTTGGCGTCGGCCACCTCTCGAGTCAGCATCCAGAATCCGCAGTCCGGATGCA
>CAVOEV010000306.1:0-5276 GCA_963694825.1 Planctomycetota bacterium
AGTAGCGAGTCGCGGCCACACTACGCCAGCGGCAGCGGTTCGGGTTTCAGCAGGAACGGGAAGACTCGGACCGGCTGACCGTCGGTTTCGAGTTCCTTGTAGGTCAGCTGAGCGGCTCGGTCGGCGGCGAACTGGAGCATTGTCAGTTTCAGTCCGCAGAAGCGGTCGCTGTCGACTTCGGCCGCCACGTCGGCAAACACTTCGCCAGACGATGCCGCGTGACGACGCACGCCGTGGATGCTGTTCTCGCGGACTTTCAAGCCTGCCGCGGCGAGTTTGAAGAGTCCCTTGAGGAAGCGGCCGATGAGATCGTCGGGGCAGACCAGTTTCAGCAGCTTGTCGAGCTCCTCGTGGGCTTCCCAGTAGTAGCCCACGTTGAACAGGTCCAACGCCAGCAGGAAGCTGCGGTTATCGGCCCAGGTCTCGTTGGACAGGGGTTTGGACGATAGTCCTTTTTTCTTGTAACTGTGCCCATCGGGATGACGGTACGGATGTGGCGTCGTCGAGCCGGGGATGAAGGTGTAGGGCGGCAATTCCACCGGCGGCAGCAGGCGGGGCTGTTCGTTGAGTGTTTTGACCATGGGGGATTCGGGCTCCTGTTGGGCCAGTCTGTGAGTCAAGCGGTGTCTTAACGACCCCGGGATGTCACTTGGTGTGTTGGATTGGCTTAGCGGGGAATGCAGAGGGAAAAGTGAGGCAGGGCGAGGAGAGGTGGGTGCTGGTCACGAATGAGAGAGTCGCGCTGTTCGGCCTCTTCTCAAGCATAGCGGGTATTTCGGACGTTTCACGGTCTGTTCGTGCGAAACTCGACCGTTTCCCAATCGCCTGGCATGGGATCGGGTCGGGCGAACCGTGACGAGTCGGCCTGTCAGGCGGTCTCTGCGGCCAGGACACGTTGTTTGATGGCTGCCACCAATCCACGGGTTCCATGTTGTCGTGTCATGCCCAGGGTCTCGGTCAGTCCCAACGGTTCCAACAGGTCATCGGTCATTTTCAGCACGTCGCCTATCGTCGCGTCGTTGATTCCTTCGATCAGTAGTGCCACCAGGCCACGGATTGTCGGCGATTGGCGTGGAACCGTCGCTTCGATCCTGACCCGACCGTCGACGACATCGACCCACAGGTCGACAGCGGTCTGGCATTCGGCAATGCGGCATTGTGGTGGAGGCGGTTGAGCGGCACGTTGGTCCGAGAGATCCGGCAGCGTGTCGGAGTATTCGATCAGCAGTTCGAGTCGTTCTCGAGGCTCGAGATCATCGAACTCGGTAAATAGCGATTCGAGTTTCACTCGTTGAGCCCTTCTGAGGACTCGTCACTCGGACGCGGCACCACGAAACTCATGTGCATCTCGGCGTGCCTCAGGTGCAAGGCCAACCACTCGCGGTCACTGAGTCGTCCGAGGAACGGGTGAGCGGCTGTGGGGTTGGTTGTCGATAGGCGTCCGGCGGCAGTTTCGAGATGCGAGCTGGCGATTCCTAGGTCGATTTCGGGTTCGGGCAGGTAGCTGCTGGCTCGTTTCGGCAGTTGAAACCCCGGTTTCATCGGGCTGGTCAGCAGGCGGTTTTTCAACAGTGGAGCGACCAGAGTCCTCACCAACCAGTTGGATTGGAACGAGAACCCGTCGATCGACGCGTCGATGGCCCGGGCGAGATGTTCGAGAATCTGTGCGAAGCTCCAGTTGCCGACAGTCGTCACGTCGGCCAGAGTCATTTGTCTGACATCTTCGAGAAAGTCCTGCAGAGAAAGGTAGACGACGTGACGTCGAGAGAGAGAATCGGGCATGGAGTTTAGGCTTGGAGGAACACTGGCGGGCGGGTGACTGACCAGGAATTGAGCAGGCCGAGAGGATTGCCCGTACAGGGTCATTGTGAAGCAGCTACGGCTGGGCGACAAGGGTTGCGAGTTCACCTATACTGGCCGCTTCGCGCCGCCACTCCGTGTTCCCGTTTTAGGACTTCATGAGCGATCCGGACCATTCTCACGAAACACTTGACGAGGAGCGGTCGTCGGACAGCGGTGCGGATTCCGGATCGGAGTCCAGACCGGGGTTGTTGAGCCGAGTGCTCGAGCGATTTCCCGAGTCGTCACGTCGTCCGCTGATCTTCGACGGTCTCTACAACGTCGGCAGCGGTGCATTCTACTGCCTGACCATGCTCACAGGTGTGATTCTCGAGACGATTCTCGACGGCGAACCGGTGCACTTGGCAGTCTTTTGGGCCGCCGCTCACGGCAGTAGCATTCTGAGTCCGCTGGCTGGCTACGCGGCTCGCAAGGTGGGAATGAAGCAGTTGGTGGTGGTGCCGAGCCTGATTTCGGTGGTGTTGTTGCTGGGTGCCGGGATGTACCAAGGCGACGCCACCTGGTGCACGATGGTGTTGTCGGCCGCATTCATGATGCAAGTGTTTGTGCGGACCGGCGAGATGAACATGTATCAGACGTTGTATCCGACGACACATCGAGCTGCTGCGGTCGGGATTCTTAAGGCGATCATGGGCATTTCCGCGTTGCTGGTGACCGTGGGTGGTTACCTGTGGTTTGCCTATGACGAGTCGCTGTACTGGGTCGTCTTCATAGTGATTGCCGGGTTGTTGGCGGTGTCGTCATTGTGTTACCGGGCGATTCCGATGTCGGCCAAAGACGAATTGTCGGGCAATGGAAACGGGTCGTCGTGGCGGGCGTTGGTGGACGGACTGCGGATCTTTCTGTCGGACCGACGGTTCCTGCTGTTTCAACTAGGGTTCGCCTTGGCGGGAACGGCCAACCACATGGTGTTCTGGATGTTGCCCAGTCTGTGCAATGATCACCTGCGGATGCCGGCCGACCAGACGCGACTGGTCGCGGCGGTGATACCGGCTTTGCTGGTGACCTTCTCGGCTCCGTTCTGGGGCCGATACCTGGACCGCACCAACCCGATGCTGGGCCGTGCCACGTTCAATGTGATCCAGGGGACCGGTTTCACGTTGATTGCCATCGGAGGTGCTGGTGGCGAGGTTGGGTTGGTGGTGTTGGGGATCGTAATTCACGGGATCAGTGCGGGCGGGAGCACGGTCAACTGGCTGACCGGCAGCCTGCACTTTGCCGGCACCGACCGCGTGTCGTTGTACAACGCGGTCCACGTCGGCCTGACCGGCATACGTGGCCTGTTGGCACCTCTGGTCGGCTACGCTCTGTACGAGAGCGGTCCGCTGTTTTTCGGGGCTTCGGGTGATACTGCTGCAGACGGCGGTTTCGATGGTTACGGCATGGGGCCGAGCGTGTTCTGGATTGCCGCCGGACTGTCGTTGGCCGGTGGGGCCACGATGCTGTGGCAGGGTCTGACCGATCCCGGCCCTCGTGCCGAGCTGAACCCACCAGAGTGATCTGCTGGTGGGGGTGTTGCTGAGGGTGCTGGCATCACAGGCTGGGTGGCCAGAGTCTCCAGAACAGGTAGGCGACTGGTCCGGCGTAGAGGACGCTGTCGAGCAGGTCGAGTGCTCCTCCCATGCCGGGCAGCAGGCAGGCCGAGTCCTTGACCTCGGCGTCGCGTTTCATCAGCGATTCGCAGAGGTCTCCGATCAACCCGGCGACTCCGATCACGGATCCGTAGATGGCCGCCCACAGCCACAGGGGGATATCGGATGAGGTCTGGGTCGAGACGTGTGTGGCGGCGGCGGTGTCGAACAGCGACCGGCCAAGTTCGAGCCAGAGGATCGCTCCCAATGACGCTCCTAGTACTGCACCCCACGCGCCCATCCACGTTTTGCCTGGGCTGAGTCTGGGGTGAAGTTTCCGGCGACCGAAGAGTCGGCCCAGGGTGTAGGCTCCGGTGTCGCCCATCTTGGCGGCTGCCACCAGCGACCCCAGTGCCAGGTAGCCGAGTTGAGGCGTGGGCGTCCACCTGAGTTGTGCGGTGACGATCAGCAGCAGGCCGGTGTAGACAACCACCAGCATGTCGGCTCCCAACCCGCCGAGGCTGGTACCGGGTTTCTGGAACTGCAGAGCACGTACGAGCAGCAGCACGAGTGTCACGACGCAGAGGGTCAGCACCACACGCTCCAGCGGCACTCCATCGGCCAGGCACTCACAGAGTGGACTCCAGAATGCACCCGACCATCCGGCGACGATCAGCAGTACGGCTGCGATTCCGGTCAGAGGCCACGAGGCGTGCAGGTTGCGACGTCTGAGCAGCCCGACCAGCTCGAATGCCAGTCGCACTGCCAGAAGGCCGACCAGCACAAGCAGCACCGGTGCCCCAGCACCCAGGCTGTGGTCCCAGACAAAGAGTCCGACCAGCGAGGGGATGAGCAGGCAGGAAACGAGCAGGCGTTCTCGAAGCATGTTGCGTGTGATGTTGTGGAAGGACTGTGATGGGCAGGGGCCGGGGCCGGGGGTCTGTTTACTTGTTCAGCCCACCGAATCGTCGTTCTCGAGATGCGAAGTCGCGGAAGGCGTCAAACAGGTCACCGCGGCGGAATTCGGGCCAGCACTTCTGAGTGACCCAGATTTCGGCGTAGCTGATTTGCCACAGCAGGAAGTTGCTGACTCGCATCTCGCCGGCCGTCCGGATCAGTAGGTCCGGGTCGCTCATTCCGGCCGTGTAGAGATGCGACGAGATGGTGTCTTCGTCGATCTGTTCTGGTTGCAGTCGACCGGACGCGACGTCTCGGGCGATGTCCTGAACCGCATCGACCAGTTCACCTCGGCTCCCGTAATTGACTGCCAGGCACAGTTTCATGCCCTGGTTCTCCCGGCTGCACTGGACCGTCTGTTCGACTTCCTTGAGGACTCGGTCGGTCAGTCCTTCGGTGCGGCCGATCATGCTGAACTGCAGGTTTTGCCTGATGATTTCGGAGCGTTCCTCGATGACGTACTGCTCGAGCAGTTTCATCAGCGTGTCGAGTTCACGTCGGGGCCGTTTCCAGTTCTCACTCGAGAGGCAATACAGAGTCAGTTGTTCGATGCCGCCCAATTCGACGCACGTCTCGATGACGTCCCGGACGCTCTTGACGCCACGGCGATGTCCTTCGGCGCGAGGCAAGTGGCGGGCGGAGGCCCATCGGCCGTTGCCGTCCATGATCACCGCGACGTGGCGGGGCAGTCGATCAGCTGGCAGTCCGAGTTCCTGGAGTGTTTCGGGAGTCGTCTTGGTGGTGGCCACGTGACGACTCCTCGGCAAGGCTCCCGGCCTTGGGTTGGCCCTCGACGGGCTATTGCAGTTGCAGTTCTGCGGCGGCTTCGACCAGCTCACAGAACAGTGTCTCTTCGCGGTAGGAAGGAGTCTGGTTGGGCGAGGAAAT
>CAVOEV010000307.1:0-5218 GCA_963694825.1 Planctomycetota bacterium
GTTGCGGTGTGGGTTGCGGTGATGGTTGCGGTGTGGGTTGCGGTGTGGGTTGCGGTGGAGTGTGAGAGTTTGGCGAGTTGCCACCGGTGGCGTCCTGGACGTCTTGGATATCGGCCATGGAGGCGATTCCGGGCACGCCGGCGTTACGTCGTTTGGGTTCGGAGTTGAGTGCTTCGTTGAGGTCATTGCAGCCGAGGAGTGATGTGGTGAGCAGTAGCAGGATTCCGGTGGCCGGGCCAATCGGCTGGTTTATGGAAGTCATGTCGTTGTCCACGTTGGTGTTGAGAGGTTTTGGATCGAGTGATCTTTGGGGAGTTCCATTGTTCGTAGGTTGTGTTGATCAAGGCAAGTGGGAAAGCGGGAATGTTGAGTGCGGGGTTGTTGCTGGTTAGTGTGGTCGGGGATGAGTGAATCGGGGAACAGGCTGGTGGTGATTGTCCCGGCGGCCGGGCACAGTCGCCGGATGGGTTGTCCGAAGTTGTTGTTGCCGCTGGGCGATCGCCCGGTGATCGCTCGATTGGTCGAGGCATTTGCTGGTTCTTCGGTCTTGGGCGTGTTGGTGGTCGTTCGTGCAGACGACGACGAGTTGGCGGGTGTGGCCGAGTCGTCGGGAGCGATTGTGGTTCGGCCTCCCGAGCCGCCTGCAGACATGAAGGCCAGCGTCGTGTTGGGGCTTGAGGAGATGCGTCGTCGTTGGCCGGGCGACGACGTGGACGGTTGGATGTTGGTGCCAGGTGATCATCCGGTATTGGATTCCGTGTTGATCGAGAGAGTGATCACGGCCTGGTCATCGACTCGGCCACCGGTCCTGGTGCCGACATCGGGTGGTCGTCGCGGTCACCCGACGGTTTTTGCCAGGCGTGTGGCTGACGAGTTGTCTTCGATCCCGTCTGGTGCGGGCCTGAACCACCTGGTGGCGGGATATGGTGAGCAGGTGGAGGAGGTTGAGTTGGGTCGATCTGAGGTCTTGTTGGATATGGACACACCCGAGCAGTATGCCGAATTGTGTCGTCGGTTCGCGGTGGGGTCGGATCCGTCTTCGGCCGGACTCTTGCCCGAGTGACGAATCGTGTGAATGATTGTCGTTGATCGGAGCGGCCCGATCTACTATTGAGTTGAGGTCCAGGTATTGAGTTGAGGTTCAGGATTGGGCCGAACGAGTCACAAGAAAAATGGAAATTGAGTTTCTCCCGTCGTGTTTCGGCGATTCACGGCTTCAGATGGCAACGACCTTTGTTGTCAACGGGCGGCTGGCGATAGACGCTGGTTGTCTGGGCCTGGCTGGCATCGAGTTGCAGGCCGGCGTCACCGACGTCGTATTGACTCACACTCATTTGGATCACGTCGCCACGTTGCCGTTGTACGCGGTGAATCGGCTGCAGTCGGGGCTGTCTCCGGCTCGAATCCACGCTCCGGCCGACGTACTCGAGGCGGTCCGCAGCGATCTGTTCAACGACCGGCTTTGGCCCGATCTCGAACGGCTTTCGACGGACAGTTCGCGGTTGGTCGAGTTGTTCGAGTTGCCGATCGAATCGCCGGTCGAGGTGGCTGGTGTCTGTGTGACGGCGGTCGCGGTTGATCACGTGTTGCCGACGTATGGGTATTTGCTGGGTGAACCGGGTTGTACGGTGGTGGTGGCCACAGACACTCGCGACACGGACCGGATCTGGGAGATTGCGGAGGGTCGAGACGATTTGAAGGGCGTGTTGATCGAGTCGAGTTTTCCGGAGTCTCAAGCCGAACTGGCCGAGGTATCGGGACATTTGACTCCGAGTGGAACCGCTTGCCAGTTGGCCAAGATTAGTCGTAAGGTGCGAGCGATCGCGGTGCATTTGAAGCCGTCGAATCGTGACGAGTTGTTGTCCGAGCTCGATGCGTTGGGGTACGAGGGTTTGGAGGTCGGTGTGCCTGGGACGGTGTATACGTTCTAGGCCTTCAGTCCCTCTGAAACGCGGTGGTTTTTTCTGGAGTTGATCTGTGGACCGAACGCGATTCGAGAAGCCGCCTCGGTGGTGGGGACCATTGTTGAGTCCATTGGCGGTGCGTCTTTCTGGTGGGTTGCGGCGGTCGATCATCCGGCATGGTCCGAAGGTTGTGGATGTTGAGGTGCGCGGTGCCGAGCACGTGCGTGGTGCTCTGGAGGCCGGCTGTGGCGTGCTGATCACTCCGAATCATTCGGTCCACGGCGACCCGATGGTGGTTTACGAGGCGGCCGGGGAGTTTGGCAGCCCGTTGTATTTCATGGCTGGCTGGCAGGTCCTGGGCCTGGTCAACCCGATCACTCGGGCGTTCCTGCGGCTGCATGGCTGTTTCAGTGTTGATCGCGACGGGACCGATCGGCAGGCATTGCAGCAGGCGGTCGACGTGTTGCAGAACCGCAGCGAGCCGTTGGTCGTGTTTCCCGAGGGCGAGGTGTACCACTGCAACGAGCGAGTGACTCCGTTCCGCGAAGGGCCGGCGGCGATGGCCGTGATGGCCGCGCGGAAGGCCGATCGTGACGTGGTGATCGTGCCGTGCGGCTTGAGGTACTACTACGTCGAAGACCCTTTGCCGGAACTGTTGAAGTTGATGGACGATGTCGAGGAGGCCTTGTTCTGGAGACCGACTCGGGAGAGACCGTTTGCCGAACGACTCTATCGCGTCGCCGACGGCATGCTGGGTCTCAAGGAGTTGGAGTTCCTCGGAGCAGCCAGGCAGGGACTGGTGCCCGAGCGGCTCGGGTTCTTGGCCGATGGCGTGTTGAAACGGGTCGAGGCGAAATACGAGATTCTGGCTGAGGGGAAGACGGTTCCGGAGCGGATCAAGCTGGGTCGTCAGCGAGCGATTTCCGCGATTTCCGCGATTTCCGATGCGGATGAGCAGAGTGCCGAGTACCGAGCGTGTGCCGATGATCTCGACGACTGCTACCTGTGTGCTCAGTTGTTCAGCTACCCGGGCGACTACGTGGCCGAACGTCCGAGTATCGACCGATTGGCCGAGACGCTCGACAAGTTCGAGGAGGACATCCTGGAGCGGCCGACGGCGACAGTGCGAGCCCGTCGTCGTGCGGTTGTGGTCTTTGGAGAACCGATTGTGGTCTCCAGGGAAAAGAAGCGGGACATGGCTTCGGAGCTGACCCGGACCATCGAACACCGCGTGCAGTCGCTGCTCGACTCGGTTCAACTCCCAGAACGCAGTTTCGAGCTGGTCGCACCGCGTGTCGCTTCGACTGCCTGAATCCGTCAACTGGCTCACCGCCAAGGGGCGGAGAGCCAGTTGACGGAATGCCATGGACAATCCACCCGAGTATCAACAAGAATGTGAGCTGTTCTTGGCAGGCACAAAGTTGCTGGCGACCGCCATGCGCTTCCGCCGGTACACGCGGCGTGGAAACCGTTGAGGTCATGGAGTGTCGCAGTGTAGGCTGTTGCCCGAGGTGCGGCGGTACCAATAATGCTGACGGACGCTTCGGCGAGCGGACTTTCGAGTGAGTGTTGCCCGGTTCGGCCGCTTGGCTGTCAGCGAAGAGTGAGTCAGTCACTGAAGCCGTTTTTTCGGCCAGATGTTTAGTTGAATTTTCTACCAAGGAGATCAAGATGAAGTTTCTTACAGTTTGCCAAATTGCAGTTCTGACTTTGTTCATGGGTTGCAGTGACACGGCTGAGCCGGAAGGTCCTGATGAGATCGAGTCGCTGGGCGCGTCTGTCAGCCTGGGGATTGCCAACACGATCTGCCCGTTGATGGGTGGCGACGTCGACGAGACGGTGACGACGTCGTGGGATGGCAAGACGATCGGTTTCTGCTGTGCCAAGTGCATTCCGGCCTGGGACAAGCTGAGCGACGAAGAGAAGACCGAGAAGCTGGCCAAGGCGGCTTCCGGCGATGCGGACGGCGGCCACAAGCACGGCGGCCACTCGCATGGTGACGGCGATCACAAGCACGGTGCCGACAAGGATGGTGCCGACAAGGATGGTGCCGACAAGGATGGTGCCGACAAGGATGGTGCCGACAAGGATGGTGCCGACAAGGATGGTGCCGACAAGCCGGCCAAGTCCGGAAAGTGATTCTTGTTCGAGTTCAGTGAAATGACCCAGCAGTCCTACGGGTCAGGGCAAGGTGGAGTTTAACCGAGTGGTCCGCGACCTGCGCAAAGTGCTGGATCTCGAGGTCGGTTACCACCGTGCCCTGGCCGACTTGGCCACGGCGCTTGCTCGCGTCGACCAGGCTGTTGGGGCCGAGTAGTGGCGGCCGGTCAGAGACCGGTCTCGCCGGATCGGGACCCGTTCAAGAACCCGCCGAAAACTCCAGGCGGATCGTCGTCTTGGCGTCTAGAGTTCCGGGTTTCAGCGACTTGCGCTGGTATTGGACCGGGCGGTCTTGTCCGACCTTCAGAGTGAACGGTCCGTTTGAATAGACCGGTGGTCGAAAGCGGTTCGATGGTGTCCGCACGGTGTAGAGTGTTTCGCCGGTCGATTCATCGACGACCTGGACGACGGCCGAGTCGGACTTGGGGAAGTGCAATTCGGGCAACCAGCCGGTCGGTTTGCGTCCATCGTTGTCTCGCATGGAAAACGTCACTGGCCAACCGGGGAACTGGCCCGTGTCGCCTTGTCGGACATCGGAGAACCGTGGCCAGCACTCGAATGTGACTGTCTGTTTCGTCTTATGGAATCGGACGATCCCATACCCATCGCCTCGTTTTCGGACGTCGCTTCGGTCTGGCGGGTTGGCGTAGGCGAGCATGCGAATGTGGTTTCCCAGTCCGTCGCGATAGTCACCGGTCCAGGGCAGCGAGCTGTTGAGGACGGGATTGGGTCCGGCCTGTTGCGATTGTGGCTTCCACCATCGGCCGTAGATCGTGTTGGCGATGGCTGGAGTGGTGAATGCGTAGGGTCCGTCGGAGGCTGCGGCGATGCCGTGTTTGACGACGACACCCAGGTGCTGATCTCCGCAGATGTGAGGTGCCCAGGCGCGGCGGATGGCGGTGAGTGCCGTGTTACGACCTGTCTGCGGCCAGCCGTTGCAATCGAGATCGGCGAGCAGTCGGTTGCGGGGTCCTCCGTGCAGGTGCACGGCTCCGCAGAACGCGGTTTGCGAGAGCACGCATTTCATTCGCGTGTCGGTCCAGTCCTGGCTCCAGGAGTCCAGGAACTTCAGCTGTCGGTTGCCGAGCAGTTCCAGGCCCTTGAGATCGATGGCCGATCGGTCGTAGTTCGGGTCGTTGATATGGTCGGGTCGA
>CAVOEV010000308.1:0-5145 GCA_963694825.1 Planctomycetota bacterium
GAAGACCTGCAACGCACTGCCGGCTGACGATCCGTTCCACCACCATGAATTGCGTTGAACGGGAAATGCCAGCGTGCTGGTTTCGGGGAACCACGAGACCGCGTGCGGGTCGAACCGGGCTTCCGAGTTTATCGTTTCGTGAGCGGGAAAATTGTAACGATCGATCAGTGTTGGGTTGGAAAGATCCGAGACATCAAACAGCGAGATCTGCAGCTCGCCGACCTGGCCGGTCTCGGGGTCGGCCTCGCGGCCGATGCCCAACAGGTGCGTGTCATTGATCGGTTGCAGGTAATCCGAGAACCCGGTGACTTTCAGTTCCCCGGCCACTCGCGGCGCGGTCGGATCCGACAGGTCGATCGCAAACAACGGGTCGATCCGTCGGAAGGTGACCAGGAAGGCCGTCTCGTCCATGAAGCGGGCCGAGTAGATCTTTTCGGAGGGTGCCAGGCCTTCGAGTTGGCCGACGATGTTCAGCTGATCGTCGGCGTGGTCCATGACGTAGAGGTTGTTGGTCATGCCCGAGGTCGTGTCCGTCGTCGTGGCAACTCGCAGGTATCCGTCGTGTTCGTCGAGGGAAAACCGGTCGTTGACGCGACCGGGGACCACGCCGGTGGCCAGTAGATCGAGATCCCCCTGCGACACCGACAGCTTGGTGATCTCGGACGAGGCCACCTCGGTCGATCCCCCGTGCCGTGACAGAGGTCTCCAGCTTGAATTCGACGACCAGATGGGCGGAGTGACCAGGTAGACGCTTCCCGGTGCGGCGTAGACGGTCGTGGACCGGCCGCCAGCCATGCTGATGGCATCGGTCGAGGCTGCCGAGTTGCCCGTGAGGTCGAACGAGACGACCGTGGTCAGCTGTGGGCGTGTCTGAAACGCGAACACATCGCCAAGGCTCTCGGCGTCACCCAGCGGGCCAATCTCCTGGACCGGCTCGCCACCAGTGTTTCCGACACCGAACACTCGAGGAACGTGCAAGTAGCTCTCGAAGTACTCGGTCATCTCGACCCGGTACGCGTCTTCGCCGATGTACTGGCAATCGGTCGTCAACGACTCGTCAACGACGGCGAGTCGGTCTGCAGTGTCGGTGGTCCCGTCATCGCAGATGACCGAAGGCCTGATGAGATCGGGCAATCGGTTCTGCAGGACGAGGTTGACGAAGCCATCTTCGGCTCGCGAATCGAGATAGCGTCCATCGGCGACCAGTTGTCGAACAACGACCGGAGTGGATCGGTCGACCAGGTCAAACGTTGTCAGTGTTACCCGGGGTTGGCCCACCCGGAACTGCAGGTTCAGTGCGGGCGTGTCGCGGTGGATCCAGCCGGCTTCCTGCGTCACGACGGTCAATCGGTCGCCGTCGAGGTACTGTGCGACGGGTCGGCCGTCGAGGTCGATTTGTGCGACAACGTGAAGTTCTTCGGCGGGCCAGGTGTCGACGATCGTGAGTTGCTGAGACCCCCAGCGATCGCCGGTGATATACAGGTATTCGCCGTCGCTCTTGACGATATCGGTCTCGTCGACACCCTCCTCTTGTGTGTTCGTATCCGAGAAATCCAGGCCTTGCTGCAGGGTGGCGGTCGTTCGAGGTTCGAGGGTGTCCCAGGCAACCATCCACCAGTTCAGGTGCATAACTGGCTGGCCAAACAGGTCTTGCCAACCGTCGACCGCGTCGTCGATCAGCATTGTGGCCAGTCGTTGTCGATAGGCGGCCACCGCTTCACTGTCGTTTGTGTGAGCGACTTCCTCGTGGAACGTCCATTCGGGCAAACGGGCCGAGAGGTTGATCACGAACTGTTCGTTGATTTCAGGAGGTGTGCCGAAGACTCGATCCAGGCCGTTGCCGCCCGAGATTGTGTCGAACCGTCCGCCTTGTCCGAAGACCCGGTCGCGTCCGTTTTGACCGAGTGCGACGTCGTGTCCGGCTCCACCGAAGAGCACATCATCCCCATCGCCTCCGATGAGTGTATCGGCGCCGCCGCGTCCATTGAGTCGATCGTGTCCGAGGTGTCCGGCGATCCAGTCGTTTCCGCGTCCGCCATCGAGCGTATCGTTGCCGTTATTGCCGATCAGGCTGTCGTCGCCACCTCCGGCAAGGACCAGGTCGTCTGCGTTCCCGCCGGCCAGCGTATCATCGCCTCCGGCTCCGTGGATCGTGGTCTTGCCCGAGAATGCCGAGAGATCCAGCCGATTCGCGCCGCGCCCACCTCGGATCACCGCCGCTTCGATCCTTGCCAGGCGATCACGGCCCTGGCCTTCGAGTTGGCTATCGGAGAGAGTGAAGTCGTTGTCGCCGGACTCGGAAATCCGGTCCCAGCCGTCGCCGCCATCGACGAGATCGTCGCCAGGTCCGCCTCGGGCAAGATCATCGCCGGCGTCTCCGAGCAACGCATCCCGGCCATGGCCTCCAAAGAGCCGATCGTCGTCATCACCGCCGCCCAGTCGGTCGCCTCCGGCGTTGCCTCGAAGCAGATCGTCGCCGTGGCCTCCGTCGAGGTGGTCGCTTCCGGCACCTCCAATCAGTCGGTCCTTGCCCGCACCGCCCTCGAGCGTATCGTCACCACCACGGCCATTGATGACATCGTCACCGTCCTGGCCGAGGATCGAATCGTCAAGCTGGCTGCCGATGATTGTATCGTTGCCATGGCCTGCTTCGATCCGTATGGAATCCAGGTTCGGGAACGTGTCGCGGGTGACGCCGGACAGTTCAATCCGTCGGCCGACGTGTTCGGGGACACCTGGTCCTGATGTGGCGTTGGGATCGAGCCTGATGTCGATCGAGTGGACGTCGGCTGTGGACACTCCGGCCGATTCGCCGTTGATCAGAACGTCGCCGGTCAGCGAATCGGCTTGGATTACGATCTGCGTATCGTCGTGGTCGAACGAAACAGCCAATTCGGCCGTCTCGGAATCAAAGAGGGATGTGACCGACAGCAGTGTGCGTTGTTCGAGCTGCTCGACCAAAGCGGCGGACGGGGAAACGGTTCGTCGCCGGGTCCGAGCGAGTGGAATGTCAGCGATTCGAATTAGCCAGCCAGACAGCCACACGACACACCTCCTGTTTGGTGAGAACGGTATGCCATTATGTGGCGGTCAACAAGAGCAGATGCAAGGTGAGTTGAAGGGAATCGTCGGCCCCCTGCGCCTCGTCCACACCCACCGTGTGTACCCCAGTGAAACCCGAGTCCACCACCTTCGATCCCCAGCACAGGGTCGTTCAGCTGAACATCGTCAGGACTGTCGTTTCCCGAAACAGTCCTGGCTGGCGACTTCTGCAGAGACGAATCGACAACCCGGCTGCCGGAGCAGGCGACTTTTACCTGTCGAGCTCGTCGAGTTCCCGTCGCCGGCTGGCCAACAGGGACTCGGCATCTTCACGCCGCATGTCCGGACTTCGGCGATGACCGAACGGGCCGGAGCTTACCATCGCTTTTTCGAGCGAGTCGATCGCTTTTGCAACGGCGCGTCGATGTCGCGATCTTGCCTCGGCATCCGTCGCCGGGTCGGCCCGATAGATCAAGCGGTTCGCGGTGAGTGACTTCAGGTAGACCAAGTCGGCGACATAGGTGAAATGCAGGGCCCTGGGACGGATCTCGATCATCCGTCGCTCGATTTCCAGTTGCTTGTTGATCCCGACAATTGCCAACCGGGCTTCTTGAACACTCTGATCGATGAATTCGCCCTCATTCAATTCAATGGCCCGCTGGACCTGTTGAACCGGGTCAGCGAGTGGATCCTGTTTGACCATCCAGTAGCTGACCGTCACGAGCAGAATCGGCAGACCAAAATAGAGCCCCTGTCTGAGGATGGTCGCCAGGACCGGGGAATGGCGGTGAGTGTCCCACCAGGATGTGGTGTAAGGATCGGCTGGATCAGGACTCTGCTGCATTGCCAGGTGACGCTGATTTTCCTTGTTGCGTACCTTCCAGATGAAACCGTCGTAATAGTAATGCAACAGGGTCGAGGTGAAACTCAGGGCAATCAGCGTGCCCACGATCCACTGCGATGTTTCCACGGTCATAGCTGGCAAAATCGACCCGAACCGGTAAGGGCTCAGGACATAACCATAACCCAGGCAACACGCCACGTAGCCGAATACGACCAGCACCCCGCCCCGGGCAAAGGTCGTCCGGAACAGTCCTGGCCTGGCGTGATCCTTGTCGGTTGCCAGGCTGCGGTTGTACTTCCAGACGATGGCCAGGTACTGGCTGACGTGGACCATTCCGAGTGCGGCAAATCCCATCGGAAAGTTCCAACCGGGAAGAACTTGTTGCACAACCGCGTTGGGAACATAGGCCAGGTACATCACGCCGAAGGTGATCACAAACAGCAGGAGCTTGGCCCAACTGATGAAGAAACCCTGGACCGCGCACCACCGCAGGTACACGAGATAGGCAATGCTCGAAATCACAACAGTGACCAGGACCAGTTGTTCCAGGGCGACATAGGCGCCCGAACCAAACAGTCGCAGCAAGGGAATCCCGTGGTTGCACTGGATGTCGTAGAGCAGGTCGGGCATCCAGTGCACTGCACCAAGCATGACCATCAGGAACCAACTGGCGCAAAGGAGCATGTCCATTCGGGACGCAAGTTTCCGGGGTGCCCGGTTGTTTCCGTCGTAAATCCGCATGAACCCGTAGTGCTGCATGAAGAAATGCCACGGATCCCATACGGTCAGAATCAGTCCCAGGCACATCACGTTTTCGACGGGAAAATCGGAACGAATCACGTAATAGACGGCCAGCATCGCCATCGAAAACGGCAGCACCGGACCCAGCAACAGGCTCCAGCGAAATCGAGCCAATAGATCCCGGTCACCGTAGATGCGAATGAAGGTTGGCAAGTGGTGTGCCACGTTGAAGACAACAAAGATCGACACCACCATCGCTGAACCAAAGTTGACAAACACCACGGCGGCCCAGGCAAAGGCCAGCAACGGCGTCGCGATGATAAACAGCAGGTCCGGAACAGGGCCGAGCACCCAGTTCTGTTTCGGCCGAACCAGCAACGGTTCTGGCATTTCCACGGACGCTGACATCTGGTCGTCTCGACGATAATCGTGGTCTGGATAACCAGGATCCAGGTCACGGCCGTAAAGGGGAATTGATCGAAATCAGCCAGGCGTCTCCGTACCGCCCACGTCTTCTT
>CAVOEV010000309.1:0-5139 GCA_963694825.1 Planctomycetota bacterium
CTTCTTCAACCGCTTGCTGCGAGTGAACAGGCTCGACACCTTGCCGGTCGACACCCGGTCACCGACACTGCCGCCGACGCCACTACTGGCGGCTCCAGCCTTCAGATTGTAAGGACGATCCACCAGGCCGGGGACGAACAGCCGACGACGTGGGACGTAGCCGATGTGAGCGAGGAAATCGCTGAGATTGATGCGGCGGACTGCCGTTTCTCGTGCCTCGGCCACCATCTTCTTGTGATGCCCAATGATCTCCCGGAACTGCTGCTTCTCGAGATCCGTTGCCGCCTGACTCAGATCCGGAATCCCACCAATCACCAGGTACTTCATCTTGAGGTTGATCGTCGAATCGTCCTCGGTGAAATCATGGCTCTTGGAAGGGAACTCCGAGTAGTACACTCGGCGACCATCGTCGAGCACCTCGTGGATGATCTGGCCACCAATCCCGCTGATCATCTCGTGCATCTCGCCACGGTTGCTCGCTCCGTCGTTGTCGAAATCGATCAGGCCGACGAAGGCAAACGCGGCGGGACGACCGGGTGCCCACAGTGGAGTGTAAATCAGGTCGTCGGGCTGGATGGGGTCGTAGATGTCGTACTTGAGAATTCGGGCTTCGGCCAGATGGGCTCCGATCACACGAGTCACCTCGATCGAACCCTTGATGTCCTCGAATCCCGGCGAAAACCTCTCGTCGGCCGCATCACTCGCTTCCTCGTCGTCCGCCGTGTTCGCCGGAGCCGACGGGCGGCCAACACCGCGGTGAGTCTGCTTGTAGATGCTGAACTGCGTCCTGGTGGTCAACTTGTCGTCACGACCAATGTTGATCCAGACCAGGCCACTGTCGTTGTCGACCCAGCGGATCAGACCGTCGGGACGGTCGTAGGTGATCCGTTCCCGCTTCCGCACCGCATCGGTCAGGAAATCGTTGATGCCCTCCAGGCGACCGATCTGAGATTCCGAATCCTTCTTGAGCTTGTCGTGAGCGTCCTTGGTCTGCTTCAACGTGTTCTGCAGGTTGGTGGTCACGCCCCGCAACGTCACGATCTGATCATCCCGGTTGCGGATCTCAGTCTCCTTCGTCCGATTCGCATCGTCTCGCTCACCCTCGGCCGCCTTCCGACGTGCGTCGTGACCGCTGGCAACGTCCTGGTAATGAGACTTCATCACCGCCAGATACTCGACCGACAACAACTGGTTCTTCTCCGTCAGGTTCCGGTTCTCCAATTGCAGATTGTCGACCTTCTGCTTCATCGCACGAAGCGTCTCGGCGTACGAATCCCGCTGCAACTCCGGACCACCCAAGGTCTTGATGTCGTCGATCATGCTGCCCACGACCGTTTCGCGACTGGTGTCAGCTGTCGAACCGACCGACGCCACGTTCGGATAACCCACCTTCGACTTCAACTCGTTGATCTGGTCCGAATAATCCCGCTGCAACTTCTTCTCGTCACCCGCCTCCGCGGTCTTGGCAACAAGATCGCGACGGATCTTCTGGCCCTCGTCGTACAACACGTACGTGAACACGGCGAATATCAACATCAACATCGCCGTGAAAATGAAACCGATTTCCTTGAACCCGATGGTCTTAGTCGAGGCCATGGCCTGTCCCCTGTCGCATGACTGAGTCGCAAATGTGGGCGTCGTCCGGCTCGACGCCGAACTAACGCGTTAGGTACAGACGGCCAGAGAATCCAGACAGCCTGTCTCTGGATTCTAGGTGGGGCTAGAGTGGAGTCAAGAAATCGCCACGCTGTCCGCACCACCACGTACAGATCCTAACGGTTTTTCCGGTCCTGATGGAAGACTGCACACCCGGATGCTGACTCCCGGATGAAGATCACCAGATGAACAACCCCGTCTACATTCTCGACGTGTTTTCCCTGGTCTTTCAGGTCTTCCACGGCCTGCCGCCGATGACCGGGCCGGCCGGCCAACCCACCAACGCGGTCTATGGCTTCACCCGCGATCTGATGAACCTGCTCCGAGACCACCGGCCCTCGCACCTCTATTGCGCTATGGACTCGCCCGGACCAGGCATCCGCAAGGACTGGTACCCCGAATACAAGGCCAACCGTGACGCGATGCCCGAAGATCTCGTGCCGCAAATCGCGATGATCGAACAGGTGATGAACGGGTTCGGACTGCCAGTGATTCGGGCCGAAGGCTGGGAAGCCGACGACATCTTCGCCACGCTCGCCAAACGAGCCGTCGAAGCAGGACACGATGTGCGGATAGTCACCAGCGACAAGGACGCACGACAACTCGTCGGTGAACACGTCCAACTGTTTCACATCCGCAAGAATGAGTTTCAGGATGCCGACTTCGTGCTCCAACAATGGGGTGTTCGACCCGATCAGGTCATCGACTTTCAGTCGCTCGTCGGAGACAGCGTCGACAACGTGCCCGGTATGCCACTCGTCGGTCCCAAGAAAGCTCGCACCCTGCTCGAACAGTTCGACACCCTCGAAGAAGTGCTCGCAAATGCCGACCAGGTCAATGGCAAGAAACTCAAGGAAAACCTCGTTCACTTCGCCGATCAGTCCCGACTCAGCCGACGACTCGTCACCCTTTACGATGACCTCCCACTCGATCTCGACTGGGACGCCCAGAAAATCACTACACCCAATGTCACACGACTCAACGAACTCTTCGCCGAATTCGGATTTCGGTCCTTCCCCACCCAACTCCAAACCCTGATCGATTCCTCAGACGACAATCACCCAACCTCGACACCAGCCCGCAACGACGACATTCCCACCGTCGACTCGACACACGAACAACAGCAGGGACAACTCTTCGGACAATCTCCTCGCGATTGGACACTCGTCGATACACCCGATCAGTTCGTGACGTTTCTCGAGGAACTCGAGAAACAAAACCGCTTCTGCTTCGACCTGGAAACCACCAGCCTGAACGAACTGGCCGCCGACATCGTCGGCTGGGCATTCTGCTGGGAAGCCGGACGCAGCTGGTACCTGCCGGTCCGAGGCCCCAAAGGTGCCAAACTGCTGGATCCCGACACCGTGAGCGAATCGCTGCGGAGTGTGATCGAGAACCCCGAGATCGAAAAGACGAACCAGAACATCAAGTACGACATGCTCGTGCTGCGTCGAGCCGGACTGGAACTCCAGGGAATCGGTGTCGACCCGATGATCGGACACTTTCTGCTCGACTCCGGATCCCGCAGCCACTCGCTGGCAGCACTCTCGGAAAAATACCTCAACCACACCATGATCCCGATCAGTGACCTGATCGGGAAAGGCAAGAACCAGAAGTCGATGGCCGACATCGATACCGCCGTCGTGGCCGAGTACGCCAGCGAGGACGCCGACGTCTCGTGGCAAGTGGCCGAAATGGTCACCACGCAACTCAAACACGAAAACCTCTGGGATCTCTACTGGGACATCGAACGGCCCCTGATCCCCATCCTCGCCAAGATGGAACACACCGGCATCCGACTCGATTCCAACGAACTCGGCCAGCAGGCCGAATCGGTCGGCGAACGACTCGAACAACTCGTGACCGAAATCTACGAGTTGGCCGGTCGAGAATTCAATATCGACTCGCCCAAACAACTCCGGGAAATCCTCTTCGAAGAACTCAAACTGCCCGTCCAGAAACGGACCAAGACTGGACCAAGTACCGACCAAAGCGTGCTCGAAAAACTTGCACCGCTCCACCCTCTACCCAAACACATCACCGCTCATCGACAACTCGGAAAACTCAAGAACACCTATCTCGACGCACTGCCGGCACTGGTCAACCAGCAGACCGGTCGGCTGCACACGTCGTTCAATCAGGTCGCCGCCGCCACCGGACGACTCAGCTCGCTGCAACCCAACCTGCAGAACATCCCGATCCGCACCGAAGAAGGTCGACAGGTCCGGCGGGCCTTCGTGCCAGGCGACGACAGCATGCTGCTGCTGTGCGCCGACTACTCGCAGGTCGAACTCCGTGTGCTCGCTCACTTCAGCGGAGATCCGGCCATGCAGGACGCGTTCCAGAATGGCATCGATATCCACAGAGCCGTTGCCGCCGAAGTCTTCGGGGTCGAAGCGGACCTGGTGGACTCGGATATGAGACGGATGGCCAAGGCCGTCAACTTCGGCGTCGTCTACGGACAAAGTCCCTTTGGACTCGCCGCCGGACTGGGCATCTCGCAACAGGAAGCCGCCGCCTTCATCGACGACTACTTCACTCGCTACTACGGAGTCGCCGAGTACCTCGATCGTGTGCTCGAAGACTGCCGACGATCGGGTTACGCCGAAACGATCCGAGGACGGCGGCGGCCAATTCATGGGATTCGCCCCCTACCGAATCGGCAAAGAAACATGCCCGAACGCACAGCGATCAACAGCGTGATTCAAGGCTCGGCCGCCGACCTGATCAAGTTGGCCATGATCCGAGTCGATCAAGCCCTGACACGTGACTCGCACCCGGGCATCATGCTGCTGCAAATCCACGATGAACTGGTGTTCGAAGTCCCCGAGAACCAACTCGAATCACTCGTCGCTCTCGTCCGAAAAGAAATGGAATCGGCCCTCGATCTCGATGTGCCGCTGCTCGTCGACTGCGCCGCAGGACCCAATTGGCTGGAAATTGAAGAGATTCCCGCCGATTGACTGCCAATCGACTGCGACCCGGATTTTTCATTGACACCCCGGTCAGCAGCAATCACCATGAAGCCTAACGCTTGGAATCCCAAGCCCCCCCAAAAAGAACGACAACCGTGCGGAGGATCCGCACGACCCACTCTCCTTCTCCTTCCCCAATCAACCACGGATCGGTTCCCCTCGGCCACTTTCGGCCACGTTCCTCAAAATACACCTCACAACTCGACTCTCCCTCCACAAGACAACTCAGTGTCACAGGATTCTTGCGCCCCGTCCGCTCCCGTCATCGGACTCGTCGGCGGAATTGGATCGGGCAAAAGTGCACTCGCTCGCTGGGTCGCACAACACGCTCACATCGAAATCCTCGACGCAGACCAACTCGGACACCAGGCCCTCGACGACACAACACTCGCCAAACTCGTACTCGATCGGTTCCCCCAAGCCGCCAACCCGGACTACACGAAAGACACAACACACTCGAACCAGCCAAACCAGCCAAACCAGCCAATCAGGCGAGCCGCACTGGCTG
>CAVOEV010000310.1:0-5127 GCA_963694825.1 Planctomycetota bacterium
GAGCCGGGCAACACGGCGGACAACTCGTCTTTCAAGGCACCCCCGAATCGTTGCTCGACTGCAACGATTCACTGACAGCAGCCTTTCTCGCCGGACGACTCCCAGAACGCAAAACGGCTGCCCAAACACAAGCCGCCGACGCCGGAACCATTCACCTCAAAGGGGCCACTCGACACAACCTCGATCAACTCGATCTGAGTATCCCCCTCGGACAACTCGTCGTCGTCGCCGGAGTCAGCGGCAGCGGCAAAAGCAGCCTCGTCCTCGAAACTCTCTACCCCACCCTCTGCCAAGCTCTCGATCAATCGCCCAATCCAGAACTCACAGACCCCGACTGCCTGGTCGCCGTCTCGGGACACCAAGACATCGAGCAGGTGCTGCTCGTCGATGCATCACCACCAGGTCGCTCGGCCCGCTCGATCCCCGCCACCATGCTCAAGGCCTTCGACGACATCCGCCGACTGTTCGCCGCCACCGCCCTGGCCAGGCAACGTGGCTACTCGGCCCGGCAATTCAGCTTCAATGCCGCCGGTGGCGGACGATGTGAGATGTGTGGCGGGAGTGGAGAGATTGAGGTCGACATGCAGTTCCTGGCCGATATCCGGACCACCTGTCCCGAATGTCGAGGCCGACGATTTGGGCGAGACGTACTCGAAGTGACTCATCGAGGCCGCTCGATCGCCGACGTGCTGGACATGACCGTCGAAGAAGCATTTGCCTACTTCCGCGGCGAATCCTCCATCAGACGACGACTGCAACCCCTGCGAGACGTCGGACTCGATTACCTCCCGCTCGGTCAACCCACCACCACGCTCTCGGGAGGCGAGTCGCAACGACTGAAACTGGCCTCGTTCCTCTCGACACGATCCAACCGCAAGACACTCTTCCTGCTCGATGAACCGACCACCGGACTGCATCCCTCCGACGTCGAACAACTGCTCGATTGCCTCGAATCACTGCTCGCTGTGGGACATTCCGTCCTCGTCGTCGAACACCATCTCGGACTGATCGCTCGATCCGATCACGTCATCGAACTGGGACCCGGTGGGGGGCCCGATGGAGGCCGACTGGTGGCGGTCGGATCGCCCGCCGAGATTGCCGCGAATCCCGATTCGCTGACGGGTAGACATCTTGCGTGCTACAATCATCGCCCCCGCCGTCGAGGGGAGACGGTTGACGATCGATCGAAGGAGTGACGATGCCCACCGACTCGCCCTTTGTCCACCTGCACTGCCACTCGCACTACAGCCTGCTCGACGGCGCCAACCGCATCCCGCAACTGATCGCCAAGGTCAAGGGCGATGGGATGAATGCCCTGGCCCTGACCGACCACGGCAACCTCTACGGGGCACTCCAGTTCTACAACGAGTGCCGCAAGCAGGACATCAACCCCGTGCTCGGCTACGAAGCCTACGTCGCACCCGGACACCGCTCCGATCGGACACCCTCCAAGAACAAGAATACCTCCTACCACCTCACACTGCTCGCCCGGAATCGCACCGGATTCCAAAACCTGATGACACTCGCCTCCAAGGCCTACCTCGAAGGCTTCTACTACAAGCCTCGGATCGACAAGGAAATCCTCGAAGCACACAGCGAAGGACTGATCTGCCTCTCGGGTTGCGCCTCCAGCCAACTCTCGCACCACATCCTCGCCGGACAACACGACGAAGCCGCAGCACTCGTCGACTGGTACCAACAGGTCTTCGGCGAACACCTCTACCTGGAAATCCAGAACGCCGGCCTGAGAATTCAGGAGGAGTGCCTCGTCGGGACCGTCGACATCTCACGCCGGGCCGGCATCCCACTGGTCGCCACCAACGACTCGCACTACCTCGATCGCGACGACTCCGAAGCCCATGACGTCCTGCTGTGCGTCAACACGCGGACCGTCGTTACCGACGAACGACGGATGAAGATGGAAGGGAACGAGTTCTTCGTCAAGTCGGCTGCGGAAATGTACGACACGTTCCCCGATCACCACGATGCCGTCTCGCTGACTCAGCAAATCGCAGACGGAGTCGACATCGATCTCGACTTCACCACCCGACACTTCCCGGTCTTCGAACCTCCCGCCGGAAAGACCGATACCGTCTACCTGAGGGAACTGTGCGAGGATCGACTCAAGTGGCGCTACGGGGATCACGTGACCAGCGAAGTCACCGATCGACTCGACGTCGAACTGCAAGTCATCGAACAGATGGGGTACTCGAGCTACTTCCTGATCGTGTGGGACTTTGTTCGGTTCGCAATGGAAGAAGGCATCCCCTGCCAGGCACGTGGGTCGGCCTGCGGAGCACTCGTCGCCTACCTGCTCGGATTCAGTAACGTCTGCCCGCTGAAGTACGACCTGCTGTTCGAACGGTTCCTCGATCCCAGCCGAAACGAACCACCCGACATCGACATCGACTTCTGCCGACATGGCCGACAACGAGTCATCGACTACACGAAAGAAAAGTACGGCGAAGACAACGTTGCACAGATCGGGACCTTCGGGACACTCAAGGCCAAGGCCGCCATCCGCGACGTCGGACGAGCCCTCGATGTGCCACTCTCGAGGGTCGATGAAATCGCCAAGATGATCCCCGACACGCTCGGGATCACCATCGAAGACGCACTGAGCGAGAGCCCGGATCTGAACGAACAATACACCAACGACAGCCAGATCCAACGACTGCTCAACATCGCCATGCGACTCGAAGGACTCGCGCGAAGCGCAGGCACGCACGCCGCCGGAGTCGTCATCGGTAAGGAATCTCTCGAAAAATACGTCCCGCTGCAGAGAATATCGGGCAGGGACGACGTGATCACGCAGTGGCGAGACAAGGACGTCGAGCAGGCAGGACTGCTGAAAATGGACTTCCTCGGACTCCGTAACCTCACCATCCTCGACATGGCCGTCAAGAACGTCAAATCGTCACATGGCATCGAAATCAACCCGATCGAACTGCCGCTAGACGATGCCCGGACCTTCGCGTTGCTGCAACGAGGCGAAACCAAGGGTGTCTTTCAGCTCGAAAGCGCCGGGATGCGCGACCTGCTGATCAAGATGAAACCCGACAACTTCAACGACATCATCGCTACCAGCGCACTCTATCGACCCGGTCCGCTCGAAGGCGGCATGGTCATGACCTATGTCGATGTCAAGAACGGGCGCATACCTGTGCCGAAAGTGCACCCGATCGTCGACAAACTGCTCGCCGAAACCTACGGAGTCATGGTCTATCAGGAACAGGTCTCCAGAATCCTCAACCAGGTCGGTGGCATCGAACTCTCCAGCGCCTTCCGCTGCATCAAAGCGATCAGCAAAAAACAACTCGAAGTCATCGAACGCTTCCGCGAAGACTTCATCGCCGGAGCCGGCAGCCGTGATATGCCTGAGGCTCAAGCAGTCGATCTCTTCAACATGATCGAAAAATTTGCCGGTTATGGGTTCAACAAATCTCACTCGACCGCCTACGGGGCCGTTACCTACCAGACCGCCTACCTCAAGGCGCACTACCCCCTCGAATTCATGGCCGCACTGCTCTCGTGCGAAATGGAAGACACCGACCGGATTAGCGAACACGTCGACGACTGCCAACGCATGAACCTCGAAATCTTCCCACCCTCGGTCAACCACTCGCACGTCGAATTCCATGTCGAAAACAACGGGCTGAGATTCGGGCTGGCCGCGATCAAGGGAATCGGCAACTCGGCCGTCACGGCTGTCGTCGAGGCACAAAAGGCCGGAGGCGAATTTCGCGATATCTATGACCTCACCGAACGAGTCAATCCCAAGGCACTCACCAAGGGTGTCCTCGAAATCCTCGTCAAAAGCGGGGCACTCGATGAACTCGGACCGCACCGGAATCAACACATGGGAGTCGTCGAACGAGCCGTTCAGGCGGCCGTGGCACGGCATCGAGACCAGGTCCGAGGACAGAAGAACCTGTTTGGAGACTCCGGTGGCAGCAACGAACCGGAACTCATCGGACTACCCGATGCACCCGAATGGCCACAAAGCGTCCAACTCGCCATGGAAAAAGATGTCCTGGGCTTCTACCTCTCTTCTCACCCACTCGCCGAATTCAGCTCCGTCATCTCCCGACACGCTACTCACGATGTGCTCACTACCGCCGGACTCGACGAAGGTACCGAAGTGCTGCTCGGAGGCATGATCACCACGATCAAAACTTCACAGACTCGAAAACCCAGCCGAAACGGAAACAGCCGATTCGCCAACTTCAACTTCGAAGACCTCAAAGGAAATATTCGCTGCATCATCTGGCCCGAGGATTACAGTCGGTTCAGTGAGAAGATGGTGCCCGAGGAATGCCTGTTCCTGCAGGGTAAAGTCGATCGACGAGGACGCGAAACCTCGATCGTCGTCCACAACGTGATGACACAGGACGAGGCCGAACGAGAATTCACGCGGCAACTGGCGATCAAGTTTCGCCGTGGAGTGCACTCGAAAGCCGATATACGCCGCACCCGAGAAATACTCGGACGACACCCCGGTCGCGTTGAAGTCGTGGTGATTGTCGAGTCGACTCGCGAGGATGACGTGTCGACACCGGTCCGCTATATCATGTCCACGCCCAACGACCTCCGAGTCTCCTGCTCCCAACAACTGCAAAATGAACTCAGTGGCGTTCTCGGTGAAACCGACTTCGAATTCCACTCGGGTAATCGACGACCCAGTGGCAATGGCCACGCCTGAAAGGCAGACTCACTCGTGACCGATTCCCCGTCCCGCTGGCAACAGATTGCCGAACAGGTCCTCAGTGGGCAACAACTCACCCGCGACGAAGGACTCGATGTCCTCGACGCCGACCCTGCAGAACTGCTCGACCTGATGGCCGCCGCCTTCCGCGTCCGACGCGAACACTTCGGTATCGATGTCCAACTCTACTACCTCGAAAACGCCAAGAGTGGACTCTGCCCGGAAGACTGCAGCTACTGCTCGCAATCCGCCGTCGCCGATACTCCCATCGATCGCTATCGACTGAAAAGCCCCGAACAACTCGTCGCCGGAGCACGACAGGCCGCCAAGAACCAGGCACGCACCTACTGCATCGTCGCCAGCGGTCGAGCACCCAGTGATGCCGAAGTCGATCAGGTTGCACAGGCCGTCCGGGACATCAA
>CAVOEV010000311.1:0-5116 GCA_963694825.1 Planctomycetota bacterium
CTCGCTCGCCGTCCAGGTGGTCGAACCGTACGGACAGGTCCGAGTCACCGATGCGACCAGCCGCAAACCCGCACCACGCGTCTATGTGAAGGTCTACGCTCGGGCGAAGAACGGACAAGTCACCTTCTACAAGGACGGTTACACCGACCTCAGAGGCCGCTTCGACTACGCCTCACTGAGCACCAACGACCTCGACAACGTCCAAAAGTTCTCACTCCTGATACTCAGCCAAAACCAGGGAGCCATCGTCAAGGAAGCCACACCACCCAAACGCTAAACGAGCGGGTCAACTCTTGACCTCCGTTTCCAGTAACCGGCCGTCTTCCAGGGTGAAGACGTGGGATGCCTGGTCGATCAGGTCAGGGTCGTGAGTCGAAACGACAAGCGTCGTGCCGGCGGCGTTGATCTCGGCAAAGATCGATGCCAACGCGGCCGCCGAGCGGCGATCCAGGTTCGACGTCGGTTCGTCGGCAAACACGACCTCGGGGTCGCCGATCAGTGCCCGAGCCACCGCCGCTCGCTGCTGCTCGCCTCCACTCAACTCCTCGGGCACGACATCACACTTCGCCTCAAGACCCAGTCGAGACAACTCGTTCTCGGCAACCTGCCGGCGATCGGACGTCGACATGCCCCGAGGAATCTGTGGGTAAGTGATATTCTCCCAGATCGGCAAGCGAGGAATCAGCGAAAAGTCCTGGAACACGAACCCCATCCGCCGGCGTTGCCGTGCCAGCTCGACATCCGAACAGTCCTCAAGATGGCGATCGCCAAATCGCACGCGACCAGCAGTCGGCCGGTCCAACGCACCCAACAAGGACAGCAACGTCGTCTTACCCGACCCCGAAGCACCAGCCAACACCACGTAGCTGCCCGCCGGGATCACCAGCGACACGTCGCTCAGCGCACGCACTTCACTCGAACTCCCGGCATGATAGACCCGGCTCAACCCTTCGGTCTCGAACAACCCGACCGTCATCTCATTGCCTCCGCCGGAGATGTCACGGCCGTGCGCCAGGTCGAATAGGCCGAACCCGTCGTGACCAACAGGCAGGCAATCAGCACGGCCAATGCCGCCTGTTGCCACGACAACACATACGGCACGGTGATCGTCGGTGTCGTCTCGACACCCGCCAGAAAGATCCCGGCAATCCAGTACCCGTCAAACCCGTTCAACCAGATCCAGGCCAACAGAATCGACAGCGCCGCACTCGCCAATCCCAATAACAGGCTCTCGACCAGGCTCCGCAGCAGGATCTCGTCGGTCTGCCAACCGGTCGCCTTTAGAATGCCGATCTCGCGACGACGCTCGGGACGACCGAAACCGGACGTCACCATGATCACCAGGATCCCAATACCAAACGCGGCGACAAACAGTAGGTTGAAAACTCCCTCGCGATGACCCAGGCCGGCCGGGATCAGAGATTCGAGGTCCGAACGCGAGGTGACCGAGTGCTGGAGACTTGTGGTGGATTCGCGCAAAGATTCTGAAAACGACCCGAGAATCCGCAACCGGATCGATTCGGGCTGACCCGCACGACAGTACACCAGCAGATCGGTGGCCAAACCGCTCTGGTCAAAGATCTCGCCAGCCGACTCGAACGTCGTCAATATCATCCGCGACTGCCACAACGATACGTCGGACTCGAAAATGCCGATGATCCGTGGAGTCTTCTCGCCGCCACCGCTGCGATGGATCGGCGGAATCACTGTGCCCACCTGCAGGTTCAGTTCCCGAGCCAAACTCGAACCGATGACCAGTTCCGGAGCCTCGCCGCGTCGGGATCCCGGCAACTTGCCGTCCACCACACGCGACAGGCGGTGCACCGAAGAACCGAACCGCTGTAGAGCCTCTCGAGGCAAACCGACCAGGACAGCCTCAACACGCTCCGTGCCCACGGTGATCCTGCCGACGATCCGAGGCACCACCTGGGTGACACCGTCGAATTGTCGGATCGGCTCCCCCAGCGAAACCGGGATCGGCACGCGACGCCCAAACCGGTTGGCCGCAACGTACAAGTCGGGCACCAACCCCTTTGCCTCAGGCACACCCACTCCAATCGCAATCAACGCCTCCTGCCGCAGACCTTCCGCCAGACCGGTCCCGACAAGATAGGGGACCAGCACGGCGATGACGGCCACCACGGTGACCGCACTCCGCAATGGAGACAGAAGGATCGCAACCGATCCGGTGCGGGCGATGTTAAGGAACGATGACATTCTGATTATTGGATCGACCGGTCAACCTGTCTGGCGACCGAGAGGCAAAGGAAAACAGGAAGCGGCCACAGCCTGGACACAGAAGACTGCCGGCGGGGATTGGACCGACCGCCGAGTTACAGGTGGTTTCGAGACGAGGATCGAATTGGACGGCACAGGTCGAAAGTTCAACGGTCGGGCCGAATCCCAAGCCGCCAACCAGTTGCTGAAACCTCAACTTATGGACGGCTTGCGACGTTGACGACCGAGACGGGATGACCACGGCCGTTCCGGCCGCGACGACCAGGATCGCGATCAACCACAGCAGGCACGTCGGCGAAACTCGTGCCATCAGGGGGCGTTTCCGTGAGTAGCAAATGGGTGATCCGATTCCGACAGCAGGCGGCCGCGTGATTCTCGAGCGTGCTGAAGAGCCCGATCGCGAGTCCCAAAGACATGCCATCGGTTTCCTGTGATGCTGTTGGTAATGATCGAACTGCGGACAAAGAACGCAGCGGTCGATTCCATCAAATCGCCACTCTCCTCGTTCGTAACCAGAATCCTGCTCGAAGCCGACCGATGACCGGCCAGCCACGAACGAGCACAACTGACATCGCAGAATTCGGTCCCGCTGCCCGACTCGACTTCGATCCGCACGCGGAATGCCGAGTCGATTACCAACCCGTCGAAGTGACAGCGCGGTCGATCGTCGGCCCGGACCCAATGCCCAATCACCGGCAGCGTGCCAATGGCCGCCAGGCCCACCAACGCCGCCCACCACCAGGACATCGGAGGCTTCATGACAGGGAAAACTCCACGATGAACATGATCATCGAACCAAGATACCCGAAGAGGCCAAGAAACAGCAGGCTCCCGATCAGCCGGGGCAAGACGCTTTGCGTCTCCTCGACTCGACCCCACCTGCCAACCACCCCAGCCCAACCGACCGAAAAACCGCCCAGCACGAACAGCACCACACCCAACACACTCTCGGGAACCTCCCCGATCAGGTCGTACGGGCAGTAGTGGGGCCGCTCGAGAAGTACTGGTGAAGCGATTTCGATCAGGAACAACCCCCCCAGCGGCATCGCGATCAGTGCTCCCGCAATCAGCCCCGGCAAGAATCGGCGGTGATCGACTCGGCCGCAGATCACCGTCAAAATGCCCAAGCACAATCCAGTGACAAGCAGAACCAGGGTCGCCGTCAACCAGGCGTGGCTGGCGGCCCCCAGCAGCGATTCGGACAAGACCCGCGACCGGTCCGCAAGTTGCGACGTACAACACCCCACGCTCAACGAATGTTCCTGCTTCCCAATGGCCAGGTAACTCGCCACGCAGACCGAATCCACGACACTGACGACGCCCAACGGCAACAGGCCACGCAGCAGGCGTGGCATCAAGACGGCCGTCCGAGTGGCCCGGTTGGCCAGGTACAACACAAACCAGCTCCCACCCAGGAACACCAGTAGGGGCTTGGTGCACTGCACCGTCAGCAGCAGCCAGGGAAGATGACGAGAACTGCCCAGGCTGCCACGTCCGATTTGGGTCACGCCGTAAATACACATCACGTCCGGCCACGAAGCCACGTAGCTCTGCAACAAAGAGTACAAGAGCGGCCAGGACGCGAGATTCGAGCCGATCAGCAGGAATGACAGCAGAAGCAGAAGATACGGACGCTCTTCGAGCTCCGACTTCGTCGCAATGCCGCCACAATCGAACGAAAACCTGATGACCAGCAACCCAAACGCAAGTTGCAACAACCCGACAAAAGCGGCCAGAACTGCGTACGCATTAACGATCATCAACACAGGCCCTCAGGGACTGGCTCCCCACCCGCCCCTTGGCGGGTTGGTGCCTGTCCCACAGCACACAGACACCCGACCCCTGCAACATACCACCCCGCACAAGCACCGAACAGATGCCCCGCAACACCGCTGTTCATACCCCCAGGTCGCCTCTGCCTCCAATCAAGGTCTGGCCCGTGGGGGTAACGACTCGCTAGCATAAATATTGGTCTGGCTCCCAACCCTGGAGACCAGCCCGGAGACCATTTCCAGAAGTTGTGCGGAGATGTCATGAGGAACCAGACGATCAACCGAGGATTCTGGTCCGGGGCCTGCCTACTTCTGACCGTCGTCCTGTTCGGAATCCAGTCCGGCTGCGACCGCAAGGCCAAATCGGCAAACGATTCGCCCGCCCAACCAGTCCCAACTGTCGATACCTCCGACGGCAAACCACTGCCAGACGAAGCGATCCGCACACTTCTAACGGCTATCCAGGAAGGCGACGCAGGTGTCATCTGGGAATCGCTGCCCCCGACACACCACGCTGAGATCAACGGGCTGATCCGGACATTTGCCGGGAAGATGGACAAGGAGGTCTGGGAACGGATGTTTGTCGTGGCTCGGCGAATCGTCAAACTACTGCGAACCAAACGCGACCTGATTCTCGAAAATCCCGAACTGAAGGTGCCGACGATCAACTGGAGGCTGTTTTCCGAGAACTGGGACGAAGTGATTGCGTTGCTCGAATTGATCGTCGACAGCGAGCTGGCCAACCTCGACAAGCTCAGAACATTCGACGGCAAGACCTTTTTTTCCGAGACGGGAGCCCGCTTCCTGAAACAGGTTCTCGCTCTTTCTGCCAAGGACCCCAACGACCCATTCCGCAAGGGATTCAATGCCAAGGTCCGATTGGTCGCCATCGATGGTTCGGAAGCCACAATCGGTCTGACAACCGGTGGCACGTTTGTCATGACTCGACAGGCGGTCGATGAGAAACCGAAGGAAACACAGATGAAACTCCACCGCATTGATGGCGTGTGGATTGTTGCCGAGTTGGACTACGGATTGACCGGGATGTACAAAGATGGCCAGGCGTTTCTGGCCGAAATTCCCGACGACGTCATCCGAAAGAACCG
>CAVOEV010000312.1:0-5048 GCA_963694825.1 Planctomycetota bacterium
GCTTTCGAAGTTTTCGCCTTCGGTTTGCTGCTGTCCTGACCCATTGACGTCAGCACAACCGCACCCAGTACCATACCGGCCGCAAAACCCATCGCGACGTTTCTCTGATTCGCCTTCATCACTGTCTCCTTCAATCGGTTTCTGTCAGTTGTCGCTCGTCGCTTCTCTCGGAATGACACCGGGTCCCAAGACTCGCATCAGTTATACCCACTCACCCCGCAACAGGCCGCCAGAATCACACCGCAAACAGCCAGTCTTGTTTGCCGATGGCTCCCCCAATGGTCAGAATCCAAGTCATGACAAAGACTACCCGACAATACGGACGTTGGCCCAGTCCCCTGACCTCGACAGTCGTCGCCGCCGGCCGCCGTCTCGATGGAATTGCCTTCGACACCGACAGCAACAGCCTCGTCTGGCTCGAAGGCCGCTCGGGACAGGGTGTCCTGGTCGTCGACGACGCCAGCGGACAGGCACCACGCGACCTGACCAGCACACACAACGTCCGAGCCGAAGTCGGTTACGGAGGCGGCGACTTCACGGTCCAGGGCTCCAACGCCTACTTCGTCGAACACGGATCCGCACGCCTCTTTCGGGTCGCTCTCGCGGGTGGACCCGCCACCGCCATCACGCCCGGCTTCGGACACGCCTCCTCACCCTGCGTCTCTGCCGACGGCCGATTTGTCGCCTACGTACACACTCACGAAGACATCGACCGCATCGCGGTGGTCGACGCCAACGGAGACCACTGGCCCAGAATCCTCGCCTCAGGCCACGACTTCTTCATGCAACCACGCATCAGCCCCGATGGACGGCAATTAGCCTACATCGCCTGGGACCACCCCAACATGCCCTGGGACGCCAGTACCCTGTATGTCGCGGACCTCGACAACTCCGGACCACTCCCCGTCGCTGCGCCGCCACGAGCGGTCGCCGGAGGCGACGAGATTGCGGTGTTCCAGCCGGAATTCTCGACAGACGGATCGAAACTGTTCTTCGTCTCCGATCAGTCGGGCTGGGGACGACTGGGCCGCTGTGACCTCCAAACCAATGCGATCGACTGGCTCACCGACGACGGAACCGAGTTCGGAACACCTGCGTGGGCACAGAACATGAGAACCTACGCCGTCTGTGGCGACGGACGCTCAATTGCCGCGGTCGCCAACCAAGACGGCTTTCTGTCGGTCGTTCGCATTGACCTCGATTCCGGCGAACACACTCGCGTCGAAACACTCGCTCCACTCACTGACATCTCGTCCATCGTCGCCACTTGCGACGATTCCACAATCGCCGTCATTGGCAGCAGCTCGACCCAAACCCCGCAGGTCGTCGTCTGCGATCTGCTCGACTCGACATCTCGCGTCGTCGCCCGATCGACCGGAGAAATGCTCGACTGCGACAACCTCTCGTCTCCACAAGCCATCAGCTGGGAATCGGCCGAAGGCGAAACGGCTCACGGACTGTTCTACCCTCCCACAAATGCCACCCACCAGGGCACCGGCCTGCCGCCGGCACTCGTCATGATCCACGGCGGTCCCACCTCGCAGTCGCGAGCCGGATGGAAGGCCGATGTTCAATACTTCGCCAGCCGCGGTTGGGCCGTGCTGCAGGTCAACTACCGCGGCAGCACCGGCTACGGCCGTGACTATATGCTCAAGCTGCGTGGCAACTGGGGCATCTGCGATGTCGAAGATGCGATCAGCGGGGTCCGACACCTGGTCAACGATGGGCTGGTCGATCCGAAACGTAAGGTGATCATGGGCGGTAGCGCCGGAGGCTTCACTGTGCTGCAGGTCCTGGTACACCACCCCGAAGAATTCACCGCAGGCGTGAATCTCTATGGAGTCGCCAACCAGTTCCACCTCGCCAGCGATACGCACAAGTTCGAAAGTCGATACACCGACACCATGATCGGACCGCTGCCGGAAACGGCCGACATCTACCACGAACGCTCGCCCGGATTTCACGCCGAAAAAATCCGGACTCCGATCGCTGTCTTTCAGGGCGAAATCGACCGAGTCGTTCCGCGACAACAATCCGATGACGTCGTCGCCGCACTACAGCGGACCGGCACGCCGCACATCTACCACCTCTACCAAGGCGAAGGACACGGTTGGCGGAAACAAGAAACCATCGACCACTTCTACCAGGCCGTCGAATCGTTTCTCGAACAGCACGTGCTGTTGCAGTAGAGCCAACGCCAAAACCGCTCACCGCCCGCTCACCGCCTGCTATCGACCGACACAGAAACCACGCTTGACCACGCTCGCGATCCAACGATCCAGCGGACCAGCCAGCCGCGTGGCCGTAATCGCCGCCAACACCGCCACAACCGCTCCGGTGAAAACGTCCATCGTGTAGTGAGCACGCAGGACGAGTACCAGCACGACCTGGAACAACGCAATCACGCCTCCACCAACAACTCCCACACGACCAAATCTCCGGCCCAACTCGATCCCGCCGTAAACCGCCATTGCCGTGTGGCCGGAAAAGAAGAAGTCGTTGGCGACTTCGTAGGTCACCAGCAAGGACGGAAATCCCGGGTCGAACCACAACATCCCCACCGGAGCCGGCAATGGCGACACCCACTGACACAATTGCCTCAAACCAAACAGCATCAACAGGCCCAAAAACGGACGGATCGAACGACCGAATATCGTCGCTGCGAACAGCCAACACGCCACCAGGTCGATCAACACCGAACTGATGATCAACAACCCCGAAGCCAACCCGCGGTCACGACTCAACGACTCGTTCCAACCGGCCGTCCACTCGTGAACCCGATCACCCACGGTCAAGGTCAGGGCCGCCGCGTCAAGCGTCGCCGTATCGACTGCGACGTCTCGAGCGCCCAGCAGCGACTGAGATACCAGCCAAAGACCGATGCCGAGCGCCACGACAACCGCACGCACACACCGCTCGGCCACACCCGGGCCCGCTGCGGCCAATTCGCCTGTCACCTCCCGCATCAGTAAATCACCTCGACTCCCAAACCGCGGAAGTCTAACCGCATCGGCCGCCTCGAGCCAATCCCAGCCAACGCCGTTGAAGCGTGACGCTCCATAGACTGTAATTGCCGTCTGCCACAAATGGGAAACACGTGAAACGCAAGACCGCGGCAACCCGACGGGGACGATTCGATGATCTCCAGCACCACGCGACGCACATTCCTGCAACTGGCTGCCGGTAGCCTGGCTGCAGCGTCGGCACAAGCCGCCCGGGTCGGGGAACAGACGCCACAATTGGACCTGCTGATTCGAGGCGGGACGATCATCGATGGTTCCGGTGGTCCGCGAACCCGTAACGACGTCGGCATCCGAGGCGACCGCATTGCGATGATTGGCGACCTGGCCAACAACCGCGCCAAGACGACCATCAACGCCAACGGACTGATCGTCTGCCCCGGCTTCATCGACATGCACACGCACAGCGACCGGTCGCTGCTCGAAGACGGACTGGCCCAAAGCGCCGTCCGACAAGGTGCCACCACTCACGTGATCGGCAACTGCGGCAGCTCACCCGCTCCCGGCCCCGAACCCGTCACACTGTATGGACACTCGATCCGCACCTACGCCGACTACCTGGGGGCACTCAAAGCAAACGGCACCTCGATCAATGTCTGTGGACTGGTCGGACACAACAGTATCCGCCGAGCCGTGATGGGCAGCCAGAATCGCAAGCCCACCGCCGGTGAACTCAGACACATGCAGGACCACGTCGATGAAGCCATGAGAGCCGGGGCCGTTGGACTCTCGACCGGCCTCGTCTCACCACCTGGCACCTACAGCGAAACACCCGAAATCGTGGCACTGGCCCGCGTCGTCGCTCGACACGGAGGACAGTACTCCTCCCACATCCGTGGCGAAGCGTCGACTTTAGTCGACGCTGTTCGCGAAGCGATCCAAATCGGCCGAGAAGCCGAGCTGCCGGTGCAGATCTCGCACCACAAGGCGGCCGGCCGAGAGAACTGGGGGACGACTCGCAAGACGCTGCCGATGATCGAAGCGGCCAACCGAGCCGGACACCGCGTCCGAGTCGATGTCTATCCCTACCACGCTGGAAGCGCTGGCCTCGCACAACTTGTACCGCCCTGGGCACACGAAGGCGGAAACGCTGCCTTGCTCGGACGACTCAAAGACCCCGTCCAGCGAAGACGCATCGCTCGAGATATGGTCCGAGGCACAGACAACTGGCCCAACTTCTTCAAGATCCAATGGGACGATATCCAAATCACTACCGTCGGAAACTCGGCCAACCGTAAATGGATCGGCAAGAAAGTGGCCGATGTCGCTCGATCCAGAAACTGTGCCGGAGTCGAGGCGTGCATCGACCTGCTGATCGAAGGCAATGGCAGAGTCGGGATGATCAACTTCATCATGGATGAACGTGAAGTCCAACAGGTGCTCAAACACCCGCTGGCGATGATCGGGTCCGATGGCCGATCCGTCAGTGCCGACACCGCACAAGGCATGCCGCACCCACGCTACTATGGCTGCTTTCCTCGCGTCCTCGGCCGATACTGCCGACAACTAAAACTGTTCTCTCTCGAAACAGCAGTCCACAAGATGACCGGCATGCCGGCCGAACAACTGGGCCTCGCCGATCGAGGACTCCTCAAGACTGGTCTCGCCGCCGATGTTGTCGTCTTCGACGCCAACACTGTCATCGACAAAGCCACGTTCCAATCGCCTCACCAGTACCCCGACGGGATCGAAGTGGTCGTCGTCAACGGACGTGTCGTGATCCGGGCCGGAAATCATACCGAGGCACGATCCGGTCGTGTGCTGGCCCCACAACGCTCGTGAACGACTCCAACACGACGCCCGAAGAACTCGTCGCCCCCGTCCCGCATGCCACGGGGGCAATAACGGCCGAACTGCTGCTGCGCGGCACACTTTTGGCCGTCTTCGCTTCGTTCTGCTACACCGCGTCGATTATCGCTCTGCGAGCAGTTGCCAAGGACGGTCTCGATTGGGCCGCATGGGTCTCGTGCCTCAAGGCCGTTCCCACCGTCGCCGTGGCACTGCTGGTCCTCGGTATCCAGGCACGAA
>CAVOEV010000313.1:0-5039 GCA_963694825.1 Planctomycetota bacterium
AGCAGCAGCTCGCAGCGGATCGCCAGCGGGTTCAATCGCAACACGACGTACAACGAGGAGGGCGGTTCGGACCCCGAGGAGTTCCAGGTGGTCTACGCGGTCGAGCGGGCCAGCACCACCGGCACGGTGTTCATGGGTCTGACATTGGGTTGTGCTCAGTGCCATGAACACAAGTACGACCCGATTTCTCAGGAGGAGTTCTACAGCTTCTACGCGTTCTTCAACAGCGTCGACGGTGAGAAGGGGGCCCAGGGGCACGACATCCCGCTGCCCCCGCTCTTGGTACTTTCGACCCCCCAACAGGCGGCACAGGCCCAGCAACTGGCCGGGGACCTCGAGACGCTCGACAAGACGATCGCCACCGAGTTGGCCAGGGTGAAGCTGCCGGCACCGGTTGAGCCAACCCCCACGGCCGTCGAGAGCGACAGCCTGGATCCACCCCCACCTCCTCAGCCCACCACAGAGGACCCCGACGCGTACTTCGAGGGGCAGGCCCGGTGGGAAGTTCACGCCAGGAAGCATCTCCTGGAAAAGCTCCCCAAGGAGATCCGCAAGCTGGTCGAGCTGACTGCGGACCGTCGAGACGACAAGCAGAAGATGACCCTGGCCCAGCACTTCATCCGCTACGGGTACACCTCGGCTCGCAAGACGTTTGCTCCGCTCAACGAGCGGTACAAGCAGCTGAGCGACCGTCAATCGAAGCTCAACTCGCAGACTCCGACCACGATGGTGATGAAGGAGATGTCCGAGCCTCGACCGGCGTTCCTGCTTTTGCGAGGAGACTTCCAGCAGAAGGGCATCCGGGTGCAAGCCAACGTGCCGGCGATCTTCAAGGCGTTGCCCGAAGGGGCTCCGCGGAACCGGCTGGGGTTGGCTCGCTGGCTGGTCGACCCCGAGCATCCTTTGACCGCGCGGGTGGCCGTCAACCGGCTCTGGACCAGGTTCTTCGGCAGCGGGTTGGTTCGCACGCCCGAGGACTTCGGAGTGCGGGGTGAGTTTCCGACGCACCCGGGGCTGCTCGACTGGTTGGCTGTGGAGTTCATGCGGACCGGCTGGAATGTGAAGGCGCTGCAGAAACAGATCGTGATGTCGGCCACCTACCGCCAGGCGTCGCGATACGACCCGGCCACCGGTCTCACCGACCCCTACAACCGGCTGCTGACTCGGCAGAACCGATTCCGGCTTTCTGCCGAGTCGATCCGGGACATGGCGCTGGCCTGCGGAGGACTACTCGATGACCGGATCGGTGGTCGGAGTGTGTATCCGTTCCAACCCGAGGGCTATTACAGCGACAAGGGACGCTGGAAGTGGCCGCAGAGCACCGGTCGCGATCTGTATCGACGCGGGATCTACACCTTCTGGCGACGCACCACCACCTTTCCCAGTTTCCAGATCTTCGATGCGCCGACTCGTGAGACCTGTACCGTGGTTCGGCCGCGGACCAACACCCCGTTGCAGGCCCTCGTGACGCTCAACGAACGGACCTTCGTCCAGGCGGCTCACGGCCTGGCCGTGAGAGTGCTGCGGGGTACGGCCAAGTCGGATGTGCCGGGTACTTCGGATGTGTCGGCCAAGTCGCGGCTGGAGGCTGCGTTCCGGGTCGTGGTGGGAAGACGACCCGAGAAGTCAGAACAGGTGATCCTCGGCCGGATCCTCGAGGAACAACTCAAGCACTTCCGCCAGGACCAGGCGGCGGCAAAGGCCCTGATCGCCCAGGGTGCGACCTCCGCCAATGGGCTCGACCCGGCCACTCTGGCCGCCTGGACCAGCATGGCCAACGTCTTGTTGAACCTCGACGAGGCGATCACCAGGGAATGAATGACATGACACGAGCGGTGCTGCCGGATTGTTCGAATTCACCGGAACCCGTTTCGCCTCGCCGCCAGTTCCTGGCTCGCACCTCCGGCGGACTCGGGGCCGCCGCACTCGCAGGCCTGATGCAGGAACACCTCACCGCAGCCCCCACCGCAGCCCCTGCCCCCACCGACGGCCCCACCGACGGCCGACGGCCGGGCATACTCTCGACCACTCACATTCCGGCCCGAGCCAAGCGGGTGATCTACCTGTTCATGGCGGGTGGTCCTTCGCAGATCGACACGTTCGATCCGAAGCCGAAGCTCGAGGAGCTCAACGGTCAGGAGTTGCCTGCGGAGGTACGTGGCAAGCAGCGGATCACCTTGATGACTCGCAAGCAGCAGCAGCTTCAGATCGCCGCGTCACCGATCAAGTTCCGTCAGTTCGGCGAGTCGGGCCAGGTGCTCAACGTGCACATGCCGGAATTGGCGAAGGTGTGTGACGAGATTGCGATCGTGCGGTCGTTGCACAGCGAGCCGATCAACCATGACCCGGCGGTGAACATGCTCCAGACCGGTGCGGGTCGAGCGGGACGGCCGTGCATGGGTTCGTGGGTGTCGTGGGGGCTGGGGAGTGAAAACCGCAACATGCCCGATTTCGTCGTGCTGCTATCGGGCACCAGGGGCCAGCCGGTCATCTCGCGGTACTACCACAGCGGGTTCCTGCCGGGCCGTCACCAGGGCGTGCAGTTCCAGTCTCAGGGCGATCCGGTGCTGTTTCTGTCGAACCCACAGGGGATCGACCGGCGGACCAGGGGCCGGCTGATCCGGGGGATCAACGAGTTGAACCGGCGTCGGCTGGAGGCGGTGCGTGATCCGGAGATCGAGGCCCGGATCGACTCGTTCGAACTCGCCTACCGGATGCAGAGCAGTGTGCCGGAGATGATGGACCTCTCGGGTGAACCCAAGCACATCCACGAGTTGTACGGGACTCAGCCCGGCAAGGTCTCGTTTGCCAACAACTGCCTGCTGGCCCGGCGGATGATCGAGCGGGGTGTCCGCTTTGTACAGCTGTACCAGCGTGGCTGGGACATGCACGGCGACATCAAGAACCGGATGCCGAAGCAGTGTGCCGAGGTCGATCGACCGACCGCGGCGTTGCTGCGAGACCTGCGGCAACGCGGCCTGCTCGACGAAACGCTGATCATCTGGGGTGGCGAGTTTGGTCGGACGACGTATTGCCAGGGCGAGCTGAAGGCAACGTTTGGCCGCGACCATCATCCTCGCTGCTTCAATGCCTGGCTGGCAGGCGGGGGGATCCGCGGTGGGGTCACTCATGGTGCGACCGACGACTTCGGTTACAACGTGATCGAGGACCCGGTGCATGTTCACGACCTGCAGGCCACGGTGCTGCATTGCCTGGGCATCGACCACGAACGCCTGGTGTATCGGTTCCAGGGCCGCGACCAGCGATTGACGGATATCGGCGGGCAGCCGGTTGGGGAGCTATTGGCCTGAACACGGGATAAGTCAGGGTCTCCACCCCAAACGGGGTAGGGTTGGATAGACGATCGAGGTGAAGTTGAAATGAGCAGAGCACCGTAGATCGACCCGAAAACGCCACCAACCGTCACACCAAGCAATCGGACGACTGTCTGGCTCCCCCAGCCTGCGGCGTTCACGCAGCACTCGCGACCGGCGAGTTCTCGATCCCGTTTGGCCACGATGATTCAAGGTCACCGACACGAAATCACATCAGGTTGTCGTACCAGCCTGGAGCGGGCTGTTTCTCCTGGACCTCTACTGTATTGGGCGAGCAACTATCATGAGCCGTTTTAGTTTACTGGCCTGTCTTATCACCGTAGTAATGACGCCATGGCACTTGGAGGCCCAAGACGCTCCTCGCGGCATTTCCTGTGAAGGAAATTATCCGCACCATCTGCAAGGGTTTTGTACCGATGAAAAGGGGCTGATCTACTGGTCCTTCACCACGACACTCGTGAAGACCGACCCGCAGGGAAAAGTGCTCACGAAAATCTCCGTCGGCAACCACCATGGGGGCTTGTGCCAGCAGGACGGCAAACTCTACGTGGCGGTCAATTTCGGGCCGTTTAACGACCCGGATGGGAAGGCGGATTCCTGGGTCTACGTTTACAAGGCCAGCACGCTGGCCTTGTTGAGAAAACACAAGACACCGGAGCTCATTTACGGTGCCGGTGGTATGGCCTATCACGACGGCAACTTTATTGTGATTGGGGGGCTGCCCGAGACCCTGCAGGAAAACTATCTCTACCAGTACGATCAGTCCTTTAAGTTTCTCAAGAAGCATGTTCTCAAAACTGGCTACACGGATCTCGGGATCCAGACAGCTGCCTTTATCGATGGGCACTGGTGGTTCGGCTGCTATGGGAACAAGTTGCTCAAGACTGACAGTCATTTCCAATTGCTTGGTAAGTACGACATCGATGCTGGACTGGGGATTGCCGGAGGCACTGCGCAGGCTTACTGGATTGCCCGGGGGACGACCACGAAAGGGAAGGGCTGCACCGGCCGCATCTTGCCTGCCACCGCAGACAATACCAAGGGGTTGATACTTCGAGCGAAGTCAGCTTGCCGATGATCTGGTCCACGCTGTGACGTCTTCTGGACATATCGAGAATCTCCTTTCTGGATCGCTCAGATCCGGGTGATCCTCTTATTTCCACTGGTACAACGGGGGCGTAAGGTCAGTTCATTGGGTATGGGGCCGCTGAAAGCCCCCCCCTTCCACTCCGATGTCTCATGCCAACGGCGGCAGCGATTCGGGGGCGACGAAGCCGCGGCTTGTGGCTTGGGACTGTTGCTCGCTCCAGGCCTGCGGGTCGTCGGTCCGCAACAACTCGTAGTACAGCATCTTGTAGGTGCAAGAGACCGCACCGGCCTGGCGCATGCGGGCCACAGCGGGCGCGGTGTTGGGTTCGGAACTGAACACGCAGTCTTCGAGCAGAAACACCTCGTAGCCCAGTTCGATCAGTCCCAGCGCCGACTGCAGGACACAGACGTCGGTTTCGGAGCCGGCCACCGCCAGTCGAGGTCGGCCGAGTTGCTCCAACCCGGTGACGATCTTCGGTTCGTTGGCGATCCCGTAGCACTGCTTGGTGAACGTGACCGCGGAGTCGGGCAGGTGCCGGGCCAGTCGATTGTCGAGCTGGCCCTTTTCGGCAACTGGTTCCTCGAGCGTGGCCAAGACGGGAAGCTCGAACCAGT
>CAVOEV010000314.1:0-5037 GCA_963694825.1 Planctomycetota bacterium
GGCCAAACAGGCTGTCGCGACCTGGCCACTGCCTACTCACCTCGCCCCCGCACAAGCCCCCTTCGACTCCATGGTGTGGCAACTGCCCGGTGCACACGCTCCAGTTTTGATCGGAATCACCGACGTGCCGGTTGTCACCGAATCCTCGGACAATCACTCACCCGCACTCGCTCAACAACTCGAAATCCCCGGCGAAGCCAGCGGCCGACTGGTCGAAGCCGACGAAAAGGACTGGTACTCGTTCGCAGCACGGCGGGGTGAAGTGGTTCATGTCGAATTGATTGGCGAGCGAATCGGGTCACCTGTCCACCTGGCCGCTTCGATACTCGATGCCAATGGCCGTACCGAACTGCTGCGTTGCCGGCCCGACCCTCGCAACATCGGTGGACTGGGACTGCCCACCCGACACTCCGACCCGACTGGCCGCTTCGTCGCACCCGCCGACGGACATTTCACCGTTGTCGTCTACAACCGCAGAGCGGGAATTCATCCCGACCCACGGCGAAGTTACCGACTGTCGCTGCGACGAGAAGTCCCGCAGGTCGACGTTGTGGTCGCGCCCACGGCAACCAGCCCCGATGGCATCAACCTGGCACCCGGTGGACGCATGCCGCTGCAAGTCGTCGCCTTTCGACGTCGCGGCCAAAACGGAACGATCCGGGTTTCTGCCGGCACACTCCCGAGCGGAATCTCCTGCCCCGATGTGTTCCTCGGCCCCAACGTCTCACTGGCCCAACTCGTGCTCAGTGCCGACCCCAATGCCGCACGTCTCCACGGACATTTGAACCTCTGGTCCCAGCCGGCCGACTCCACATCAGACCTCAAACGCCCCGTCCGAGGCGCCTCGGTCGTCCGCTCGGGACGGCCCAACGGTTGGAGCCGCTTGACCCAGGAACTGGCCATCGGTGTCGCCGGCGACTCGCCACTTCGCATCACGGCCAACGGCCACGAAACCCGAGTCCACCAGCTCTTCGGAGAACTCAACGTGAGGCACTCGCCCGGAGGCGTGCTCGATGTCGCGGTCGAGGTCCAACGCCGTGACCCCAATCATCGGGCCGACGTGCAGTTGATCGGCACCGGACTGCCGCCGGGGATCGCCAACCGCACGGCCACCATCCCTGCGGCAAAGGACAAGGGTTACGTCAGCTTCTACTTGCCCCGAAACCTGAAGCCGGGTCGCTATACGCTGGGCGTTCGGGCCACCACCACCGTGCCCACCTCGAATGGCAAGAAGACTCAGACGGTCAGCGTCTTCAGCAACGCCGTCGTCTTCGAGATCCACGAACCGATGTTTCATGTCACTCTCGATCCGTACAACCCGCAAACCATCCGGCGAGGCCAGGTGGTGCAGATCAAGTACCAGGTCAAACGACTCAACGGCTTCATCAACAAGGTCCACTCCGAACTGGCTGCCCCGGGAACGGTGACCAATGTCGGAGGCCTTCGTGGTCGAGGAGTGACCTTTGTGGGGCAGTCCGAGAGCGGAGCCATCCAGGTCGTCGCCAGCGATGACGCACCACTCGGGCAACGGGCCTTCCTGAGAATCTATGCAGTCGGTGTACTCGAAGATCAAGCTCTCTATCATGGCAGCCACTTCCTACAACTCCGCATTGTGGAATGACGATGCCCGCCTGAATTCCGTCCCATCCAGGCACAGCCCGACCGACATCCAAAAGGACTCTCCGATGAGATTCACTCGACTGGCCCTATCTACCCTCATACTGGCTCTCGTGGTCGTCACCTCAACCGCCAACGCCGCGCGGAAACCCAATATCGTCTTCATCATGGCCGATGACCTCGGCTTCGCCGAATTGGGCTGCTATGGCCAGAAAAAAATCCGCACGCCAAACATCGATCGACTGGCACGCGATGGCATGAAATTCACCCGGAACTACGCCGGCAACGCCGTCTGTGCTCCCTCACGCTGTGTGCTCATGACCGGAAAACACCCCGGACACGCATGGATCCGCAGCAACCGTGAAGCCAAGCCTGAAGGCCAGGCACCCATCCCCACGACCGAAGTCACTATCGCCGAACTGCTCAAGAAAGACGGCTACACCACCGGTGCCTTCGGCAAATGGGGACTCGGCCCCCCAGGCTCCGAAGGCGGACCACTCCAACAAGGCTTCGATCGATTCTTCGGCTACAACTGCCAACGACACGCTCACAGCTACTACCCCTCCTACCTCTGGGACGACAATCGAAAAGTCCCACTCAAAAACAACCCGCCCGTCGGAGGTCACGCCCGCTTTCCACAGGACGCCGACACCACCAACCCGGGTAACTACGCCCGCTTCAAAGGACAGGACTACGCACCCGATCGAATCGCCGCACAAGCCCTGAAATTCATCAAGACAAACAAGGACAAACCCTTCTTCCTCTATTACCCATCTGTCATCCCACACCTCGCACTTCACGTCCCCGACGAAGCACTCCAACCCTATCTCGACCTCAAGTGGGACGACCCACCGTTCACCAAGTTGACCGGAGGTGGCTACACGCCGCACTTCACGCCGCGAGCCGCCTACGCCGCGATGATCACGCGACTCGACACCTACGTCGGACGCATCCTCAGCCTGCTCGAACAACTTGGACTCGACGACAACACCATCGTCGTCTTCACCTCCGACAACGGAACCACACACCTCAAACGCGAAGTCGACTACGATTTCTTCGACAGCGTGAAATCACTTCGAGGCCTCAAGGGGTCGCTCTATGAAGGTGGAGTCCGCGTGCCGCTAATCGTGAAATGGCCCGGACATGTCGCCAAGAACACCGTCTCGAACTTCGTCACCGGGTTCGAAGACTGGATCCCCACGCTTCTCGGACTGACCGGCAGCCGACAACCTGTCCCACAAGGCGTCGATGGAGTCAGCCTCGTCGCCACACTCAACGGAAACCAACAACCGCCCCGGAACTTCCTCTACCGCGAATTCCCCAGCTACGGCGGACAACAGGCCGTGTGGTTGGGAAACTGGAAGGGTGTCCGACAACGACTCGCTCGGCCACGAAACAACAAGAACGCCAAGCCGATCAACAACGCCATTCGACTAAGGATCGAACTCTACAACCTGCATGACGATATCGGTGAAACCAAAAATGTCGCCAACGAGCACCCCGACATCGTCGCCAGAATGAAGGAACTGATGACCTCTCAACACACTCGCTCGCGGTTGTTCCCCATCCAGGCTCTCGACAACCCCTAGCAAGCTACTCGGTCAAACCCCAACCCTTGCGGTACTCCTTGCCCAACAAGTCGTTGGCCACGCGGTTGTTGGTCACCTTCAGTTTCTTCGAGTCGTACTCGATCGTCTCACCCACACGGTACGCCACGTTGCCCAGCAACACGATCTCGGTAAACGGACCCGCGTATCCAAAATGGCTCCCCGTCGCACTGCCCGTCTTCGCTGCGTCGATCCACTGGCGATGATGACCGGGTGACTCGGGCAGAAATGGCTTCGGCGGCTCGAAGTCTCGAAACGTCTCCTCGGGCAACAACTGGGGCGACTTGCCATGAGCACACGCGATCCGCCCCTTGTCGCCAATGAACAACGACCCGTTCATCGGCAACTCGGCAGCCACCGACGCCGGAGGCCGAGCCACACCCTCGTACCAGAAGACGTCCACCGGTGGCCTCTCGCCACGCTGACCAAACTCGAACTTGGTAATCATCCACGTCGGACCACTGTGAACGTGCGGCCGAGGACCCATCGACGATACGCGGACCGTGCCGCCATGACCGTTCAGATCCAAACCCCAGAACGCCGGGTCCATCAGGTGGATCGCCATGTCACCGATCGCGCCGCAACCAAAGTCCCACCAGCCCCGCCAGCGAAATGGCACAAACGCCGGGTGGTAGTCTCGCGACTCGGCCGGACCCAACCACAGATCCCACGACAAACTCGAAGGTGTCGCCGGCCGCTCCTTCGGCATCGATACACCCTGTGCCCAGAAGCGACCCGGTCGGTCGGTGATGATATGAGCCTCGCGGATCGGACCCACAGCGTCACTCTGTAACAACTCCACCAACCGCAGGTAACCAGGGTGCTGGTGGTTCTGAGTTCCCATCTGAGTGGCCACCTTCCGCTTGGCCGCCTCACTTGCCAACATCCGCGCTTCGTGAACCGTGTGAGTCAATGGCTTCTCGCAGTAGACGTGAAGACCTCGCCGCAGAGCCCGCATTGTGGCCACCGCGTGATGATGGTCCGGAGTCGCCACGACCACCGCATCCAGATCCGATCGATCCAACATCCTGCGGTAGTCGGCATACATCACCGCCTTGGGGTGCTTCTTCGCCGCTATTGCCAATCGGTCCGAATCCACATCGCACAACGCCACGATGTTCTCGCCCGATACAGCCGCCAGATCGCCGGCACCACGGCCGCCAACTCCGATCACACCAATGTCCAATCGCTCGTTCGCACCGAAAACCGCCGCTGATACCAGCCCCGGAGCCGACAAACTCGCCACGCTCGCTCCAGCCAAAAAGTCCCGTCGTCTCATTGTTGTCTCCCTCACCTGCTGTCAATCTGTGGCACATCCACTCCCGAATCGTCTGATCATACTACCCAATACACCGCCGGAACAACGACGCCCGCTGTTCCGGCCGGCAGCCACTCGGCACAATGGACTCCGACATGTACCAACTCGTCACAACACTCCTGCTGCTCGCATGCACGGCCGCTCACGCACACGCCAAAATTCTCACCATCCCGCTCTGGCCCAATACACCACCCGGATCCGAAGGCATCGCCGAACACGAAACGGTTGTCGAACGAGGCAACGGCAAGACGATCATCGACCGAAGCATCCATGACGTCCATCGACCCACCCTGACCGTCCACCTGCCCGACACTCGGACAAGACACAGACTGGCCGCAGTCATTATCTGCCCCGGAGGTGGACTGACGCGGGTCGTGATCGACAAGGAAGGCAACGACCTCGCTCGATTCCTCGCCCCGCACAACGTCATTGGAATCGTACTCAAGTTCCGCACCGCCAAGACCACAAGCCACTTCTATGGCATCCAACCCATGG
>CAVOEV010000315.1:0-4998 GCA_963694825.1 Planctomycetota bacterium
CTCCGGGCGCGACCTGGGCTGGTCGAAACGGTCCATGTAGGTCAGACCATGCTGCTGCAGGGCCTCTCGGCTTTGCTGGCAACGGTCCCAGGCCTCGGCGGCGAGGGTCAGCAGACGCACATGGTGTGGTTCCAGGGCGTATCCGTCCACGACGGACTTCCACCACCGCTTGGTGGGTGCCTTCAGGTGACGGGGTGGTTTCGGGCTTTGCTTGTCGGCCATCCTGGGCCTCCGGGATCTTGTTTCATTCGGGATTGCACAAAAAAACGCGCGTGAGAGCAGGTGGTCCTTAAGGGAGGACCGTAGATATGTCACCCCCCTCCCCCCGCGCCACGGCGGTCGAGTTCGTGGGCTGCCGATCACCGGCTGATGCCAGCAGAGCCACCAACTGATCGAGAGCGGTCGGGGTGAGTTGCCGACGTAACTGGTCGACAATCGACTCGACGATCAGCAGATTTACGTCGGAAGTTGCACCGGGGGTCTCCGAAACCACCTCCAAACCGCAGGGTTCGTGGGGATGTTCGAGTCCCTCCTCCGCTACTTGTGCCTGCAGTCGCATCAGGCCGCACCACACCGCCCAAGTCCGCAACTGGCCGTGACTTGGGCGGTTTCGTTTGCGCTCGAGCGGGGTCTGAGGCGTCGCAACGGCTTGAAAATCCTGGTGTCGGCGGTTCGATGCCGCCCCTGCCCACTTCTCGGAAAAGACGGCACCGCAATCAGTTGCGGTGCCTTTCTTCACTATCTGCGACGTGCTCCACGAAACTGGTTCATCCACCTTCTGGGACGAACGGATCAACTCGGCGAATGAGACCGGTTCCATCCGGTCGCTACAGCAACTCCAGCAGCGGCCGCCCGTCCTCTTGAAGGTTGTAGGGGCGGTCCTGGCTGTCGGTCGCCGAGAGGTCGTGAATGCCCATGGTGTGATAGACGGTCCGGGCGATGTCCGAGGGGGTGACGCGGCGGTCGGCCGGGTAGCCGCCGTGCTTGTCGCTGGCACCGTAAGTCTGGCCGCCTTGGATACCTCCGCCGGCAAGCAGGTCGGTCAAGCAGTAGGTCCAGTGGTCCCGGCCTGCTCCGGAAACACCGCCCGACCGTGGGTCACCGATCTTCGGCTTGCGTCCCATTTCGCTGGTGACGAGCACCAGCGTGGAATCCAGCAGGCCACGATCGACCAGGTCTTCCAGCAACGCCGAAAAGCACCGGTCGAACTCGGGGAGCAACATCTCCCTGAGGCACTGGAAGTTGTTGCCGTGCGTGTCCCATCCGCCGGCACTGGCGCATTTCAGTTTCTTAGCGCGGGCACGGTCGGGCATCCAGTAGAGCGTCACGAACGGCACCTTCGCCTCGACAAGCCGCCGCGCCAGCAACAGGCCCATGCCGTTGATTGTCTGTCCGTAGCGTTCGCGGAGTTCCTCCGGTTCGCGGGTCAGATCAAACGCGTTGGTCGTCGCTGCGGATGACAGCAGCGAGAACGCCCGATCCTGGTGCCGCTGCCAGATCCGTGTTTCGCGGTGCTGCTCGAGTCCGCGTAGAGACTGATCCAACTCGGCGAGCAGCGAACGGCGATGCAACAGTGAGCGGGCTGACAGGCCTCCCTTGAGAACCAGCGACGGGGCCTGGAACTTCAACGGCTCTTCCACTTTCCCCAGGAGGCACAGCGGATCGTGTTCGATGCCCAGCCGACCGGCAAACTGTCCCGCACGAAGATCGGCAGGCCCATCCGGAGACCACGGGTAGGAAATGGCGTTCGGCAATGCCCCGCGCTGAGGCAGCTTGGCCGACACCACCGATCCGATAAACGGCCAGTCATCGCGCTGCTGCCGCCGCTCGGCCGGGACGATGATCGTCCGCGGGTCCAGCTTGTGACCGGTGAGATGGTAGTAGTAGCCGAGATGCGAATTCGTCGGGTCGGTTCCATCCACAGAATTGATCACCGCCAGGCGATGAGCGTGCCGAGCCGTCATCGGCAGGTGCTCACACAATCGCACTCCCGGTGCGGAGGTTTCAATCGGCTGAAACTCGCCACGGATCTCGGCCGGAGCCTCGGGCTTCATGTCCCAGGTGTCGAGATGCGACGCACCACCAGCCAGCACGATCATGATCGTTGCCTTGGCCGTCCCCGAGGCCCCGGAAGATTCGGCCTCAGCCGACAGTGCCGGTCGCACTGCGAAGTTCCCCGGCAATCCCAACAGGCCGGTTCCCGATGCCGCAAGAAATCGGCGTCGCGAGCCGTGTGAGAAGACGGCTCGTCTGCGGGCATCTCGAGAATCGTGGTGGTCCATGCGACAGCCTCTAGTGACCAGATCTATGGCTCGGATCGATTCAACCGATTCTCAGATGACAGACGGTGAAGCCACTTCCAGAATATGTCCGGCTCGGGGAATCATATGCAATACCGATCGCCCCGACCACGCGATAACCGGATTCACGCAGCGAGCGAGGGGCGGGACCGTGGTTCGGATCTGGCGGTTACCGCCCCTGAGTTGAAGGCCGGGGCTGGGGTGTCCGCAAAGAAAGGCGGCGAGGAGACGCTTGGCTCGGCACCTCACTCCCCGCCCAAGGCGAAAGCGTCAGCCCACGTGAGAGACGCTACGGATCCGTGGGGAGCAGACGCAATGGCGGTATACGGCGTTTCCGTGACCACGCGATAACCGGAGTCACGCCAGGAGCGAGGGGCGGGGGCGTGGTTCAGATCTGGCGGGTTGCACGCCGGGGCTGGGGTGGGGAGACTGGGGTGGTTCGATTAGGGACGGAAGTCGGTCATGTTCACAGCATTGTCTGGTTTGTCAGCCGTATCGATTCTGCGACAGGATCCCACGGCGGTTGTTCCTGAAGATCGGCGGGGGTCACTGAGGGGATTGACGCTCGCGGATCTGCTCCGCGCCGCATACCCCTTCTCAGCCCACGATTTCCTGGATGCCATTCGAGAAGTTACCTACAGGTGTCTCGACGAAAAGCTGCAAGTTGCCTCTGTGTCCACCCAGGAGTGCTAATATTGATCCGTCTGTCGTCCCATCAGCCGCCCCGGGGGGCCACTCTTGCCGGACTTGTTTTGCTGTTCGTTGTCCACACGGCTGTCCGCGCCGACGAGACTCCGAAGACGCCGGATCCCATTGGCACGTTACTGCAACGATTCTGTTTCGATTGCCATAGCGGTGATTCCCCCGAGGGTGGGCTCAGCCTCCAGACGCTCATCACCCGGGATTCCTTCGCCCGCGATTTCCGCGGCTGGAGGAAGGTCGCCGACCAGCTTCGCAGCCGACGCATGCCACCGCGCGACGCTGCACAACCTGCCGCCGCAGACCGCAAGCGGCTGAGTGAGTGGGTCCAACAACGCCTGCAACAGGAGGTGGCGCGGCATGCGGGAGACCCCGGGCGTATCGTCATGCGCCGACTGACCAGCGCTGAATATGACTACACAATTCGCGACTTGACCGGCCTTCGGCTTGATGTCCACCGCGGCTTTATCAGCGATGCCGTTGGGGGTGCCGGATTTACCAATAGTGGAGGCGTCCAGTTCATACAGGACGCAACCTTACAGCGTTACCTGGATGCGGCGCGGCAGGTTGCCGACCATGCGGTCATCGGCTCCGGTCCGCTGGCCTTCCACCGCGACCCCGGTAACACCGGGTTCGAATTGTCCGCCATCACGCGGATTCAATCGATCTACCGCAACCACGGGTTTCGAACCGCAGCAGGCGAAGGCGGCGAACCCTTTGGATTGGAGAGATACCCGAAGGTTTTCTATGCGGCCTGGCTGTTTTCCCATCGCAACGCGTTGGGGCTTGGGGCAGCCGACTATTCCAAGTTGGCTACGGCAGAAGGCCTGGACCCGCCGTTTCTCAAGTACATCCACCAGCTTCTTCAACAGCGAGATCTTGGCTTCCCCACCTCCGAAATCGCTCGCGTCTGGCAGCAGCTTCCCGCCCCACCCGTCGCCGCCGGTGCCACGGCACAGCAGGCGTTCTGCACGCAGATCCAGGAACGCTGTCAACAGTTGGCTGAGCGCGTTTGGCATTGGCAAAATCGGTTTGGAGCCAATGCTGACGCCAAGGAAGAAGCCCCTGTTTTGCGAGCCGATCTTTTCCGGGTAACCCGCGCACAACGCTTCGAAATGAACATCAACTGGCCGCCCAAAACGACTACCGCCAACCTGATCCTGACCGTGGAATCGGCCCTTCCCGACCAACGACCCGACGCGTTGGTGATCTGGAAAAATCCCCGTGTTCAATTTCGGGTGGCCGATCTGCGCGAACAACCTTTCCATCCTCTGCGAGAAGTTGTCACCGCGGACGGGGTCAACCGGCTTCGTTTCGGCAAACATCACCGCCGGGGCAAGATCACGAAAGACGACTTCACCACGCTCGGTACGCAACCTGTTCACTTCACGATACCGATCCCCAAAGGTGCCGGTTCTGCACGGCTCCTGGTCGATGCGGAGCTGGATGTCGATCGCGGCGCAGACTGCATCATTCGCTGTTCCATCACACAGCGGGAAGAAACCGACCAGGGAAAATCGATATCCGCACTACTGGCCAACCCGGACAGCCCTGCCTTCCAGGCCTGGAAAGAGGGCGTGCTTCAATTCGCCCGCCTGCTTCCCCAGGTCTCCCAGCGCGAAGCAGCGCCGTCCGATCGCGATCCCATACCCAAACCCTTCGACGGCACCTACAACAATCCGCAACGCAACGCATTTCATATTCGAATCAAGTACGCGCGTGACGACCAGTTCCTGGTGGAACGCATGCTGGACGCGGCCACCCGGCATCGATTGGACCGGGCCTGGATCGACCTGCGGACCTCGTTTGGATACCACGATGCCTGGTTGCGGATGTTATCCGAAGTGTTTGAATTTTCGCTGGGCGACCGGCGTATGAAAGATCTCAATCGACAGTGGCTTGAACAGCTTCCTGATGAAGCCCGTGGTTACCTCGTCCCACTCCACCTTGAGTACCAGGCCGATCGCCGGGCTCTGCAATCGGCCCGCGAAGGCCATCT
>CAVOEV010000316.1:0-4987 GCA_963694825.1 Planctomycetota bacterium
CTGGCCGGGTCGTCCGAGTAGGGATTCCGGACCACGTATCGGGTCCGAGCCGACGGTCCCTTGCCGCGGAGCACAATGTTGTTTTTCCGGCTGCCGTCCGGGCCGGCGTGGAGTCCCAGCACTGGCTTCTTCCACGACAGGCCGTCTCGCGAAGTCGCATAGCACGTGTAGATCAACTTCGGACCGATCGCCCAGTAGTACATGCGAAACCGCTTCAGGTCCCCGTCCCAGAACACGATCGGCGACTCGAGCGCAGTTCCCTCCCACGAATGCTCGGGCTTCACGATCGGATTGCTCGGATGCCGCTTGGCCTGGCCAAGAACTCTGCGGACACCGACCAGGCGGTCGATCACATGATCGTCCAGAAACAGCTGCTTCTGCAGACCCACCGACACCCGTGTGGCGGTTTCCCGGGTCGTCGTCTTCCTGTCCTGTTTGACGTAATAGAGTCGTCCGTCTTCGGAACCGACCAACAGGTCCGGCACACCATCGTTGTTCCAATCCACCACGGTGGGGCTGGAGGTGTGACCGGCGACGTTGCGAGTGTCGAGCAGGCCCATGTCCTTGAGCACGATCTTGCCGTCACGCCGAGCCACCTGTCGAAACAGGTTGGCATTCTGGCTGTTGACGAGCAGATCCAGATGTCCGTCACCGTCCCAATCGACGACCGCCAGTTTGCGTCGGCCGCTTCGACCGGCCTGGCCCGAGTTCAACCGGATCGGCTTGCCCTTGAGGTCGACGAAGATTCGTTCTCCGGGGAGCAGTCGCAACCGCCCGTTGCGCTTCTGCCGCTCGAAGAACGCCAGGTAGCCCTCGTGGTCGAGCATCACCAGGTCGTTGAGACCATCGCGGTTGAAATCGACGACGACCGGAGTAGTTCGCCACTGAGTGACCAGTTGATTGCCGGTCGGTTTCCACCAGTTCCAGGCAGGACTGGGCGGGCGGCCGACCGGCCAGGCCACTTCGACCGGTTTCGCAACGGCGAGCTTCGGCCGACGACGTGTGCCGACGTTGCGATACCAGACGACCTTGCCCCAGATCGAATTGACCACCAGGTCGGGACGGCCGTCATGGTCCCAGTCGCCGACCGTCAACGTGGTGTAGCCCCACTTGGCTTCGCATGGCCCCTGGATCGAACCGTTGGATCCGGCCAGGATGCGGATCGCCCCGGAGCCTGCCGTCAGCAGTTTCGGAGCCGCCCACCTGGGGTGCTCGATACCCGCGTGGCTGAGGTTTTCGATAAAGCTGATGTCGCCGGCCGTGTTGCCGCACAGAATGTCCTGGTCGCCATCGCCGTCCCAATCGAAACCACAGGGCGTGGCCAGTGCACCAAACTTCACGTCCGCCGCCTGCTGTTGGAAATAACGAGGAGGCTGGAACTGAGGCAGACCGTCACGCGTCCGACCGGTGTGCTCGATCAGCGCAACACGGCCATCTTCATCGCCAACGACCAGGTCGATGTCGCCATCCTTGTCCCAGTCGATCGCCGCCGGCACGATCATCTGCAGGTTCATGGCAATCGGATGTTGCTTGTGCTCAAGACGCCGGGCCGACGCGTAGCGGGGCCGCATTCTGCTGCCGACATTTTCGAAGTAGCTGAACCGGTCCAGGAACTCGCCGCAGATCAGGTCCAGGTCGCCGTCACCATCGAAGTCGGCAAAGTTCGGCGACGGCCAGCCGAAGACGTCGATTGTCTGACCGCCAGCTGTCAGTTTGACCGGCGAAACATACTGCGGCCGAGCGTTGGTGCCCGAGTTCCTGGCCAGGTAGACATAGCCATGCAGCGGGCCGTTGGTCCACTCGCCTCGAGCATTGTAGGCATTGTCCCAGCCGTAGTCGGTCCAGTCGCCGATGCCGACGACCAGGTCGAGCCGACCGTCACCGTCGTAGTCCACGTACTTCCACTGGTTGGCCCGGATCTTGCCCGCGTGACCCACCTTGGGCGCAAGCGGCAGCTTGACTCGCGATTCCAACCCGGTTTTCAAGAAGTCCCGGTACTCGAAACCAGGGCTCAACACTCGCGGTTTCTCGTCGACCCACGACAACTGCACGTTCTGCAGCCCGCGACTGATCCGCACGGCCGCCTTGAAGACCGGCATCCGTTTCTTGCCGCCAGGGTTCTCGAACCAATACGTCCCGTTGTACGGCTTGTCGGGACAGACGACGACCAGGTCGTTGTCGCCGTCGCCATCGAAATCCATCGGCAACGGCCACGCCCACAGACCGACACCCAGGTCGACGACCAGGCCCGGGTTGTTGTAACCGATCGGCTTCAACTCGGACCCCGACACCCGGTTCGGGCCTATAGCAACCGTCGCCAGAACCAGAACAACAAGGAAGCGAGTCGTCGTGGCAATCGTCATACTGTCTCTCCCTGTCTCTCCCAGCCTCTCCCTGGTCGCAAACAAGTTGGTCTGCCCATGAAGACGCACCATCCAGTCGGATTGACCACCATCCTGTTGGTCTCGAGCCTGCTCTGCAACGCAGCAGCCGAAGAGCCGATCGCCACGATCGCCGTGATTTCCAATCCCTACATCACAACTTTGCCTGCCGAGCAGATCAAGGACGAGAACGGCAGCCTCCGCGACTTCCTGGCACAAACCGGTCCGGCGAGCATGCAGAAGACCGTCGAGTTGGTCAACAAGATCCAGCCCGATGCACTGGTGGTGCTCGGGTCGTTGACCTGGTCGGGATCCGACGACGACCACCGGGCATTGAACAAGTACCTGGATCGCATCACTGTGCCGATGTGGGTCGTTGGCGGGCACCGCGACGGGTTGAACGGCCTGCCGGATCGACGGAAACGACTGCTGGGCCAGCGCGACGCGACGAACTTGGTGAAGAGAGTGCCTTCGGTTCGAGGCGTCCGGCTGGCGTTCTCCAACGACCTGCATGCTGATCCGGACACCGCCACCAGGCGGCTCGAACAGCAACTTCAGGACGACGGCGATCGCAGTACCGTGCTGCTGTTTGCTGCTCGCGACCGAACGATGGGCCGTTCGCGGCTCAGCGAGGACCATCAAATGTTCTGGAGCCTGGTCGATCGGCACAAGATCGCGGTTCGATTCGAGCCAACCCGGTACGGCCATCGGCTTGGCTACGAGAACACTCTGCCGCTGTGGACGGTCGGATCGACCGCGTGGTCGACGCGCGGAGCGATCACGTTGGTGCAAGTCTTCGCAGACCGGATCGAGATGGCTGAAGTTGGCGACGCCAGTCGTCGCGACTTTTCACTCAGTGTCCCCAATCCGACCGGTGCCGCCCGAATGACTCGACTCGCCGACGCTCCCTACGGCAGTCCGTCCCACAGCCGGGCCTTGGCCCAGAAGCCCGACTTCACCTTCGCACTTGTCTCGGATCCTCAATTCGACCGACAGACGAATCGAGACTACCTGATCAAGAAAGCCGAAGCGGCGATCATCGAATTGAACCAGTTGAAGCCGGCCATGGTGTTTGTGGCTGGCGACCTGGTGAATAATAACCTGCCCGAGGAATGGGAGATCTTCAACCGTGTCTTCGCCAAGCTGGAACCACCGCGTCACGTGGTCCCGGGTAATCACGACGTACTGTTCAACTACGACTTTGTCGAAAAGTCGTACGCGACGGCTGGCGAGAAAAATCCCGAATACGCAGCCCTGGTCGCCAAGGCCCTGGCCGCAGCCAAGGGCGACGGGTTCGGTGGCCCGGCCGCGCTGTACGAAAAGTACACCGGCAGTCGGCCGCGGCAGTTGATCGAGTTCCGCAACTGCGCGTTCATCACCGTGCCGTTTCTGACGACTCGAGCCGATACCGATCAGATCGATTTTCTGGAACGACAGCTCGTTGCGTCCAGGAACAAACGGCACGTGTTTGTTGTGGCGCATTACCCGTCGCTGCCCGTGTTTGGCAACAACCTGCAACCTCAACTCGGAGGCACACGCGTGTTGACGCTGTTGCAACAGCATCGCGTGACCGGCTACCTCTTCGGCCATCGACACCGAAACGGCTTCCGCATGCACGAGCGGACGGCTCATGTGCTGACCGACAACATGAGCACGATCCACCTGCTGCACGTCTTCCCCGACCGAATCCTCGTCGGCCGCAAGCACGTCGGATCGGCACTGTACGAAACCCTGACAATTCCCTCACCACGGAAATGAACCCGGAACGCACATCACTCCCCAAGAATCCCACTCGGACTACCACCTCTGAAGACCTCCGAACACCGCGATGTGTGAAACCCGTTGGTCGCACATGGTGCCCCGAGGTGCGATTCGCTTACTCGAACCACGTCGCGAACACGTCGACCGGCTCGCGGGCGGTGCGGTAGTTGTTTACCGGGTGATCCAGGTCCGCATACCCAACAGCAATACCGCAGACCAGCGACAGAGATTTCGGCAAGTCTAGGATCTCGCGAACAATGTCGGGGTACTCGGCCATCGAGGCCTGGGCACACGTTTCCAGGCCATGCCCGCGAGCGGCCAGCATCACGTTCTGGATGAACATCCCCACGTCGATCCACGATCCGGTTTCGAGCACCGCATCGACAAACACCAGCAGTTCCACCGGCGCTCCGAATCCGTGGTAGTTCTTCAGCCACTGCACCATGCGAGCGTCCTGGTCGTCTCGCTCGATTCCCAATGCTCCATACAAGTCAAAGCCGCAGGCTTTTTGACGCGAGCGATACGGTTCGGGAAACCGATCGGCATAGTACTTGTAGTCGGGATTGGGGACCTGCTGTGACGAGCGGGCTTGAGCCAATGCGTCACCGATCCGCTGCTTCGTGTCACCAGTCACTACCGCCACTTGCCACGGCTGAGTGTTCACTCCCGAGGGTGCCCACCGTGCGGTATCCAGCACCTCCTCAATCACCTCTTTCGGCACGTCTCGATCCACAAACGCCCGCGTCGATACCCGGTCTCGGATCGCCTCGATGATGTCCAATGTCAGGCTCCGGACTGAGTGTTATGTCGGGACACGGTTTCCTGAGACTCGCTCCAAGGCCGAC
>CAVOEV010000317.1:0-4984 GCA_963694825.1 Planctomycetota bacterium
AGTTGTTTCGACTTGTTTCGACTTGTTTCGACTTGTTTCGACTTGTTTCGACGAGGCGTTTGAGGTTGGAGGGACAGGCACCCGCGTCTTCTTCTGCTGAGCGAGTCCCTGATCCGAAAACCGATCTTGTCACGCCGTGCCGCTGGCGAGTAAACAACTCTCAGACGATATGCACGCAGCGAGTTGGTGCCGTGCGTATCGATCCGGTCCCATTGTTTCCCACCTGTACGTCGATTGATGCCCTCTAAGTTGCCCGACCCCGGCTCGGCAACCGCGATTCGATCGCTGGCCACCCGGATCAAAGGTCCAGTGTTGTTGATCGGCGACGTCCATGGACAACTCGATCTGCTGGACGGGCTGCTTGACCGAGCGTCGCGATGTGGTGAATTCCGCAATCGTTGGGTCGTATTCCTGGGCGATTTGGTTGATCGTGGACCCGATTCGCGAGGCGTCATCGAGCGTGTACTGGAACTGATGGCGTCTCACCCGCGGACAACTGCAGTCTGCGGCAACCACGACCTGGCGATGGCCGGTTCGCTCGGGTTGGTGCCGGTACCCATCGAGGCCCAGTGGGCCAAGCGGTGGCGGCGGGGATACCAGTGCGAGGCGACGTTTCGGTCCTACGGCGTCGAGCCGGGCGACTTGGAGGCTCTGCAGCAGGCGGTTCCTGATTCTCATGCCAAGCTGCTCGCGGCGTTGCCATGGGTGGTGGAACATCCCGAGGTGATCTGCGTGCATGCGGGTTTGACTCCCGAATTGCCGACCGCGACCCAGTTGAGAATCCTGCGAGAGCGTGACTTCAGTCTGCACCGGCCACCGTGGTTGTGTCGGGCCGACCTCACTGAGCGTATCGCGCCGTCGGACTGTCGGGTTCCGATCGCGTCCGGCCACGTGGCTCGGCAGCAGGCTCATGTCGATTCCAAACGTATCCTGCTGGATTGCACCGGTGGTTTGGGTGGCGAGTTGACCGGTTTGTTGCTGCCCGAATACGAGCTGGTGACGTCTCATGCCGACGCCCGTCCGATCCGTCGTCGCTGGTGGCGGTTTGGTCGACGAGCGGCCTGAGTCGGCAGGTAGTTACTCTAGCCGTCCGGGCGGTCGGACTCCGGCACCGGCCTGCTTGGTGGCCGAATCGCCCAGTTCGGTTCGAGCAGTTTCGGCCAGCCGCTTCAATCGTTCCACCACATTGGCGTGCTGTTGGATCACGTTGGTTGTCTCGCCGATGTCATTGGCCAGGTCGAACAGGGCCAGCGGGGTGCGTTTCTGCGAGTAGTGGACCGGCTTGCCCTTGGTGCCGCCGGTGCGTCCCTCGAGACTGCGGTAGCTGTGCGGGAAGTGCAGTTTCCATCGACCGCTGCGAATCGCCTGCAGGTGCCGCCCCCAATAGAAGTAGTAGGCCTGATGTGGGCTCTTGGCGTTCTTGTCTCCGGAGATCAATGGCCAGATGTCATGGCCGTCGATGGTGTGCTGTTGCGGCAGAGTCGTGATCCCGGCCAAGCGTGCGAGTGTTGGCAGGATGTCGATCGTTCCAGCCACTTCGCTGCAGACATGTCCGGCGGGGATTTGTCCCGGCCAGCACATCACGGTCGGTTCGCGCTGTCCTCCCTCCCAACTGGTTCCCTTGCCTTCACGCAATGGCAACGCTCGCCCGGCGTGGGTGCCGTAGTTCAACCACGGTCCGTTGTCGGATGTGAAGATGATCAGTGTGCGGCGTTGGAGATTGTGTTTCTTGAGCGTCTTGACGATCTGGCCCACCGACCAGTCGATTTCCATGATCACGTCGCCATAGAGCCCGCGTTTGGACTTGCCTTGGAACTTTTTGCTGACGAACAGTGGCACGTGCGGCATCGAGTGTGGCACGTAGAGAAAGAACGGCTTGTCCTTGTGCGTGTCGATGAAGCGGACGGCTCGTTCGGTGTACCAGGTCGTCAACATGGCCTGTTCGCGGCCGGTCACTTTCGGATTGACGATCGTTTCGTTTTCGAAAAGTGGCAGATGCGGCCATCGCTTGATGCGTTCGGCCAGCGGCAGGTGAGCCACTCCAGGGTGGAACGGCCACATGTCATTGGAATAGGGAAGGCCGAAGTATTCGTCGAATCCGTGACGAGTGGGGAGGAACATCTTGTGGTGGCCGAGGTGCCATTTCCCATAGATCGCCGTCGAGTAGCCACGAGTCTTGAGCACTTCGGCGATGGTCCATTCGTCGGGATTGAGACCGTACCTCGCCTTGGGGCCAAGCGCACCCTGGATGCCGATGCGGTTGGGGTAGCAGCCGGTCAAGAGAGCGGCTCGCGAAGCCGAACAGACAGCTTGGGCCGCGTAGAAATCGGTGAAGCGGGCGCCTTGGCTGGCGAGCCGGTCGAGGTGCGGAGTCTTGATGTCCGGCGAGCCGAAGCAGCCAAGGTCCTGGTAGCCCTGGTCGTCGGTGAAGACCACGACGAAGTTGGGCCGATCGGTCACGTCACGCTCGGCCGCACCCAGCGGCCCGACAAGCCATCCGACGAAAACCAGCGAAGCAAGCAGTGAACGTGTCATTGTGGATGCCTGGTGGAAGTGGGGGTCAACTCGTGACACTTGACACATTGGGTTATTCCGGCCGAAATACCGCAATGTGTCAAGTGTTAAGAGTTGTTCCGCGGTGCGTTGGTGTCTGGGCGGTCTGGGTTGGGATTGCTGTGATCGCGGTCCTGACTTCGTCGGTTGAGGCGGGGAAGTTCAATGCCGTGTTGAAGGTCGGGCAGAAGGCTCCGGACTGGGTCGGCCTTCTGGGTGTTGACGGCAAGCGGCACTCTCTGACCGATCTCAAGGATTCGCGGGCCGTGCTGCTGGTGTTCCTGTCGAACCGCTGTCCGATGACTCGGTCGTACGAAGCAAGGCTCAAGCGGTTGGCGTCTGAGTATCGGGGGCGGGGTCTGAGGCTGGTCGGGGTCAGCATTGGTCGTTCTCGAGCCGATCGCCTGGAAAAGATGAAAGCTCGTTCGGTGATGTCCGGGTACAACTTTCCCTACTGCATCGATCCGACTCAAGAACTCGGACGCCGCTACGGCACCATCTGCACACCCCAGGTCTTCCTACTCGACGCCAGGCGACGAGTCGCTTACATGGGAGCGATCGACGACGATGTCGACCCGAAGAAGATCGAGCATCACTACCTGCGTGATGCGATCCGGGCGGTCTTGGCCGGAAAGGTCCCCGAGGTGACCGAGACGTTGCCGAAGGGGTGCGAGATCGAGTACGCGGCGAGGTGAGTGTGGTGTTTGTAGAAGACCCCGTGGTATTGGCGATTGTTTCGGCCTGCAGCCTGGTAGTGGGCGGGTTGCTGGGTCTATGGGTCGGACGCATCTGGGGCGTACGGCGGATGGTTCAGTCGGTTCTTCGGGATGCCGAAGTGACCGCTCGCCTCGACAGTCCGACTGGACTCTGGAATCGGCTGGGGTTCGAGGAACGTTACATCACGGCACGAGACGGGCGTCGGAAATGCGACTGGCCGGTGTCGGTGTTGTTCTTGGATATCGACAACTTCAAGGCCGTCAATGACACTTACGGCCACCCGACCGGAGACCTTGTGCTGGTTTGCGTGGCTCACCTGATTGGCGAGAGTTTCCGCGAGTACGACACGGTTGCGCGGATGGGTGGAGACGAGTTTGCGGTCATGCTGTTGGGGGCGAGATTGAGTGAGTCGATCGAGGTGGCCGAGCGGGTTCGGCGTGATGTTTCATCGATGAGTGTTCCGACCGAGGCCGAGGACTGGCGCGGGACGGTCAGCATCGGGGTGATCGAGATCACTCGAGGCGAGGAGTTGGAGTCGGCAATGAAGCGTGTCGACCTGGCCCTGTACGCGGCCAAGCATGCCGGTCGAAATCGGGTCGAGGCGAACTAGGCCACGTCTTCCATGATCACGATCACCGAATCGGATTCGTGGACTCGAGGATAGGTGCGGATGGCCAGCACCCATCCGGCCTGGGTACTGACAATTTCTCGCGTGTCGTCTCCGACGATGTTGCAGACATGTCCCAGCAGGTCACCGGGAGCGATGCATTGGCCGAGTGTCACGGCGGGGGTGAACTGGCCGGTGATCGGCGAGGGGTTTTGCACCTGCATGTGTCCCGACCCGTCGCGTGGGTCTTCGACAACCAAACGGACACGAGATTCGGGTTGTTCGCGATCGAGCATCTGAAGTTCGGACATCACGTTCAGGCAGCCTTCAACGTAGGCCTCGACACCCTCGGACGAACAGCGGCCGGACCCCAGGTATTCGGTGTAGATGGCCGGAACGCCGGCGTCTCGGGCGACGGACAGCGAGCGGCCTTCGAGCTTGCCGCAGCTACCCCAGATGGCTGGCAGGTTCATTGCCCGAGCCATCCGTCGCTGGATGTCGAGCCGTTTCAGGTCGTCACACAAGCCGTAGCCGGACATCGGCCAGACATCCATGATGTTGCCGCCGGAGTGCAGGTCGATGTAGCAATCGGCCGAGTGAATGAGAGTCGAGAGTGCGACGGCGGTTCGTTGCGTGACGCTGCCGTCCGGGTCGCCCGGGCAGGCTCGAGCCAGGTCGAGTCCGTCGTCGGCTGTGCGGTCGCCGTTTTGAAATGCGGCTTCGTTGACGACCGGCACCAGTGTCAACCGGCCTCTCAGGTCCTTGTCCGACACCGCGTCCTGCAGGCGACGAATCGCCGCCATCGATTCGAATTCGTCACCGTGCACTCCGCCGGTGATCAACAGGTGAGGGCCCGAGCGGGGGCCGTTGATCTCGATCTGCTGCAGTTGGATGGATTCACTCATGATGCGTGGCATACTATAGGTTGCTCACGACCGATGGAAACCCGGCGAGACGAGTCGAGACGATGAGTGACGTGATGCCCGAGACGATCAGTTTGGCGATGATGCGAGAGTCATTGTCTTCGGCGGTGGTCTGTGATGCCCTGGATGCTTTGGGCTACACCAATCAATCGCCCAACATTGCGTTGCTTCCGGTGACAGTCGA
>CAVOEV010000318.1:0-4962 GCA_963694825.1 Planctomycetota bacterium
AGGACGAATGACGGCAGCCGGGGGTGCCGCGTGCCGACCGGACGCACGATGCCGGCTCCGGTGAACTCCGGCACCGGTTTGGCCTGTCGAGAGGTTGGCCGAGCGACTTGCTGTGCGACCTGCTGGATCTTGTTTTCGGTGTCGGCCCTGGGGCGTTTTTTCGTTTTGGCCATGGCGCCGATTTGGTTGAGAGTTTGCTGCCCGGTGCGGTAGCGGGTGACGGCGGCCAGGCGTCGTCGGACCAGGGTGCCGAAGCCGGGGATACTGGTCGACTGCATCAACTTGCGGTAGTCGGTTTCGAGTTGATCGAAGGACCAGTTGGCGGGCGGTCCGCTGGCGATGCGGCCGAAGTTGGCATCGAGTGTCTTCAAGGCGTCGTAGGGCTTCTGGTCGATGGGTGTTGGTTTTGTGGTGGCCGTGGCGGCGGCCGACGTGGTGTGTTGGACCAAGGCCGTCTTGACGCGATGCCTGGATGGTTGTTTGGCCGCTGCGGGCTTCGTTGTGGGATGGGTGAGCGGAACGAGTACACCTCCGGAGACCCATCGAAATGCGAGTCTGGGCGGAGCGATTTTCAGGAGCGGTTTCCCGTCAGTATCACTTCCGTGTCCGATGATTTTGACGGTTTCGCCTTTGGACAGTTCGCGTGAGATGACGTTTCGGTCCGAGTCATCGAAGCGGCTTCCGACATGGACGGCGAGAGTGACTGCGTTGACGGTTGCGGTCGTGCCGCTGATCTGGACTCCACTGGCCGGGATCCAGCTGAAGCTGCCTTCGGGTGGTGAGACCATGAACCAGCCACCCGGATCGTGCCGATGGACGGTGACCTGATCGCCGGTTTTCAGTCGTCCGGTGGGGTAGTAGCGTCCGCCGGGGCCACTGCGGACCAGCACGTTGTCGCTGCCAACGTTGGCCTGGTAGGGGAAATCGGTCGAGGGGCCTACGGCGTTCGCAGCAGATGCGAGCAGCAGGACGAGCAGGGTGGAGCAGACCGGGCGCATGGCGGCTCTCGGAGAACTGTGAGGGAGAGGAGTGTGAGAGGCGGGTGGGATAGCCCATTCGGGCGGTTGGGACAAGACGAGTCCCTGGGGGGGGGCTACTTGCGGATCGCCCAGAGCGAGTTGAACGATCTGAGGTACATGGTGCCATTGGCGAGAGCGGGTGAGGCGGCGATGGGATCTTTGAGGTTATTGCGGGCGAGGACCTTGAAGGTCTTACCAGCCTGGACGACGGTGATGATTCCGTCGCGGGCCAGGCAGATGATCTTGCCATCGACGAACACCGGGCTGGCACGATGCCGTTGTCGGTGTGTCCGTTCGTGGTAGTACTCGTGTCCGGTCCTCGCATCCATGCAGATCAGGTTTCCGTTTTCTCGGCACAGGTAAACCAGTCCGTCGTGGATCAGCGGGCAGGGGACATCGGGCGTGTTGTTGGGTCGGGTCCAGACGTGTTGGGACTGGTCGTGGGAGATATCACCGGAACCGTCTGGTCGGATGGCGACCACGGGTCCATTCTTGGCGGTGGGGATCACGATCAGGCCGGGTACGGCCGTTGGTGAGGCGACGAAACGCAGTGTGCGGTGATACGGTTTGCGGGGGTCGTTCTGAGGATTCAGTCCACCCATTCTCCAGATCTCTTTCCCATCACTCGGTCGGTAGGCGATCGTGTAGTCGGCTCCGTGGCTGACGAGCAGTTTTCGTTTGCCGTCGTTGTAGATGAAGGGTGATGTGTAGGAGTGTTTGTTCTCGTCGTAGGCATCGCTTCGGCGCACCTGCTTCCAGGCCTCTCGACCGGTGTGGGCATCCAAGGCAACGAGCAGTCCCTGATCGTCTTCGGGTTTGGCTTTCCGGCTGCCGTGGATCAGTTGCAGGATAATGTTGCCGTCTTCGAGGATCAGCGAGGCGGTGAGGCCAAAGGCGATCTTGAACGGCCCGTAGTCGGTCCTCAGGTCGCGTTTCCAAGCCAGTCGGCCGTCGGCCCCCAGGCAGGCGATCTCGCCGTTGGCCATCATGGCCCAGACGTGCTTGCCGTCGGTGACGGGTGATGGAGAGGCCGAGTTGCCTTCGTCGCTGCGGACCACCTTGTTGCCGGTCCCGATCTGGTGCTGCCACTTCAGCTTGCCCGTTGTGCTGAAAGCCTGTAGCAGCAGTTTCTGACCGTCGACGCTGGTGACATAGATCTGCTCGCCCCAGGCCACCGGCGTGGCGCCTCCGGGGCCGGGCAACGGGACCTTCCAGGCCACGTTCTGGCCCGGTCCAAACTCGGCAGGGATCCCCGTCTCGGTCGACACGCCGTTGTGGGTGGGGCCACGCCAGTTGGGCCAGTTGGCGGCTTGGGTGGTTGTCTGGGCGGCAAGAAGAGTCAGGGCACAGGTCGTCAGGAAAGCCAATCGCATCAATCGTGATCCTCTTGTTCAGTCAAGGTTCGCAGTTGTGCCGTCGAAACGATCTGTCAGACAGTGCCTTGATTGTCGGTCGAGTCGGCAGCCGACGTGTCTGTTTCGGCAGGAGTTATGTACCCGGATTCGGCCATGTTGTCGCCTGCGGAATCAGAGTCGGGATCGGTGTCCGATCGGTCGCGGAAGGTGAGGCAGAATACGACGAGGACGACACCTGCAAACGCCGCAGGGATCCTCCACAGCATTTTCCAGTCGATTGCTGCCAGTTCATCGTGGCGAGCCTGTTTCTTCCTGGCGGTCAGGTCGGCGACGAGGGCATCGTCGTTGGCCGCCTTGGCCGTTTCGATTTCTTCGCCCAGTTGTTGCACCTGTGCGGCGAAAGCCTTGGATTCAGCGGGCGTGTACGTCTCTTCGACCTTGGCGGCCACCTTGGCGCCGATGAACATGCCGAGGCCGAGAGTGAACAGCACGAGCAGTCCCTGTGCCTGAGCCCGGATTGGCTCGGCCGCGGCCTTGTCGGTATAGATCTGGCCGGTGACGAAGAAGAAGTCGTAGCAGATACCGTGCAGCACGATGCCGCCGATGATCATCCAGGCGATTTCGTCGCCGGCACCCAATGAAAACAGCCCGTAGCGGATGACCCAGGCCAGCATGCCGACGGCCAGCATCCACTTGACTCCCAGCCGTTTGAAGAAGAACGGCATGACGAGCATGAAGAGGATTTCCGCCATCTGCCCGTACGACATCGTGAGGCCGACCTTCATGCCGGTCATTTCGACCACTCGGCTGGCGATCTGGTAGTAGAAGGCCAGGGGGATGCAGATCAGTGTCGAGGCGATCAGGAACACGAGGTAGGCGGGCTTGGTGAGCAGTACGAGTGCATCGAGTCCAAGGATCTGGGCGGTCGAGACGGGTCCGGTCTGAGTTGGCGGGGTATCGGGCAACGAGAAACTGATGACACCCAGCAGGAATGACGAGCCGGCTGCGAGGTAGAACATCCCGACCGTCGTGTCGTAGTTCAGGAAACTGACCAGCAGTCCGGCAGCAATCCAGCCGATCGTTCCGGCCACGCGGATGTAGGGGAACTGGCGTTCGGGGTCCTGCATGTTTTTCATGGCCAGCGTGTTGGTCAGAGCCAGCGTGGGGAAGTAGCTCAGCATGTAGGCAAAGAAGCAGAAGTTGATCATGTCGGGTGACGGATCGGCACTTTTCATCAGCACCGTGGCACCGATCATCAGGGCACCGCCGCCGAGGTGCAGGATGCCGAGGACTTTCTGAGCCGAGAAGAAACGGTCGGCGATCATGCCGACGAAGAACGGTGAAATCATGCCGGCGATCGGGCCGACCGAATACGTCCAACCGAAGTCGCCCGCCGTGAAGCCAATTGTTGCCAGGTAGTTCGGTGCCGTGACGTACCAGGCTCCCCAGACGAAGAACTGGAAGAACATCATGGCGGAGAGTTGGATGAAGAGGGCGGGAGAGAGGTGTCGCTGGAGTGGACTCATGGATCGGCCCGATGATGGGGGGGGGCGTAGTCGATTGATGTGGATGTTGATGATGCCGAGATCGGCTGCCGGTCACAAGTCTTGCGGCTCGGCCAACACGACCATTCCGGATCGCCCATTCCTCTGGACACCCTCAAGCGGCCGCTCGTACCATCCGTCACCCGTTCCCTTTTGCCTCGCAACCTGCCATGGAACACAGCATCCATCGCCAGTTGAAGTCGCTGTATGTGAGCGACAGTGATCGGCACGAGGTGACGGTCGACGGGTACCGGATTGACGCGGTTGATGGCGAGCGGTTGATCGAGATCCAGTACGGTTCGCTGGGAGCGATCCGAAACAAGATTCGTCGCCTGCTGGGTTCTCATGACGTGCTGGTCGTGAAGCCCTTGGCCGAGCGAAAACAGTTGCTCAAGCGAGCGGTCCCCGACGGCCCGGTGATTTCGACTCGAAAGAGTCCCAAGAAGCAGACCTTGTGGAACTTGTTCGACGACCTCGTCTACTTCGTCGACGTGTTCCCTCACCCCAGGCTCGAACTCGAAATCCTGATGACCTTGCAGCAGGAGTACCGGTTGCCAGCGGTGAAGAAGCGGCGGGTGTGCCGTGGCTACATCGTCGAGGACCGCTTGTTGTCCGAGGTGACCGGTCGTTCGATGTTGAGAACGGTCGAGGACCTGTTGGCGATGCTGCCCGACTCGATCCGTCGGCAGGGTCGGGTCGAGCCGTTTTCGACAGCGATGCTGGCCACGGCCGCGGGCATCAGTCGACCGTTGGCCAGGAAGGTGACGTATTGCCTGCGTCGACTTGGAGTGGCCCAGGTCGTGGGCAAGGATGGGAACGCGATGCTTTACGAGTTGGATGACACGCGTTAGCCCGTTCGATCACGATACGCGTTTGAGTGCCGTGCGAGGCAATTCGAGAGCGACGTTCTGGACGTCTTCGGCCTGGATGGTACCCAGGCCGTCGGCGTAACCAACCAGCAGCGACAGGTCGCACAACCGCCCGATCGCTCGAGGCACTCCACCTGTCAGAGTGTGAATCGCGGCCAGGGCGTCGGGCTCGAAT
>CAVOEV010000319.1:0-4926 GCA_963694825.1 Planctomycetota bacterium
TGCGTCGTGCTCGGCCTCGTGATCTTTCTGCTCTCGACACTCCGGCACCAACCCCCGCCACGCCCCACGGCCCGGCCCGCCACGGCAGTCGTGCTCGACGAAACCCGGCAACGTGACATCTGGCGAGCCGAACACACGACATTCGAAATCGAACGCCGTTTCGGACCCGTGTTCCTCGAAGCACTCGCGTCCCACGACACCGATCGACTGGCAGCCTTCGCCGCAGTCAGCTTTCAAGGCTTCGGTTTGGGTCCCGCCGCTGTCACCCAACGTCAACACGCCGGACTCGTCGAACTCGCCAGACAACGCGAACCCGATGATCGTTCCGATCGATTGACAGCCAAAACACTCGCCGACACGCTCAACACACTCCACGCAGGTTTCTCCGACCCGGTTCGCTCGACGTTTCGAGTGCTCTCGATTTCCGAGGACGACAACCGCCCCGAAGGCTGGACCGCTCGAATCCTCGTCACCTTGACCGGAACCACCCCCGAAGGTCACAACCGACAGGTGCTCAGTGAGCACACACTCACCGGAGTGGTCCGCGACGGGACGCGACTGGGCCAGACGGCCTGGCTCGACGGCTGGACCATCGAACGCAGCACCCAAAGACTCGGACCGACCGGCCTCTTTGCCGAAGTCACCGCCGACTGGAATCTGGACCGACTGCCGATTCCCGACAATTGGGACCTGACCCCCTCGGCTACCAAGCAGACTCGCTTTCAACTGGCCGTCGCCGATTTCAACCGCGATGGACGACTCGACGTCGCCATCGCAGCACTCGGCGTGCCACCATTGCTCCTGGCCGGACACCCCATCGACGGGTTCCGCGGCGCCGCAGCTCAAGTCGGACTGCTCGACGGAACACTCCGCGATCATCTCACCAACTTCGCCGCAGCCTGGATCGACTTCGATAACGATGGCTGGCCCGACCTGATCCTCGGCGATCGCCTGTACCACAACCAGGACGGCCGCCATTTCGTCGATGTCACACTGAAATCCGGACTGGGATTCCTGCCCGAATGCATGGGCATCAGCGTCGCCGACTACGACGCCGATGGACGACTCGACCTCTATGTGATCTACCAGAAACGACTCGACCGAAACTCCACCGGTCAGGAACAGTGGATCGAAGAAACCGGATCGGGACTCGAAAACCAACTCTGGCGCAATCGCGGAGGCGGCCGGTTCGAAAACGTGACGTATCAGGCAGGTGCAGGAGGCGGCAAACGACACACTCATGCTGCCGCCTGGTTCTTTCTCGATTCGGATCACCTCCCCGATCTCTACCTCGCTAATGACTTCGGGCGAAATGTTGTGCTCCGAAATCGAGGCGATGGCTCCTTCGATGATGTCTCGCCGCAATCTCAAGCCAATGGCTTCGCCACCAGCATGGGTGTCGCCACCGGTGACATCGACAACGATGGCCAGACCGACGTCTATGTCGCCAACATGTACTCGAAAATGGGACGCCGGATTATCGGACTCGTCGGGGAATCCGATTATCCTCAGGGTGTCTATCGCCAGATCCAGGGCTCATGTGCCGGCAACCGCCTGTACCACGGACAAGACGATGGACGGTTTCGCGAAATTTCGGAACTGGCCGGAGTCAATGCCGTCGGCTGGGCCTACGCACCACTGCTGGCCGACTTCGACGCCGATGGACGACTCGATATCTACGCCACGACCGGGTTCCTGAGCTTCGATCGGAAGAAACCCGATGGCTGAACGTGCCTCTGGAGGGCTGTCGTGTCGCAGCCAATGGACCGAAATAGCCGATTGCCCGCCCTGGGACAAATCGATGCCGAAGCCGGCGAGTTCTGGGTCGAAAACCCGTTCCTGATGCCCAAGCGAGGCGACAACCTCAGCGCCTATGAACGCAACTGCCTGTTCCTCAATAACTCCACACCCGGCAAACCACGTTTCCTCGACGCCTCGTTCGCCTCAAATACCGATCTCGACTCTGACTCACGCTCGGCCATCGCCGCCGACTTCGACCTCGACGGCGACCTTGACCTGCTGGTTGGGTCCGTCGGAGGCGGTCCGCTGAGATTGTTCGAAAACCGCATCGCTCAAGGACATCGCATTCTCGTCGAACTCCAGGGCACTCGGACCAATCGCAACGGTATCGGATGCCGGATCACCGTCGAAACTGATACGAAACAAATCGTCCGAGATGTCTTTCCGGCCAGTGGATTCATGGGCGTGGGAACTGAACAACAAAACATCGGACTCGGCCAAGACACACGCATCCGTCAACTCACCATTCGATGGACCGATGGATCCACCCAGCAGTTCCAAAACCTCGATGCCGATCATCGCTACCGAATCACACAAGACAACATGACCCTGCAATCGCTACCACTGGAAAAGTTGACCACGCCGGTTGCTCCGACTCAATGACACTCCGGCACATTTACATTTCTGCAACTCACGGCACAGCAACGGATTGCGACCCTCTTGCCTGTTTTCTTCGCGGAATCGTGTGACGCGATTCCTCGGATCGGCAACTCAGAATCAACTCCTGATCCCGACGAGATCAGCGACTGATTCACAATGTTGATCCGAGTCGAACTCGGCCGAGGTGGTCCCGTGTGGTGGAAACGTTGTCCGAGACAACTCAAAGCGACGAACAGCTTGCCTTCGAGGCGGCTCGTGAAAGGTCCGATGGTCCGGCCTTCACCGAGTTGGCGTCTCGCTTTCGAGAACGTGTCTGGCGAATCTGTTACCGGATTATGGGGCACGCCGACGACGCGGCCGATGCCGCTCAGGATGTCCTGGTCCGGATGTTCCTGCGGCGAGCCCATTTCGAGGGACGCTCGCTGTATTCGACCTGGGTCCACGGCATCGCAGTCCGCACCTGCTTGTCGTTGCGTCGATCCCGAGGCCGTCGCCAACGCCGAGTGGCTCTCATCCCCGACCTCGATCTCGATACCGCCTCAGGCACAACAACAACCGAACCCGGCACCAGCCTGGATCTCAAGCGAATGCTCGATTCGCTCAGCGACCTGGATCGGGCTCTGCTGGTCATGAAACACTCCGAAAACCACAACTACCAGGAACTCAGCCAAATTTTTGAACTCTCCGAGAGCGCATGCAAGATGCGGATCAGCCGAGCGGTGGGGCGATTGCGAGAGAGATACGGCCAATGAACCAATTCGAAAACAACGACAGAGATTTCGAGAGCCAACTGCTTCACCAATTGGCCGTCGCCGAAGTGCCACCGGTCCCCAATGACCTCGAAAAAGCCGTCCGAACCCGACTCAACCGAACACTACAACTGAATCACTGGATCATGTTTCTCACAGCCGCCATCCCAATGGTGATCGCCACGATGCTCGATCCAATTGCACACCTGCTGATTCACACACTCTCTGGCTCGCCTCGCCGATCGACCGGAGCAGACAAAGGAACCCAGGAAGACGACTGACCCAAGACTCTAAACAACAACTGTGCGGACGCCGTCCGAGGGACCGACCCGGCGAAAGGACGACGGACGCACTAGAAGAAGGAGACTGACATGAATATTCTACTGTCCACGACGCTGGCAGTGGCTCCCGTCGAGCAGGCCACAACGGCCGTCAAAACCGGAGTCAGTAAACTCGGCACGGCGCTCGAGAACGCCTTTCAACCAGTCATTAACCTCGTCCCCGCCGTGCTGGCCATGGTCGGCGTGTTGGTGATCGGTTACATCGTGGCCCGATTGCTGGCTCGAGGTGCCGACGCGCTGGGACAACGCATCGGACTCGACGGTGCCGCCGAACGGAGCGGACTGGCGGCTTCGATGAAGACGGGTGGTATCGAACGAGGCCTCTCGGCCGTCGTTGCTCAACTGGTCTTCTGGCTCCTGATGTGCGTGTTCGTGGTCGCTGCCTTCAACCTGCTCAACCTGCCGTCACTCTCGGCAGCCACGCAGAAACTCGTCGACTACATTCCCAAACTCCTGGCCGCCACCACGGTAGTCCTGATCGGACTGCTGATCGCTTCGTTCCTTCGAGGCGTGATCGCCACGGCCGCCGATCGGATCGGGATCAGCTACGCCGATCGACTGGCCAGCGGAGCGTATTACATCCTGAGCCTGATGACCTTCATCGCTGCGTTCGAACAGCTCGAAATCCAGTTCGCGCTGCTCAACCAACTGATCCTGATCGCCTTCGGTGCCATGGCACTGGGCATCGGACTGTCAGTCGGACTCGGCGGACGAGATGTCGCCGGTGGCATCATGTCCGGCTACTACGTCCGACAACGCATGCAGTCGGGCGACTCGGTCAGCGTGGCCGGTATCAATGGCGTCGTCCGTGAAGTCGGTCCGGTCGCCACGGTGATCGAAACCACCGTCGATGGACTGACACAGCGGCACAGCGTGCCCAACTCGAAGATGCTCAGCGAGGCGGTTCGCTAGGACACACAGAACCACCACGTCACGTCTAGACGCCGCCCCGGGAACCATTCTGGTCCCCGGGGCGGTTGTCTTTGCCTGTAAGCGAATCGCTTACCCGCGGACCACGGAACGGCCGAACCCGCTCAATATCCCTCAAATCACGACCAAACCGTCTTCCCGGCAGGCTACTTCCCGGCAGGCTTCTTGGCCGCAGGCTTCTTGGCCGCAGGCTTCTTGGCCGCCTTTTTCTGCTGCGGTTTGCCGCTGGGACCAGCCACGACACCTCGCAACTGACTCGCTCCGGTTTGCCTCAAATCGATACGCGACTTTAACGTCGAAGCACCACTCTTGGCCGTGTCGTAAATATACAACTGGCTGTACGAGTTGTCGGTGATCAGTAGCAGTTTCTGAGACGAATCGAATTGGACCGAATAGCGAGGGGCTGTGAAGGTCCGAGTCTTTCCCGATCGAGTATTCGACACGGCAGCTTTCGAAGTTTTCGCCTTCGGTTTGCTGCTGTCCTGACCCATTGACGTCAGCACAAC
>CAVOEV010000320.1:0-4803 GCA_963694825.1 Planctomycetota bacterium
TCATGGGAATTGCATAGGCAGCGTCGGGGAGTTTGGGCGGCGTGGTTTCGCCCTTGCTCCAGTAGCCGAAGGCCGTTCCCGAGCGGAACCAGATGGCGACGATCCGTTCGGGGTGCCTGGCCTGGACGAGGCTGGCCCAGAACCCGCCACCGGAGTGTCCCCAAAGGCACCAGGGTACAGTTTTCAGTTCGGCGTGATCGGTGGCCTGTGCGAAGTGGTCGAGTGCTTCGAGGAACCGGTCGTTGGATCCATTTCGAGAATCGCACCACCAGCGGCAGTTGATCTCACGTCGCGGCTCGTACATCGATCCCAGCAGTGCACAGTTCCACTTGCGAGCCAGTGCCTGCCAATGCAGGTCATCGGCGGCCGTGCGCCCGCCTCGGGAGGCTCCGACTCCGCACCCGTGCTGGTGGACGATGACGCCACGCAGGGTCTTCGTCTTTTCGGGGACCCACAGGTAGTAGTCGGCTCCGATTCTCAGTTGGCCGGGTTGAATCGTTGCGGGGTAGTGCACCTGGTAAATGGTGCCCGCAGTGGATCTCCGAGTGCTCGACCCGGGGGTGCGTTGTTTCTTGATCAGTGGGGCAGCCTGCTTGAGTAGCTCGGCGGCCTTGTGTTCGGCTTCTTTCACCGGCAGTCCCTTCTTGACACCCGGTCGTTTGTGGCCGATGTCGGAGAGGTATGCATCGTGCAGGACGGCGGTCTTCTGCTGAATCAGGCGGAGCAGTTTTGGGTCAGGTTCGGTGACCGCGGGCATGCCCCAAGCCAGTAGAACGGTATCGCCGAGGATGCGGTGTCCGAGCGGGTTGGGGTGCACGCCGTCGGGCGAGAGCGTGTACTGGGGGTTTGCCTTGCGTTGTTCGGCCAGGTGGTTGGTGATCGGCGTGTGCAGGTCGACGACCATTTCGACGCGGTCTTTTTGTTTCATGACCCACTTGGCAAACCGCGAAATGACGTCCCGGTCGTAATGTTCGTAGATGCCGAAGTAGGCGAACTGCTTGGACCCGGCTGGTCGCAGGGCTCCCTTCCGCTTCTTCAGTGGGACGGCATCAAAGGGAGGAGGCGTCATCAGGACGAGCTTGGCTCCGGTGGCGTGAACCTTCTTGATCAGCCGGTTGACTCCGTCCTGGTAGATCTCGAACCGTTCCTGGGAGAACGGATGGTAGATGCCGTCGTTCATCCCGTAGCAGGCCACGACCACGTCGGGCTCGATTCTCTTCAGTGCCCGGTCCAGCCGTTCGTGGACGTCGGGACGCGGGAAGGGGTGAGCCGGCTCGGACTGGCCCGAGCAGGTCTCGCTGGAGAGCCCGACGTTGTAGAAGCGGGGCATGGGGCTTACACCCTGCAGCCGGCACTGGGTTTCGATCCAGGCGATGTAGCCTCCGGCGTGGGTGATCGAATCGCCCAGGAAGAGGACACGCTTGGCCTTCAGCGGGAAGGCAATCGGGACTTCAGCCCGAGCCATCTCGGCAGTGGCCGTCAGCACCAGCAGGCAGGTGGCCAGCAGCGAGGTCGGTTGCATCGGCGAGAGGTGTTTCATCGAGCGAGTTCCCGGCTGGGTTTGCTTGGGTCTCGTGGGCCGAAACCAGGGCATCAATCCGCAGGCAGACCTCTCATCTTGCCCGCCAGGTAGAACTTGCCCTCGATTTCGACGAACGAGTACAGGTGCCCGCCTCGCGGCTTCCCTGGTTCGACGAAACGGGCCGAGTACAGGGCGGTGGGTTTGACCATGGCCTTCAGGGCGAACCGCTGGTTGCCCGTGGCATTGGGATTCGGCGCGGTGAATCGCAGGACATTGATCTCGGTCTGACCTCGCTTGACCAGGTTGGTAAACAGCGCGGGTATCTCGGTGTCAAAGTTCTTGGTATCCGCGGCGTAGTCGCTGGCGAGCTTGGGGCCGTGCTTGGCTCCGAAGATCTCGAGGAACCACTTCTGGTGGTTTGGCAGCAGGAGTGCCTTGAGTTCGGGAGTCAGTTTGCCGGGGCCGGCCAGACGTGACGCAGCGAGTGCGGTGGCGAGTTGTTTCTTGAGTGCCAGTGCCTGGGGAGAGGCTGGCGGAGCGATGTCTCGCATAACCCCGACCAGCCGAAAGGCTTTGTCGAAGTAGACGAAGTTGTAGACATGAGTCCCCAGTGTCTTGCCCGGCTCGACGAATCGCACCGAGTACAGCGAGAGGGGTTTTTTCATGGCCTGGAGCGTCTTGTTCTGATTGCCGTTGGCCTTGGGATTGGCCTGGGCATGCCGCTGCACGGTGATCTCGGTCCGCTTCCGTTTCAGCATGGCGGAAAACAGCATCGGCAGCTGTTGGTCGAAGGACCGTGAAAAGCGGGCGTGCTCGGCGGTGAGTCGCTTGGCGTTTTCGGCATCGAAGACGGTTGAGAAGAACGCGGCGGGCTCGACAAGTTTCAGGGCCTTGATCAAGTCGGCCACCTTCTCCTTGTCGCCCGACTTGGTTGAGGCCAGGAATTGCTCGACGAGTGTCTTGAGTGCCTTGCTGCGGTCAATCTCCTGCCGGGATTCCTGGTAGGCGAACGAGGTGGAGGCTGCCAGCAGCGTGACGCTGAGAGTGAGAGTAGCGAGTGTGCGAGAGTGGCTGAGCATTGCGAGGTGTCCTGATGGTAAAGCCAAGGGGTAGTGTAGTGAGGCGTGGTTGGCATGCGGAGCGTACCCCGCATCGGGTATGGTAATTGCCAGACGAACCTCCGTCGTTCCTCGCTTCGCTCGGGATGACAAGCGAGGAAGCCACAGGCCAACCGAGGAGTTTCTTATGACATCCGTTGATCGACGCGCGTTCCTGGCCGGCACCGCCGCGGCAGGTCTTTCAGTGGCAGCCGATTTGTCCCAGCCCGCCGCGGCAGGCCGAGTGGCCCGGGCGAAGAAGCCGAAAATCAAGATCGGCCAGATCGGCACCGGTCATGCTCATGCCCGCGGCGTCTTCGCCCAACTCAAGCAGGTCACCGACGACTTCGAACTGGTGGGGATCGTCGAGAACGACCCGGAGCGTCGCAAGGCGATCGGCGCCGAGTACCAGGGCGTGAAGGTGATCACCGAGGAACAGCTGCTCAACACCAGTGGCCTGCAGGCGGTAGTGGTCGAGACGGAGGTTCAGGACCTGTTGCCGACGGCCAACCGTTGCATTGATGCGGGGATGCACATCCATCTGGACAAGCCGGCGGGTGAGAACCTGGCGGACTTTGCGGCGTTGCTGAAGAAGGTGGGAGAGAAGAAGCGTCACCTGCAGATGGGCTACATCTACCGTTACCACACGGCGTTGCAGTGGTGTTACAAGGCGGTGGCTGACGGGATGCTGGGTGATGTGTTTGAAGTGCACGCGGTGATGAGCAAGAAAGTCAACGATTCGACTCGAAAGTACCTGTCACGGTATGCGGGTGGATCGATGTTCGAGATTGGTTGTCACGTGATCGACGCGATGGTTCGGGTATTGGGTCCGCCCAGCAAGGTGACTTCTCATGGTCGGAAGACTCATCCCAAGAAAGACCCGTTGCAGGACAACCAGTTGGCCGTATTCGATTATCCCAACGCAGTTGCATCGGTTCGGAGTGCGCTGATCGAGTACGAGGGTTTTCGTCGTCGTCAGTTCACGGTGTGCGGTGAATACGGCACGTTCGACCTGCGTCCGTTGGGAGGAAACACGTTTCAGCTGGCGTTGGAGAAGCCACACGAGGGTTACAAGACGGGGTACCAGGAGATCACGTTGGAGAAGGGTCCGGGGATCTTCGTGAGTGCGTTCTTGGATTTGGCGGCGGTGGTTCGAAGCGAGAAAGAGAACGACTACGGGTTGGATCACGAGTTGGCCGTTCACCGGGCGATGCTGTTGGCCAGCGGTTACGACGTGTAGCACGGCGAATCAGGCGATCACATCGTCGATCACCTTGCCGCCGAGGTTGGTCAGTCGGACGTCGAGGCCTCGGTGATTGACGGCGAGGTGTTCGTGGTCGATGCCGAAGAGTTTCAGCATCGTGGCTTGGAAGTCATTGACGTGGACGGGGTTTTCGGCCGGCGCCCAGCCCAGTTCGTCGGTGACCCCGTAAACGGTGCCCCCCTTCACTCCGCCTCCGGCCATCCAGACACTGAACGCATTGGGATGGTGGTCACGACCGTCGTTGCCTTGGCCCAGTGGCGTGCGTCCGAATTCGCTGGCCCAGACGACGAGTGTTTCGTCGAGAAGGCCTCGTTGCTTGAGATCGTCGATCAGGGCGGCGATCGGTTGGTCGGCCATCCGGCAGTTCCAGTTCAGGTCATGGGCCAGCTTACCGTGCTGGTCCCACGAGGCGTGGATCACGTTGATGAACCGGACGCCTCGTTCGACCAACCGCCGAGCCAACAGGCAATTGACCGAGAAGCGGTGATAGGTGTCTCCGGACTGCATCGAGGCGGTTGGTCGCGGGGTGGTGCGATTGACTCCATAGGCTTCGAGCGTGTGTCGTGTTTCGCCGCTGAGGTCGGTCAGTTCCGGGGCGGCCGATTGCATACGGAATGCGAGTTCGTACTGTGCGATCCGGCTGGCGATTTCGGGGTCTCGGACGTCCCGGTAGCGGAGCGAATTGAGTTGTCCGAGAGCATCGAGTGTGCGTCGCTGGCTGGTGCGCGCGATACCGGGCGGGTTGGAGAGGTAGAGGATCGGGTCGCCCTGGTCTCGGAAGGGGACTCCCTGATAGGTCGAAGACAGGAACCCGCTGGTCCAGTTGGACGATCCGCCACTGGCTCCACGCCCAGCCGCCAGTACGACGTAGCCGGGCAGGTTGTCGGATTCGGATCCCAGGCCGTAGGTCAGCCAGGCTC
>CAVOEV010000321.1:0-4749 GCA_963694825.1 Planctomycetota bacterium
GCAACCTGCACTCCGCTCTCCAACACGCTCGGGAAATGCTCCCGGCAGCCGACGAAATTATCGTCTTTCGCGATCGAGCCAACCAGGTCGAACGCATGGCCGAACTCGCCTACCAGGACGCCAAAAATACACTCGGCTTCACAACCGCACTGCAGGCCGAAAGCCAGGCCAGGTCCGGACTCCAGATGGCCCGCTCGGCACATCGACTCAATGTGCTCGTGGCCTTCTTCTTCCCCATGGCCACGCTGTCGGCCATCTTCGGAGTCAACCTGACGCACGGCTTGGAAACCGACATGGCTCCGGTACCCTTTGTGGGCCTGATCGCGCTGAGCATCATCAGCGGCTTTGCACTCAAATCGTTCGTCACCGCCGACTCGGACAACTCGTAGGTCAACATGCCCAACCGGCTCTTACTGCTGATCACTTCCGTCCTGCTTGCCACAGCCTGCGACGCGGCCGATCCGGAATTCCAGGTTCGCGTCGTCGAGGATCACTCGACCGGCGACTACCTTATACGACGGAAAATGATCACCGGCCCCAACATCAACCCGCACCCCGCCTACCGAGGCTGCACCGGATTCATCGGCTGGGAATCCGTCATCCAACTCAAGAACGGCGACCTGCTCTGCTCGTTCTCGGCCGGCTACTGGCACGTCTCGTTCCCCACCCCCATCAATCTCAAGCCACCACTACTCGATCAATACATCGCCGCCGGATTTCCCAAGAACGCCGACGCACCGACCGGCGGCCGAGGACTCTGGTGCCGCTCGAAAGACAACGGCCACAGCTGGTCGCAACCCGTCACACTGGTCGATACGCCCGGCGACGACCGGCACCCGGTCATCGTCGAACTCGACGACGGCACACTCGTTTGCGTCTTCTTCGTCATCGACAACTGGTACGGCTACGACAAACCACCACCCGGCCGGAACAAGAACAGCCGAGTCGCTTCGATCCGATCGACCGACGGCGGACGCAACTGGTCCAAACCCGTCTACATGCCCTCACCGTTTGCCTACTACGATCGGATGTGTGGCAAGCCGGTCGTGCTGCCCGACGGGAGAATCCTGTTGAGCACCTACGGCAAAGAGACCTGGACAGGCCGCGAAGAACTCGGTGTCTACCGCAGCGACGACCAGGGCAAGAGCTGGCAATTCCTGTCGCGACTCAAGGGGACCGTCGGAGCACTCGACGAACCGGCCATCACTCGAGCCGCCAACGGCCAGATCGTGATGTTCGCTCGACCAAACGGGGAACTCGCCTTCTCGAAAAACGACGGCCGCAACTGGAGTCAACCGCAACCGACCGGGATCAAGATGGTCGCCCCCTGCCTGCTGACTCTGAAGGATGACACCATCGTCTGCCTGTATGGGTTCGGAGGCACCGGCGGGCTGCAGCTGATCTTCAGCGACGATCACGGTCACACCTGGACCGCTCCGGCTCGAGATCGAGGCTTTCGGATCGACCCGTCCGTCTACGTCTACGCCATCGGCACCGAGCTCGACGATGGATCGATCTATGTCGCGTACTACGACCCACGAGGCAAACAGCAGAAGACCGCCATCTGGGGACTGAAACTGCGAATCCGAAAAGACCGCCAAGGAATCGACCTCCTGCAGATCCCAAACAGGTAGGTCAGGCTGTTCCAGACTCGCATCCGTCAGTGCGCCGGTTCCTTATCTCACAACGTCGAACCTTGAGACGCGCCAGGCATAGCCTGGCCTACCAAACAATATGCCCATTCGCCTGCTGACACTCCTGGTCCTGATCACCGCACTCACCTCGCCCGCTCGCTCGGCACCTCCGCACATCGTGTTGATCGTCGCCGACGACCTGGGCTACACCGACCTGGCCTGCTTCGGCAGCGGCTACTACCGCACGCCTCACCTCGACCGACTCGCCCGCTCGGGCATGACCTTCACCGCAACCTACACCTGCGGTCCCAACTGTGCCCCGACGCGAGCGTGCCTGATGAGCGGGCAGTATTCGCCGCGACACGGCATCTACACCGTCGGCAGCGGAGCCCGCGGCCCGGCACGACTCAGAAAACTGGTCCCGGTCAACAACACGACCGTGCTCGACACCAAGATCATCACCCTGGCCGAAACCCTGCAGGCCGCAGGCTACAGCACCGCTCACTTCGGAAAATGGCACCTGGGCTCGCCACCAACCGCCGGACCCCGACAACAGGGCTTCGATATCAACTTCGCCGGCAACCAGTCCGGCTCGCCACGAGGCGGATACTTCTCGCCCTACCGAAATCCACAACTCGACAACGGACCCAAGGGCGAACACCTCACCGATCGACTCAGTGCCGAAGCCGCTCAAGTCATCCGCCAACATGTTCAAACCTCACCCGACAAGCCGCTGTTCCTCTACCTGCCCTACTACGCCGTGCACACTCCGATCCAGGCCAAGAAGACACTCGCCGCCGAATATGCCCGACGAGCAACCGCCAAGGGACACAACAACCCGAAATATGCCGCGATGGTCGAGACGATGGACGCCGGAGTCGGGCTGGTGCTCAAGACACTCGAGGACACGAAGATCGCCGACAACACACTCGTCATCTTCACCTCCGACAACGGTGGACTCGGAGGCTACACCTCGGCCAACAAGATACTCCCCAATGGCATCACCGATAACGCTCCGCTGAAAGGCGGTAAGGGGATGCTCTACGAAGGCGGCATCCGCGTGCCGATGATCGTTCGCTGGCCCGGACACATTCGACCCGCCTCGACCTGCTCGACTCCACTGATCACCGTCGACTTCTACCCCACGCTCGCCGAGATCGCCGGAGCCACGTTGCCCGAGAACCAACCCTCAGACGGTGTCAGTTTTGTCGGGTTGCTACATGGCAAACCCCTGTCCGAACGCGAGTTGTTCTGGCACTTCCCCGGCTACCTGCAAGCCTATGGATACCAGGGCGCCTGGCGAACCACTCCGGCCGCAGCCGTCCGACAAGGTGACTGGAAACTGATCGAGTTCTTCGAGGACGGACGACTCGAGCTGTATCACACCGGTCGCGACATCGGGGAATCAAAAAACCTGCTCGAGGCCGAACCCGAAGTCGCCGCTCGACTGCACAAGCTGATGGTCGATTGGCGAACTCGCATCAAGGCACCGATGCCGACGCGGAATTGAATCGGGATCCCACTGCGAGTGGAACCCAGGCTACGCCGATCGCTGTTCGACCAGCCCGGCCAATGTCGTCGTTGCCACCAGGTCGCGTTGTACCTGGCGGAGTCGATCGAGCAGACGGGACCCGGCGACCGGTTGACCCGAATCGACCAGCCGAAATGCCACCTCCAACAACTCGACTCCGGTGATCTGCTCCGGAGGCTTCGACAACGCAACCGTGTCAGCCGGGCCGTCGAGTCGATGCAGCAGGTTTTCCATCAACAGGCCCGAAAACATCTTCGATACGGCCTGTTCCGGGAGACCTGTCGCGTCGCACACCTGCACCAAGGTCGTCGGTTGACCGTCGCTGAACCGCGTCCCAATCACCTCCATCACCGCAACCACCGCCGCCGGGTCGACCAGGGATTCGGACTTGCGGTCCCGTTCCAACTCTTCAAGTCGTCGACCGGGCAACGCCTGAAGGATGGCACACACCTCCAGCCCAAACAGAACCGTCAGCCACATCAGGTAGACCCAGATCATGAACAGAGGCACCAGGCCCAGCGATCCGTAGAGCTGCCCAACCATGAAACCATAGTTCAGGTACGCACCCAGACCTCTCAGGCCCAACACCAACAGCACCGCCGCGACTCCGGCACCGGCCGCCGCAGGCCGGAATTTCGGTTGGCTGCTGGGGACCAGCATGTAGACCGACAACATCAACAACCAGGCAAAGAACAGGTTCCAACACAACCAGGCCATGTAGGCCAGCCAGTGCCACGCTTCGATCGATGTGATCCACATGTCGAAACGATGGTTGAGGAAATACCACAAGACGACCAGCAGCGGACTGACCGTCAGCACGAACCAGTACAACGGCACACGCCGACTCCAGCGACGACCCACCGGTGCACGCACGATCACGTTCAGGCAGTTCTCGATCGTCACCATCAGCGACAAGGCCGCATACAGCATCAACGCGACACCGATCCAGTGCACGGCCGCCAGGTTGACCTTGGCCGCCTGGCCAAACATCTCCTTGAGCCAGACACTGATCGTCTGAGACTGCTCGGATACTCCGTCCGAAGGAATTACGCGGATCGTGTCCAAGCCGACCGACACAAGCAGCTCTTCGGCCATCGCCAGGAACGGTTCCAGGCCAATCAACCCCTTGACCACCAAGGTGGCCACCACCAGCACCGGCAGCAAACTGAACAGAGTGCGAAACGACAGGGCCGCCGCCATGTGCTGAGCACGATCGTGCTTCAACTGCCGAGCCCCGTAACGGCCGAGGTCGTAGCCGAAACGGACCGCTCGCTGCCAACGATTCAGTTCGCTGAACGGCTGAGTGATCACTCGACGCAGCCACGCGAACAGAGATTCCAGTCGATCTCGCAACATCCACTCGCCTCGGCCACAAGTTTGATCGCGGTCTGGACCATTCGATCCGAGCCTCGATTCTAAACCGCTCGACAAGCCGCAATTCCCATCGCCCGACCAATCCCCACGTTTTCGATCGCCTCCAACAACACCAACTACCCACAACCCGTTTAGCCGCTAAAATCCCACCTCGAATTGGCATCCTGCAAACCCGTCTCGATATACTCGTCACATGGATTCGGCGAAAAC
>CAVOEV010000322.1:0-4696 GCA_963694825.1 Planctomycetota bacterium
GTCGATGTGAGCCAGGTAGGTCTTCCCGAGTTGACCTTCGGCGACGGGGCTGACGTTGAATGCGGGTACGAACTTGTAGGTATTCAGCAGTGGCTGGTTGAAGACCTGGGGACTTTCGTAGGTCACCGACAGCAGGATTCCCGGCATCTTGCCGCGACGCAGGAATGCCCCGATCAACTCGGCCTCGAACGCCCACAGGTAAAGCCGGTTGGCGATGCTGCGGCCCGAGCAGATCTTGTCCTTCCAGCCGTCGATCGACAGCACCCCGCCGTCGGGGACGGTGTGAGTGATCGTCATCAGGTTGTCGTTGGCTCCGACCTCGCTACTCAGTCTTGCTGCCGCGGTGGCCGAACCGAAGAAGATGACCAAGGCGTTGTCCTCCAGCAACTGGCGAGCCAACGGCACCGCGTGTTTCTGTTCTTCGGTCTCGTTTTCGAAGCCCAGCAGCACCACGTCCCTGGCCGTGGCCTTCTTGACGGTGAAGTGTTCGACGAAGTCCTTGGTGCGGTAGTAGGGCACCTTGTCCTCGGGCGAGTCGAGTTTTTTGAATCCGGCGGCCGAGCCCTCGGGAGTGTACTGCCTCGAGAAGGCGATCCCTCCGGCTCGCCAGACCGGTTCCAGCGAAAAGCTCTGGTCGCCGGCTGACAGCAGGTTGCCATCGAGGTGCACGATGCGGTCGGCGGCCCGGTTGGCTGCCCGAGTGATCCCCTCCATCCGCGTTCCGGCCGTCTCGATCTCCTTCAATACGAAGTTGATGAATCGGTCGCCGGCCTGTTGGACTTCGACAGGCCCCTTGTTCCGCGGCTTGGTGGCTGGCATCACACAGCGGAAGCCGGTGTAGAGGTTCAGGTTGTCGGCGAGGGCGCCTTGGCGATCGGCACTGCGCAGGTGCAAGGCGACATTGGCCCAGGATCCGCCACGCCGGGATCGCAAAGTCGACTTCGTCGGCAGAGTGTCACTCTGGTAGGGCAGTTGGTAGTCCAGGCACCACTCCCAGGCGTTGCCGGCCATGTCGTCGATGCCGAAGGGACTTCGCGACTTCTTGAACGATCCGACCCGGGTCGTCAGCGGGTAGTCCACCTTCTGATCGCCCTTGTACCACTCGTCCCACGTCTTGGCACTGACCAGGTCTCGCCCGGCATGGTACGACGAGTTGTTGCAGAGCGTACGGTCCCAGTTGTTGCCCCACGGGAAGGCCAGGCTGGGTTCGAGTTTTCCGTCGGCGGTCTTCTTGCCCGCGCCCCGAGCCGCGTACTCCCATTGAGCTTCACTGGGAAGGCTGGTGCCGGCCCACTTGCAGTAGGCCGTCGCGTCGTTCCAGTTTACCTCGACCACCGGGTGATTCCGTTTCCCCTTCGGGAAATCGGGGCCCTTCCAATGAGGTGGTGTGCGGTGTCCGGTGGCGGTGGTGAAGTTGTGGTACTGCGAATTCGTGACCTCGTAACGGTACATGTAAAACGCGTCGATCGAGCGGGCGTGACGTGGAGATTCGTCCTTGGTATGAGTCTTCCACGCATCGGGCAGGCCAGTCTCGGTGAACTGCGGATCGATCTCTTTGGGCATCGATCCCATCAGGAATCGCCCGGCGGGGACCAGGACCAGCTTCGCCCCATCGCGGCGGTTGGTCCGAGTCTTTTCGAGAGCTTCGGCAGCCAACACTGGCGACCATGACACGCTGAGCAGAAGCAGGCCGAGAATGATGCGAGTTGCAGGGCGATGTGCCATTAGGAGCCTCGATGGGACTAGTAGTAGTAGGAGGAGGGGGCGAAACTCAGCTACCGGGTGCATCCCAACAGCGGCGGCATGGGATCACCTTCAGCGATGAACTGCATCGAGATCGAGTTGACGCAGTGGCGAGTGTTCCTGGGTGTATGGCCTTCACCTAGAAAGACGTGTCCCAGGTGACCGCCACACCGCCGGCAGAGAATCTCGGTGCGACTTCCGTCGGAGTCCGCTTCGCGAAGCACCGCCTCGGGAATTTCGTCGTCAAAACTCGGCCAGCCGCAACGGCTGTCGTACTTGTCGACCGACCGGTACAGCGGTGCGTTGCACTGTCGACACACGAACGTGCCGGTGTCCTTCAGATCGGTGTACTCGCCGCTGAAGGGCTGTTCGGTTCCCTTGTGCAGGATCACCGATTCTTCGTCCGGGTTCAGTTCGTTCAGCGGCGGTGTCGAATTCATCGTGGCTCCGGGTACACGTCCGCAAGGCTGGCGTTGGCTAAAGGGTTAGAACCGGTTTGTGAAAAAATTTAAGAACATCAGTACGATCGCCGCGCCCCACACCAGGGTGAAGATGCCTCCCATGATGATGCCGACCCAGGCATGAGCCGACCCCTTGACGGCCGGGTTCTCCTTCCTCTTCTTCAGCCCCATGATACCCAGGATGAATGCGGGAATCGCCAGCACCAGCCCGATGCAGGGGAGCAACGAGAAGATACCCAGGTAATAGGCAGCCAGCGCCGGCCCGTTCTTGTACGGGATGATCCCACCGGTCGCGTCACCTTCTTCGGGCTGCGGTGTCGGCCGGTATTGCAAGGGGTCGGCCGACAGAGGGTTCTGGCCCTGGTCGGGGCCTTCAAAATCCTGGGACATCCGGTGAGTTTCCTCTGGCAAGAATCGAAAAAATAGATTCTGGCTGATCAGGCGATGATATCGAGAATCGGCTCTCCATAGTCGATTTCCAACCGTTTGCGGCCGGGGATTTCGAGTCGCCGGGCATCCAGGCCCAACAGGTGGAACAGTGTGGCGTGGACATCGGTGACGTAGTGTCGGTTTTCGACCGCGTGGAACCCCAGTTCGTCGGTCGCTCCGTGGACCACTCCACCCTTGATCCCGCCTCCGGCCATCCAGATCGAGAACCCGTAGTTGTGGTGATCGCGGCCGTTCTTGCCCTGGGCACCGGGCGTGCGTCCGAACTCGCTGGTCCAGACCACGATGGTCTCGTCGAGCAATCCTCGCTGCTTCAGGTCACTCAGCAAACCGGCGATTGGCTTGTCGGCCTGGCCGCACATGCGGGTGTGGTTGTCGATGAGGTTGGCATGAGCGTCCCAGGCCCCGGCGGCTCCGCCTCCATGAAACACCTGCACGAATCTTACGCCCTCCTCGACCAGCCGACGGGTGGCCAGCAGGTTCTGGCCGAATGGACGCGTGGCCGGGTTGTCGAGGCCGTAGAGTGCCTGGGTCTGTTTGGTTTCACTGCCCAGGTTCATGATCTCCGGAACCGTCGTTTGCATGCGAAACGCCAGGTCGTAGGACTTGATCCGGGCCCGTAACTTCTCGTCCGACGCGTACTCCCGCGCCGCCTGGGCCTGCAGGCGACTGAGCAGGTCCCGCTTGATCCCCTGGACCGGTCGGCTGATCTCTGCCGCGCTGTTGGCGTACGGCAGCGGGTTCTTCGGATCGACCTTCAACCAGGTCCCCTCGTGCTGGGGACCGAGGTACTGGGCGTCGGTGCCACCGGAACACTGAGACTCCATCCCGCGGTCGCCGATCGAGAGGAACTGGGGGAGATTGTCGCTGAGTGAGCCGAGGCCGTAGTGGATCCAGGCTCCGATCGTGGGAAAGCAACCGTCGAGCAGGTGGTGACCCGAGAGGAATTCCAACTGGGCTCCGTGGTTGTTGTCGGTGGTCCACATCGAGCGGACGACGGCGATGTCGTCGACCAGTTTTCGGGTCTCGGGCCACCAGTCGCTGACCTCGGTTCCGCTCTCGCCACACGCCCGGTACCCCTTCTGCAGCGGCAGCACCCGGGCCTGCTCGGTCTTGATGATGTTGTTGAGTACCTGCTCGCGGACGTTGCGGTAGTAGGGCGACTGGACGACGGAATCCAGAAACGGGGTCTCGGCCAGCGTCTGGCCCGCGTAGCGATTCAACGCCGGCTTGGGATCGAACCCCTCGTGATGACTCGTGCCACCACGCATCATCAGCCAGATCACCGACTTGGCCCGCGCCGGGAGATGTGGCCGACCGGCCGGGTCGGGACCATGCGGCCCCGCGGACGTCTCGGCCAACAGGTCGCGACCGATCATCGAATCCAGGGCAACTCCGGCCAGGCTCATCCCGGTCCAACCCAACAGCTCGCGCCGTGTCGAGTGGTTCGGGGATCGTGCTGATGCTTCCATGTGATGCCGACCTTCTCAGCGAATGACCAGGAAGTCGTTGTGCATGACCAGCACGTGAGCCACGTGCCGGTGTGCTCTTGTTCGTGCCACAGCCGGTTTGAGTCCCTGCTTGCCGAGTTGTTCGGCCAGGGCCACGCAGGCGTCGATGGTGATCGAGAGTTCGACACTCGAGGGGGCTCGTCCGAGAATCGTCTCGTAGGCCGCCGTGACAAATTCCGAGTGAGATTCGACCGAAAGCCTTTCGCCGATGGCCCCGCTGAGCGTCTGCACCATCCGGCTGTTGGCCAGCGCCAGCGATTGTTGCGGCACGACCGTTTCGTGACGTCGGTAACACTCCTCGACACCCGCCGCGTCAAACGTCTCGAGCATCTTGAACTTGTCGTCGCGGGCGTAGCGGTAGTAGATCGTCCGCCGCAAACCGCTCTCGGCCCCGGCACTCGGCAAGACCATTCCGCCGACCTTGGCATCGAGTTTGCCGGAGAGGGCCAACAGGCTGTCCCGCATCACCTCGCCCTCCATCTGGCGCACCGGAACTCGCCGAAAGAGCCGGTTGTCGGGGTCGGTAACCTCGGC
>CAVOEV010000323.1:0-4692 GCA_963694825.1 Planctomycetota bacterium
TACTCGGCCTCGTCACCACACTCTGGCAATCCGCTCGGCCGACCCAGACTCCCAACGCACAACCTCGCCATCAGCAACAACTCAATGACGACCAGCCCGCACCACTGACCACCCTGGCCAAAAGCGAGTTCTTGAATACCGCAACCAATGTCCAACACGTCGGGAGCCAAGCGTGCCGCGAATGCCACGAAGACCAGTGGCAGTCGTACCAACAGTCGGGAATGGCACACTCGATGCACAAGATCCAACCGGACACACACTCACCCGATATACCCGCAACAGGAACCGTCGAACACTCACGCTCCGGAAAACGCTACCACAGCCTGTGGCAAGACGGGCAACTGCTGCACCGCGAAGAACTCGTCGCCGGAAATGGACTACCAGTGCTCCTGGCCGAACACGAAATCCAGTTCGTCGTCGGATCAGGAGTCCACTTCACAATGTACCTGAGCGAAATTGACGGGTTCCTCGTCGAATCGCCGCTGACCTGGTACTCCGCCAAGCCGGGATGGGACATGTCGCCAGGCTACGACGACAAGTTCCAACTCGGATTCCAACGAGAAATCACTGCCGACTGCCTGTTCTGCCACGCCGGTCAGGCCGACGCTATCGATGGCAGCTACCACCGCATCCAGGTGACCGAACTGGCCATCGGCTGCGAACGCTGCCACGGACCCGGAGAACTGCACGTCAAACGACACACCTCGGGAAACGAACTCGACACCAGTGACGACAACTACGATCGCACCATCGTCAATCCCGTGCACCTGTCTCGCGATCGGGCCGAAGCCGTCTGCCACCAGTGCCACCTGCAGTCGCAAGCCTACGTCCCCGCTCGATCTCGCAGCCTCGCAGACTATCGGCCCGGACTCGCTCTCGAGGACTTTCAACACTACTACCGCTCCACCAATTCCAACGAACAAATGAAAGTCGTTGGACACACCGAACAACTGCTGCAAAGCCCCTGTTACCAAGAATCGAAAACCCTCTCGTGCATGACCTGCCACAACCCGCACGACCGGGCCCCCGCCAACAACAGAACCGCACGGCATCGACAATCCTGCCTCAATTGCCACAACTCCGACGCCTGCCACGAATCGAACGCCAACCGTCAACAAACCAGCCCGCCAGACAACTGCCTGGCCTGCCACATGCCAAACGTCCCCACCGATACCCTCCACGTTGCCGTGACACATCACCGGATCGGAATCCACCGCGACAACACAAACACAACAGCCGCGGCCAGCAACACCCAGGACCTCGAACCCATTCACGACCTCTCCCGATTCTCACAACCCGACCAGTCTCGATCGCTGGGACTCGCTTACCTGAGACGAGTCTTCAAACTGGGAATCGCATCCGGACCCGAATCGAACCGGCTGTGGGACAAGTCGCTGAAACTGCTCCTGCAGTCGCAACAGGACGGACTGGGCGACCCCGACGTCCACGCCACACTCGCTCAACTCCTGTTCCAGAAAGAACCGCTCCGAGCCGTCAGCTATGCCCGAATCGCTCTCGAACAACCGACTTTGAACATCGAATCCCGACTCAATGCACTGTTCGCACTCGCCAGTCACCACCACAGCCGCAAACAACCCAAACAGGCACTCGTGCATCTCGACCAGCTGACCCGGCTCCGCCGAAGTGCCTCGGATTGGGAACTGCGAGCACTCTGCCTGCTCCAGCAACGCGATCTGACTGCCGCCATCAACGCCCTGGAAACCGCGATCGGCATCGACCCCAACCTGCTGCCGGCTCGCAACCTGCTCGCTCAACTCTACAAGGACCAGCGGCAGTTCGAACTCGCCAACACCCAAAAACAAATCCTCCGCCGACTCGCTCAGTTTCTCCGGAAAAACTGAATTCCGGTCAGAGCTGGAATTCGAGTGTCCACATCGGCTCGGACTGACCCGTGTCCGCTGGACTGAGTCGAGCCACCCCACGTCGCTTGTCGCCACGGAATTCGAGCAACAGGCCTCCGTCAGACTCGTCGCTCAGCAGCACGTAGTCCCCGGCATCCCAACGAGTCACACTGCCGCGGTTACCGGAAATCGGCCCCTCGTAGTCCAGGTACCGTCGACGATGATCCGGCAACCGCTCGGCCCGGATCGCTCCGGATGTCGCCGGATGCTCGAGCAATCGCCATGTCCAAAGACCCTCCAACGCCGGAACGTCCAGCAGCAGATCCCAATGAAGCCAGGGATGATCATGTTCAAGAATCACGAAGCGCGACACGTGGAGATTCGACCTCACTACGGCTTGCTGGTACGTCTTTTGCAGACCTCATACCATGCAACCTGTGATCTCATCAACCACATCGACCTGTGGGCAGCATCGAGAAGACAGTATGACACCACGTGAAGTCCTGGCACTGTGCCGCGAACGCGAGATCCGAGCCGTTGACCTGCGGTTCATGGACTTTCCCGGTACCCAGAAAAACTTCACGATCCCCGTCGATGCTCTGACAGAAGCGTCGTTCGAGGATGGGTTGGGGATCAGTGGATCCAGCCTGCAGGGATGGCAGGCGATCAACGAAAGCGACATCCTCGTCGTGCCTCAACCCGAAACCGCCTTTGTTGACCCTTACCAGTCTGGCACGCTGGCGATCCTGGCCAATATTCAGGACCCGATCACACGTGAAGACTATGCCAAGGATCCGCGCAATGTTGCCCGAAAAGCAGCACACTACATGCAGTCTCTCGGTCTCGCCGACCAGGCTCTCGTCGGGCCGCGGATCGAATTCTTCGTCTTCGACAGCGTGAACTACGGGCAGAACGAACACGAAGCGTTCTATCGTATCGAAAGTCGTGAAGGGACCTGGCAATCGGGCAACCCGGCAGCAGCCAACGACAACTCAGGGATCCGACACCGACAGGGATACCTTGCCGTCCCGCCAACCGATACGTTGCGGGAACTACGCAACGAGATCCTGCAGTCGCTGACCGAGTGTGGGATCGCCGTCCGTGGACACCACCACGCCATCGCCTCGGCCGGACAATGCAAGTTCGACCTCGCCCCACAACCCTTGGTCACCGCCGCCGATCACCTGGTCCGCACTCGCTACCTGGTCAAGAATGCCGCGGCTCGAGCCGGACAGTCGGCGACCTTCATGCCCAAACCGATCTGGAACGACAACGGCTCGGGACTTCACCTCAACCTCTCACTCTGGAAAAACAACGAACCCCTGTTCGCCGGATCCGGGTACGGAGGACTCTCGCAACTGGCCATGTACGCCATGGGTGGCATCCTCGCTCACGCCGCTGCACTCTCGGCCTTCTGCTGCCCAACCACCAACAGCTACAAACGACTCGTCGCCGGTTTCGATGCACCCGTGAACCTGACCTACAGCTACCGAAATCGCTCGGCCGCCATCCGCATCCCCGTCCACGCCGCCAGACCCGAAGACAAAAGATTCGAGTTCCGCTGCCCCGACTCTGCCGCCAATGCCTACCTCGGTACCGCCGCCATGCTGATGGCCGCCCTCGATGGAATCCAAAACCAAATCGAACCGGGACCACCCCTCGATAAAGACCTCTATGACCTCAAGCCCGAAGAACTCGGCGACGTCACCCGACTGCCTGGCTCACTCGACGAAGCCCTGGCCGCTCTCAAGAATGACCACGAGTTCCTGCTCCGAGGAGACGTCTTTACCGAAGACGTGATCGACACCTGGTCGTGGTACAAAACCGAATACGAAGTCGATGCGATCCGCCAACGACCGCACCCCTTCGAATTTTCGATGTACTACGACGTCTGAACAACGGCTGCGACAGCCACTACTCCTTCGTGACCTTCTTTGCCGGCTTTGACTTCATCACCCGGGCCGTCTTGATGAAGTCCATCCGAGGAAACTCGGCCTTCAGATACGCGTTGCCATCGCTCTGGATCGCTCCCTGCTGAGCCTTCTCGCCGTACTCGGCGTTGATCTTCTGTACCACCGAAAAACCCTCGACCACCGTCCCGAACGGAGTGAAACCCAGCTTGTCCAGGAATGCGTTGTCCTTGAGGTTGATGAACAGCTGAGTCGTTCGGGTGTTGGGTCCGGCGGTGGCAAATGTCAATGTGCCCTTCGCGTTGGTCTTGCCAACTCCCGGATCGTCCCGCAGGCTGGCTCGCCGCCAGCGACTCTGCACCTTCGGATCACCGTTGATCCCGAACTGAACAATGAAGTTCGGCACCACGCGAAAAAAACGACACTCGTCGAAAAAACGACCGCTGACCGCCTCGTGGAACCGGTCGGCTCCGATCGGAGCAAACTTCCGAGTCACCTCGACAACGAAGTCGCCACCGGACGTCACAAACTTCACCCGATAACTCTCGGGACCCTTCGGAGGATTCGGCTTAGGCAACGCCACCGATACCGATGACTTCGCCGACGGCTTCTTCTCGTCAGCTGCACCCAGCAAGACCACAGCCAGACACAACACCAGCCCCGCACTCATCCAACGCGTCCACTTCGCCCTGCCCGTCATCACCTGTCCCTCCGGTTTGTTGTCAGTTCCCTGTCGTGTCGTCACCATCGTCCGACTCGTTAATCATCGCCGCTTTCACGTAATCGAGATTCGGGAAGTCACGCTTGAGATACGAGTTGCCCTCGCGCTCGATCGTTCCCTGCTGAGGCCTCTCGCCGTACTCGGAGGTGATCTCGTCAATGTACTGCATCCCCGAAACCACTCGAGCAAAAGGCGAAAA
>CAVOEV010000324.1:0-4581 GCA_963694825.1 Planctomycetota bacterium
TCGATCCTTTCGAGGTCGAGGGGCCCGGCGGTGTCCGGTTGTTTTTGCAGACCTCGCCAGAGTTTTCGATGAAGCGTCTGGTGGCCGATTCGGCGCGGCCGATTTTCCAGGTGTCCCGGGCGTTTCGACGCGATGAAGCGGGCCCGCGGCACAACCCCGAATTCACCATGATCGAGTGGTACGAACCGGGCTCGAGTTATTTTGAGCAGATGGAGTGGGTCGAGGTGTTGGTGGGTGAAGCGGGGCGGGCGGCTGGGACGGTGCCTGTGTGGGCCGATCGGCTGGCGACGGGCGAGTCGTTTGGGAGGTTGAGTTACGACGAGGCTTTTGTGCGGGCGATCGGGGTCGAGGTATTGGGTCGGACGGCTGACGAATTGATACTGCTGGCATGTCGCGAGTTGGAAACGGTTCCTGACGGTCTGGATCGAGCGGACCGAGACGTGTGGTTGAACCTGTTGTTGAGCGAGCGAGTCGAGCCGACGATGGGTCGTGACGGTCCCGAGTTCCTGTATGACTACCCGGCGAGCCAGGCGGCATTGGCGAGGATCCGAGCAGGTGAGGTGTCGGTTGCCGAGCGGATGGAGCTGTACATCGACGGGCTGGAGATCTGCAACGGGTACCAGGAGTTGACCGATGTAGGCGAGTTGTCCGAGCGGATGGCCGAGCAGTCGGGACTTCGAGTTGTCGCGGGTGGGCGGCGATTGCCGGAGACGAGTCGACTGGAGTGGGCCATGCGTTCGGGATTGCCCGAATGTGCCGGCGTGGCGTTGGGATTCGACCGGCTGGTGATGTGCACACTGGGCCTGGATCGAATCGAGCGAGTGCTGGCATTCCCGATCGACCGAGCCTGAGATTACTCGGCGGTGGGCTGCTCGGTGTAGGCTGTTGGGTCAGCGGGGCAGGTTGATGGTTTCTCGACCGTTTCGGGTGGCGAGTGCTTTGAGAATGGTGAAGTCGATATTCTTGTCGATGGTTGTGGCTCGTCCATCGACGAATCCGAAGACGACGACATCGGGGTGCCAGCTGCCGAATCCGAAGTAGTGGATTCCGGCGTTGGTCCACCAGGTGTCGAAGGCTTGCGGTTGTCCTCCGGTCAGCCGGTCGGGGATATTGTCATTGTTGTCGTCGGCGACTCGGGCACAGCAGCTGTAGCCGTCGCCCCAGAGTCCCATGAGTGATTCGCCGATCAGGATCGTGTGCGTGTCGTCATCTTCGACATCTCGGAAGGTGATCCGGCTGTTGACGTACATGGTGCCGTTGGTGCCTCGGGTGCCCATGTTCGCACGGTAAGTCGAGTAGCCGAAGCCACCGGGCGAGCGACTGGCCAGTCGTGCGCTGCCACAGACATACGACGTCATTTCTCGTTTCATCTTGAGCAGGTTGTTCTGGCTGTTCTTGCGTTCCTTGAAGTTGATATTGGTTGTTCCACCGGCTCCCATTTGCGGCAGGATCAGAGCCTGCCAACTCCAGTCGAACGACAATCGCCATTCCTGGTATTGTGACGGTGGCGGTCCGTAGATGACGACGAGGTTTTGTCCGTTGACGGGTTTGCCGAGTGGGACCTGAGTTTCTTCGGGGAAGCTGGCGGCGATGTACTGGGAGCTGCCACTGCGGATGTAGCCTGATGGGAAGGTGTGGAACGAGTCGGCGTAGTTATGGATCGCCAGCACCATTTGTTTCATGTTGTTGATGCACTCGGTCCGTCGTGCGGCTTCGCGAACCTGTTGCACAGCTGGCAGCAGCAGTGCTGCCAGCACAGCGATGATGGCGATGACGACGAGCAATTCGATCAGTGTGAAACCGGATCGTCGTGGCTGGGTTTCGGTGTTTGAGCGGAAATTCATGAGTTGTAGCTCCCTGTGTCGAGACCGGGTTGGAGCAATACGGACTAAAAAACGAGCAAAATGGCCTACTTCTCAGAGACTACCAGTGGGATCTCGGGCACGCAATACCGCTGACGGTGGTCAGTTCAGGCCTGAATTGTTCGGCTCTTATCAGCCACCGAGCCAGGGCAACGGTGTGCCGGCCGCCGGCAGGCTCAGCAATTCGACGTCGGTCACCTGCTGGTGGCTTCGCAGTTGATCGAGTGCGAGATCACCGGGCGGGGAATCGAGGTTGAGCACTGCGAGAGCGTCTCCACCGGGTTCGTCTTGTTCGCGGCCGAGCGACAGGTGAGCGATATTGATCTGGTGTTCTCCGAGCACGCTGCCGATGAAACCGATCAATCCGGGCACATCGTGGTGTCGAACGACGAGCAGGTGTCCGTCGAGGAAGGCATCGAGTTGAAAGCCATCGAGTCGAACGAGCCTCAGGAACTGGTTACCGAAGACGGTGGCTGCTGCGGTGCGGGTTCCCGAGTCGGTTGTCAGCGAGGCGAGAATCAGGGTTGTGAAGCTGCCCGATTCAGACGTCCTCGACTCGGTCAGCTGGATTCCACGTTCCCCGGCCATCCATTCGGCGTTGACCAGGTTGACTTCGGCGTCGAGCGCCTGGCTAAGCAGTCCGGCGGCGAATCCGGCCGTCACCAGCCGCGTGCTCTTTTCCGCCACCTCACCACGATATTCCACTCCAGCCGCCTTCACTCGGTTCGAGCGATTGCGTTCGGCGAGCAGCAGTCCGAGCCGATGCGCGAGGTCGAGATAGACTCGGATGCCGGCCAGTTCGGTGGCGGAAATCGGAGCCATGTTGACCGCGTGTCGGACTTCGCCCTGGATCAGGAACCCGGTCAGGATGTCGGCCGCCTCGATCGCGACGGATTCCTGAGCTTCTTCTGTGGAGGCTCCGAGGTGTGGTGTGGCCAGAACCCGCGGATCGGTGAGTAGTGGATGATCGCCGGGCGGTTCGTTTTCGAAGACATCGATGGCTGCTCCGCCGACGTGTCCGTTTTCGAGAGCTTCGACGAGTGCCGTTTCGTCGACGATGCCTCCTCGAGCACAGTTGACGATGCGGACTCCGGGCTTCATCGCGGCCAATCGCCGGGCATCGATCAGTCCACGCGTCTGATCGTTCAGCGGTGTGTGGACGGTCAGGAAGTCGCATTCGGGGAGAATTGCGTCGAGGTCTTCGTGCAATTCGATCCCGAATTCCGCGGCCTTGTCCTTGGAGAGAAACGGGTCGAATCCGATGACTCGCATGTGCAGGCCTCGGGCTCGGTCACAGACGGCCAGCCCGACCCGGCCGAGGCCGACGACGCCGAGTGTTTTGCCGGTCAGTTGGGTACCCACGAACTGGTTCCTGGCCCATTCGCCTCGTCGCAGACTGTTGGCAGCCGGTGTGATGTTGCGTGTCAGTGCCATCAGCATGGCGATCGAGTGTTCGGCCGTGCTGGTGGTGTTTCCGGCCGGAGTGTTCATCACGACGATTCCGGCTCGAGTGGCCGCTTCGAGGTCGATGTTGTCGACTCCAACTCCGGCCCGCACGATCGCCTGCAGTCTCTGCTGCCCGTCCAACGCGTCGGCGGTCAATTCGGTACCGCTGCGGACGATCACTCCGTCGGCCTTCGACAAGGCGGTTCTGAGCTCTTCGCCGTCGAGTCCGTCATGGACGTCGATTTCGATGCCATCGTGTCGACGCAGGACGTCGAGACCGGCATCGTCGAGCGGATCGGCGATCAGGATTCGGAGCACGACTTGTCGCTTTGGGAATACGGGAACTGTCGGGAGACGCCGTGCAGCGGTTCGAAAGGGACCAACACGCGGTTCTATCGGTGCCGGAGGATCGAGCCACTAGAATAGCCCCTCGCCCGGTTTCCTCAAGGACCGCTTCCCAAACTCAAGATGGCTTTGCACCGCACTGAAAGTTCTTGATAATCGGTCGGACGGTCGAGAAGTCCCCGAGCCGTCGATGATCCGGGTTCCGGCACACAGCAAGAGGCAACATGGCATCAGAGCATGAAATCGAGATTCGCGTACGGTACTCGGAAACCGATGCGATGGGGTTCCTGCACCATTCAAACTACCTCAACTACTACGAGATGGGTCGGACCGAGTTGTTTCGCAGTCGAGGCGGTGACTACCGGCAGATGGAAGCGGATGGTCGTTTTTTTGTGGTCGTGTCGTTCGAGGCGAAATACCATCTGCCGGCACGTTACGACGACGTCCTTCGGCTGGTGACGATGATGGTGAAGATGGGGGCTGCGAAGTTGGAGCACGAGTATTCGGTGTTTCGCGGTGACGAGTTGTTGGCGACGGCTCGATCGGTATTGGGCTGTGTCGACGGCGACGGCCGTGTGCAGCGGATTCCCGAGAACGTGGCAGCGACGGTCGAGTGATTCGGGACGCAGGTCGGACTGGATCGAGCGTCTCGCGACACGTCGCCGCTTGAAATCCCTCGACCTCACGACGAGACTAGTCTGGTTGGTATTGAATTACCGGAGAGATGGGCCGGGCGGTTTGGCTGCGGTTTGGCCGCGGTGAGCTGCGGTGAGCTGCGGTGAGCTGCGGTGAGCTGCGGTGAGCTGCGGTGAGCTGCGGTGGGCTGCGGTGGATGGTTTTTGTTTTGTGGAGAGTTTTGAGATGCCATCGTCACAGAGTGCTTCGGAGGTCTTCGATCAGGTGTACTTGGACATCCGTGCGGGGCTGC
>CAVOEV010000325.1:0-4570 GCA_963694825.1 Planctomycetota bacterium
CTCCGAACGAGAGCACCGCAACATCTCCCCATGTTCCGGCAGTCCGCCCGGCCACCTGGGATCCGGGCACCTGGCAGGCGTCTTCGATGATGGGGACACCGTGTCGGTCGGCGAGTTCTCGGAGTGCGGGCATCTGGACCTGGGCTCCGTGCAGGTGCGAGACCAGCAGTGCCCGGGTCGAATCGGTGATTGCCCGGCCGACCTGTTCGACGTCCAGGTTCCAGTTATCGGGTCGGACATCCACGAGCACGGGGGTGGCTCCGACACAGAGCACATCCTGCATATTGCCGCGAAAGTCGTACGCCGCCAAGACCACCTCGTCCCCGTCTCCGACCTTGAGGCCTCGGAGTGCCATCTCGACAGCGGCCGTACCGCTGGCACACAGTTCGACATGTTCCAGGCCGTGTCGTGTGGCGAGTTGTTCTTTGAGGTTGGAGGCGTGAGGCCCGTGGTATTGGCCCCAGCTGCCGTCGGCGGCGGCCTGGTGGAGGACATCGACAATCGCCGGGTCATTGGGTGGCCAGGCAGGTGGTCCTTGCGGCCGAATTGGCCGACCGTTGAGGACGGCGGGGATGTCGTCTGTGGGCATGACAGGCGATCGCCGAAGTTGAGGAGTGGCCGGGTTGGTGGCCGTTGCAGAAAACCTCTACGATGGCCGGTTCGCACCGTGCGTACTTGGTTGTCGCAGTTTGCACATCTCAAGACAAGCGGCGCCCGTGAGGACTCGTCGATGCACTCCAGCCACTCCATCCGCTTCATCATGATCGGCGGCTTCCTCGGAGCCGGCAAGACCACGTTGGTTAGTCGGCTGGCACGGCACTTCACGGAATTGGGTCAGAATGTCGGCGTGGTGACGAATGACCAGGCGACTGATCTGGTCGACACCAACACGCTTCGGTCTCAGGGTTTCGAAGTGGGCGAGGTGGCTGGAGCGTGTTTCTGCTGCAACTTTGACGAGTTGATGAGCACGATTGAGCGATTGGGTGAGGACGAGCGTCCGGACGTGATCCTGGCCGAACCGGTCGGCAGTTGCACCGACCTGGTCGCGACGGTGATCCAGCCCATCAAGCGACTGTTTGATGCCAGTTTCCAGATTGCTCCCTACTGCGTCATCCTGAAGCCCAGCCATGGTCGCCGCGTTCTGCGAGGCGAGTCGCGTGGTGTTTCGCCCAAGGCGGGGTACATCCTGAGAAAGCAGCTCGAGGAGGCGGACGCGATTCTTGTCAACCGCATCGATGAACTCGAGGACCTGCAGGTGGACGAGTTGACCGAACTGGTCAGCGGCCACTGTCCTGGTGTGCCGATCCTGAGGATCTCGGCGAAGACCGGTGCCGGATTCGATCAGTTGATCGAGGTCCTGGACCAGCCGGGCGACTTTGGGAGTCGCGTCCTCGACATCGACTACGACACGTATGCCGAGGGCGAAGCCGAATTGGGTTGGCTGAACAGCAGCCTACAGGTATCGGCCGCCGATTCGTTTGATCTCGACGAGTTCCTGCTGAACTTGGTGACCCGATTGGCCGGCCGACTTGCCGAGCGGCAAGCCGAGACGGCTCACCTGAAGGTTATTGGGTTGTGGGAGGGTTTCTTTGGTGTGGCGAACCTCATCTCCAGCGAGGACCAGCCCGAGCTGTCTTTGCCGTCGAATTGCCAGGCCAAGACCGTCGACCTGATCGTCAATGCCCGGGTGGCCTGCGACCCCGAGTGGCTCGAAGAGGTCGTTCGCGATGAAGTGAACGGTGTGGCCGAGGATCGTGGGGCGTCGGTCGAGTTTCGGCAGACGCAGAGTTTTCGGCCGGGGCGACCCGTTCCGACACATCGTTTCGGCGAGGCCGACTAGACCGAGTCACCAGTCCGGCCCGCGACACGGGGAGAACCAGATGAAGGCGAGGGTTCGCGAAACCGAGATCTACTTCGACGTCGACGGGGCGGGACTGGTGCCCGATGGCGAGCGGATGGTCGAACGTCCGACGATATTCCTGCTGCACGGGGGACCTGGTGGTGATCATGCCGGGTTCAAGTCGACGGTGGCCCAGTTGGTCGATGTGGCCCAGTTGGTGTATGTCGACCATCGCGGTTCGGGCCGCAGCACCGCGGCCGACCCGGCCACGTACACGCTGGACGAGAACATCGATGATGTCGACGCACTCCGGGATTACCTGGGGCTCGATTCCATTTGCCTGTTGGGGTCGTCCTACGGCGGCATGGTCGCCCAAGGGTATGCAATCCGGTACCCCGAGCGGGTTTCGAACCTGGTACTGTGTGCCACCGCACCCAGCCATCGTTTTCTTGACGATGCCAGGCGGATCGTTGCCGAACGGGGGACGCCCGAGCAGCAGGAGGTCTGTGAGAGGTTGTGGGCCGGGTCGTTCGAATCGCTGGAACAGGTCCACGAGTACTACCAGGTGATGGGGCCGATGTACTCGGTCACTCATGATGCCGCGAAATCGGCCGAGTCGTGGGGCCGGGGCATCCGGAATTTCGAACAACTCAACCTGGGCTTCGCCGGGTTTCTGCGAGAATTCGATTACACCGAGCAGCTTGGCTCGATCCCCTGTCCCACGCTGGTGTTGGCCGGTGCTCACGATTGGATTTGCCCACCCAATCACTCGCAAGAGATTGCCAGGCGGATTCCTCGCGCTCACCTGAAGGTGTTTGCCAAGAGCGCTCACAACATTGCCGGGGATGAACCGGATGAGTTCCTGGCTGCGGTTCGTGGGTTCCTGACGTACGCCATCTAGTCCGGGGTAAGTCCCGGCTTGGCCGTGCCCGGTCGAGTGATTCGAAACATGTCCGATTCTCAACCCACCTTGTCTCGTCAACAGGCTCGTGAAATCGACCAGCGAGCGATCCGTGAGCATGGCATGACCGGGCTGGTGTTGATGGAAAATGCCGGGCGAGGCTGTGCCGAGTTGCTGGAGCGATTGGGGATCGAGGGCCCGGTCAGCATTTGCACGGGCAAGGGAAACAACGGGGGCGACGGTTACGTGATTGCCCGCCACCTGGACAACGCCGGTCATCTTGTCCGAGTTGTCTCGGCGGTCGATCCGTCTCTCCTCGAGGGAGACGCGGCGGTCAATTACCAGGCCTGGAAATCCGGAGGTGGGGCGGTGGAGATGGTTCCTGTCGACGGTTGGGCTACCGCCGTGAGGGGTTTCGAGTGGATCGTGGACGCGTTGTTGGGGACGGGGGTTGTGGGCGCGGTTCGGCCACCGTATGACCAGGCGATTGATGCGATCAACCGATCGAGTGCTCGTGTGCTGGCGATCGACTTGCCCAGCGGTCTGGACTGCGACACGGGTGAGATCCTGGGTCGATGCGTTTGTGCCGATCAGACGGCCACGATGGTTGCTGCGAAGACGGGGATGTTGGCGGAGTGTGCGGTCGAGTGGATTGGCGAGGTGCACGTGGTGGACATCGGGATCCCACGATCTCTGCGTCAGGAGGTGTTGCGATGACCTGCCGAGCCTATTGCGACGATCTGCCCCGTCCGCCTCGGCCGGCTCGCGTCGTGCTCGATGGTGCCGAGGCGAGGCATTTGACGAGTGTGTTGAGACTTGGTCCGGGTGACGCTGTCGAGTTGTTCGACGGCCGTGGTGGGTGGGCTCGGGCCGAGATCACCAAGTCGGGTCGTCGCGAGGTCGAGTTATCGATCGACGAATTCGAACAGGATCGGCCAGGCGGTGGCCTGGAGGTGGTGGTGGCGACGGCGATTCCCAAGGGCGATCGGGCACGATCGATGGTCGAAAAGTTGACCGAACTGGGTGTCGATCGCCTGGTGCCTTTAATAACTCGCCACAGTGTTGTGCATCCTCGAGACGGGAAATTGAACAAGATGCAGCAGGCGGTGGTTGCTGCCTGCAAGCAGTGTGGTCGAAACCGCCTGATGCAGATTGATGGTCTAACGGAGTGGGGCGACTTGTTGGCGGTCCAAAACCAGTCGCTGATCGTTGCTCAGCGCGGTGGAGGGTCGGTGAGCGAGACGATCTCGGGCGTGTTGCACCAATCGTGCGAGTCGTTGGTATTGTGTGTTGGTCCGGAGGGTGGTTGGAGTGACGACGAGTTGCGTGCTGCTGTGTCTGCGGGAGCACACGAGGTGGGATTGGGTGGTCATGTGTTGCGAATCGAGACGGCTGCTGTGTCGTTGGCGGCGGCGGTGGCGACGTCGAGTGGTTTGTTTTCTGAGTGATTCTGATACGATTCGCACGCAAGTGAGTCAGGGGTGTCTTTCGGAACCGTCCGGCTGAGGGTGCTTGGAGTGTTGGAGTCTTACACCGAGCGATGGGCCCTGGTGACGGGGGCTTCGAGTGGAATTGGCGCCGAGTTCGCGCGCGTGTTGGCTGGCAACGGCATGCACCTTGTATTGACGGCCCGGCGTGGCGATCGGCTGGACGAACTGGCCGAGGAGCTGCAGCGGCAGCACATGGTTCAGACGCTGGTGGTGCCAGCGGATCTAAGTGAGCCGGGTGCAGTGGAGGGGCTGTTGGGCCAGGTGGCGGATCGAGAGATCACGTTGGAGTTACTGGTCAACAATGCCGGGTTTGGATTCGTGGGCGAGATCGCTGGGACC
>CAVOEV010000326.1:0-4567 GCA_963694825.1 Planctomycetota bacterium
GGGCGTCTCGGGCACACTGCTGGCCATCTACGGAGAAGACGGAAACGACACCCTCAATGCTATCGAATCGCGAGTCGGCACCGTCCGCCTCCTGTTCGATGGCGGAGACGGCAACGATACGCTGACCGGCAGCGATGGGGACGATTCGATCTATGGCGGAGACGGCAACGACTCGATCCGAGGCGGCGACGGTGACGATACGATTGGAGCCGGACTCGGAGACTACCTCGCCTACGGAGACGGCGGTCACGATGTGATCGATGGGCAGGACGGAAATGATACGCTCGAAGGCAACACCGGGAACGATGACCTCAAAGGCGGAGTCGGCGACGATTCACTGACCGGTGGAAACGACGACGATTCGCTCGATGGAGGCCACGGCGACGACAAACTCAATGGACAGCGTGGCAACGACCAGCTGTTCGGCGATATCGGAGCCGATACGCTGACCGGTGGATCGGGCGACGACCTGCTCGATGGCGGACTCAACAACGACCGCCTGCTCGGCAACGACGGTGACGACACGCTTCGAGGTGACGACGGCGACGACGAATTGCATGGCCACGTCGGCGACGACCTGATCGGAGGCGGCGACGGAAACGACGTCATCACCGGGGACGATGGAGCCGACCTGATCAACGGCGGAGACGGCGACGACAACATCAACGCCGGTGGCAGTGACGATACCATCGTCGGAGGCGACGGAAACGATACGCTCTTCGCAGGCTCAGGCAGCGATATCGCACTCGGCGAAAACGGTGACGATCGAGTCTTCGGACAAGGCAGCGTCCATGACACCCTCGCCGGTGGCGAAGGCAGCGACCTGCTGAGCGGCCTGGCGAGTGAAATCGACGAAGCGTTCAGCCTCCATGCGTCGGTTCGCGCACTGCTCGATAGCGTCTAAACTCGAATCGACCCACCACCGGGACACTCGAGACCATGCAGACCTACCAAACAACTCTGGGACGCCTGCAATGCGTTGTCGTTGACACCGTTACGGACCAAGCGACCCCAAACTCGACCCCAGAATCGGCCAAGCTGCTCTCCGTGGTGCTCTGCCACGGATTCGGAGCGTCGGGCACCGACCTCGTTGGACTCGCTCCAGAAATCTGCCAACTCGCTCCAGAACTCGTCGGGCACACCCGGTTCCTGTTCCCAGAAGCCCCGCTTCCACTCGACGAAGTCGGCATGCCCGGCGGTCGTGCCTGGTGGCACCTCGATCTCGAAGCCTTCAATCATGCTATCAACACCGGGACGTTTCGCGATCAAACAACCATCACCCCTGACGGACTCGACCACGCAAGCCAACTGCTCGACGAACTGATCCAAGACATCCAGTCCGAATGGCAGACGGGCCCCGAACGAATCGTCCTGGGTGGCTTCTCGCAAGGTTCGATGCTCGCCACCAATGTCGCACTCACCTTGCCACAACCACCAGCCGCCCTGCTGATCTGGTCCGGAACACTGCTGTGCCAGGACAACTGGCGTCAAAAGGCACAGGCACGTGGCCCGTTGCGAGTCTTCCAGAGCCACGGCACCTTGGACCCGATTCTCCCATTCGACGCCGCAGAGTCACTCAGAGACCTGCTCGTCGAATCCCAACTTGATGTCGACTTCTTGGAATTCTCCGGACAACACGCGATCCCCGCAGAAGCCATCAGCCGCACGGCCACACTGCTCGCCGAAACACTCGGGAACTAGTCCTCCACCACGTGCTCGGCGAAACCGGCTCGAGCACGATCCCAACCCGCTTCGTCCCAGCTCTCGTCGCGGCCCAGACAGCTCGCCGCAGCGAATGACATCGCCAACGCGTGGTGCGTGTTGTCATGAGCAAACAGGCCCTGCCGGCCCAGAGTCACCAGGCCGGGACGCCGGTCGATCTCCGCCAGCACCGCCGACAGCCTGGCGTCGTACCCGTGATCGTAAATCGGATACACGCCCGGCACGCGACGCACTTCGGCTGCAATCAGAGGTTCCAGAGGCGGCAGCCCGATCGAAACCAACTCGCGACCAACCCGCTCGACCAAGTCCTCGTCAGACATCCGCCAACTGGCATCACCCACGTCACAGGGCACCTCGATGCACACACCCGTCCGATCACGGTCCGATCGAGCGGCCGAGTAATGAGTCGGCTCGGACGTCCTCGACAACCCCACATCCGTGTCAGGCACATAATGAGCATCGAACTCTGTCCATTGGCAACACCCCAGAACCACGCACACCAGCACGGCCGCACGACTGCGCAACCCTCCCGCTGCCTCGGTGATCTCGCTCGGTGCGGCCGGGTCCAACAGCCCAATCAATCGCGAAACGGGTATCGTCGAAAACACCCGATCGAAGTCCCGGTGACCCGCTTCCGTCTCGACTCGCCACGCTCGGTCCAGCTGACGCAGCGCCGTGACCCGAGTCGATGTCGAAAGACGTCCGCCACGTTCTTCGAAATCCTCGGCCAATCGCTCGGCAATCCGACCAAACCCGCCGTCGGGGTAATAAAAGGATGCACCGCGACCGCGTCGCCCGCCAATCCACAACTGCCGGAACATCCTGCCGAGGATCTGCCAGGGCGAACGAACCGAGACGCGACGACGAGCCTGCTCGGCATCGATCTCGAACGGCTCGCAACCCCACAACTTCCGAGCCATCGGAAAGTAGAACTCGCGACACAACGTCGGACCCAGTTGACGCGAGAGCACCCCGGCAAACGACTCGACACCATCCTGATCAGGCCGGAATACCATGTCTCGAAGCAGCCCGCGGGTCATCCGCCACGGCAATCCCACAACCGCATCCAACGGCCGCAATGGAAACCGGATGAAACGACCACCCAGTACGATACGACCGTGCCGAGGCCGCCGGTGCAACAGACCGGGTAGCAGCCGCTCGAGCACCTCGAGGATCTCCGGCGATACACTCGGATGCAATCGGTGACTGCCATGGTCGAAGACCACACCTGAAACCGAAAAACTGGCCGCCAAACCGCCCACCCTCTCGTTCGCCTCGAAGACCTCCACTTCGACATCACTCGCAGCATCACCCGCAGCATCACCCGCCAGAATCTGACGCGCCAGGCCGACTCCCGCCGGACCGCCGCCAAGAACCGCCACGCGAAGGGTCATCTCGAGGCCTCGTGGTTGCGAGGCGGCCGCACGGCAGGCATCTCGGACGATGGATCGCCCGAACCCAAGTACAGATCGTGCCAGGTCAGAAAATTCAACAATCCCCACAACGGCCGACCGTTGTCGACCTGACCTGACTGGTGCTGCTCCCACATCTTCGCGATCGACTGCCGATTCAAGACGCCTCCCGCCGACGCCGATGCACCCAACAACATCTCACCGGCCCACTCCTTCAATTCCAATGTCAACCACCGCGAATACGGCATCTCGAGCCCCACCTTCTTCCTCGACAGAATCTCGCCGGGAAGCCGCCCCAACAGTCCGCGACGCAACAACTGCTTTCCGCACAGACCACGCATCTTTAGCGACGTCGGCCACCCGACCACTCGCCGTGACAACTGAGTATCGGTGAACGGCACGCGTGCTTCGAGCGAATGAGCCATCGTCATGCGATCGTTCTTCACCATCAGGTCATCAGGCAGGAACATCCGACGGTCAATCTCGAGCAGTCGATCAAGCGGATCGCGAGCCGTTGACGATTCGTAGAGCGACCGGAACAACGATGACGTCGGCAATGCCCCCGTCGGCTCCACTATCAACTCGGCTCGTGCCTCCTCGGTCAACACCTCACGCCAGAAACAATGCGATTCGGGAACACCCAGTTCCACACCACGGATGAATCGCTTGGCCTTGAACTCGAAACTCAACTTCCGATGTGATACCGGCAACAGATCGACCACCGGACGGATCAGGCCGCGACGAAACAGACTGGGCAACCAACGCATCCGCGACCGGGCGGCGAAGGCCGCATGAGTGGCGTAACCGGCATGCAACTCGTCACCCGCCTCGCCCGATAACAATACCGTCACATGATCCCGAGCCGACTCGGCCAACAACCACGTCGGAATCGCCGACCCGTCGGCATACGGCTCGTCGATCGCCGCCAACACCGCCCGGTGCACTTCGATCACTCGCTCGGGTCGGACCACGATCTCGTGATGCTCCGTACCCAGACTCGTAGCCACCAGCCTGGCCGCTGACGATTCGTCGAAACTCGGGTCGTCGAAACCCAGAGAAAATGTCGCGAACCGACCGTCGCCTCGGATTTCGGCATAAAGTGCCGCCAGGGCACTCGAGTCGAGTCCGCCCGAAAGCATCACGCCAACCGGGACGTCCGAAACCAACTGACGCTCGACCGCCGCTTTCAACAACTCGGTCGATTCCCGCGACGCCGCGTCGATCGAATCACTCGCCAAACCGTCGCCAGCATGCAGTTGGCCAAATTTCCCCTCGCACACCACTCGCGACTCGACGTCCACCTCCAACCACGTCCCGGGAGCCAATTCCCGGATGCCGACAAACGCCGTACGCGTACCGGGGATGTAGTTCAGCCCGAAAAAGTGATGCAACGACTCGAGATCGATTTCCGGGCGGTACCCCGGCACTTCGAG
>CAVOEV010000327.1:0-4547 GCA_963694825.1 Planctomycetota bacterium
GCAATGTGCGGTCTTCGAGCCGTTCGACTTGTCGGAGACGGGTGATGCGACGGTGTCGCATGTTGCGGAATGGGTTGGACGAGCGTGAGGGGATGAGTCGTGAGAGCCAGGAATTGAGCAGCATGGGGTGACTCGTCTGGAGTGAAAGAAGTGTCTATGAGGGCGCCAATGTAACTCGGTTGCTCGACGAGGCAACTGTTGGGGGACTAGTATCTTCGGCGTCGAGAAGTCATGGGAGAAATCGATGAGTCGGTTTTGTTGGGCGGTTGTTGTTTCGGTCGTGGTTTGTTGTGGGCTGTCTTCGGCCAAGGCAGCTCATCGAGTGGTGCTGCAGGGCAATGGCAAGTTGGCCATCGTCGAGAAGGATGGTGAGATTTCGTGGCAGGTGAAGTGGGGCGGGATCCACGACATTCACGTGTTGCCAAGCGGAAACATCATGGTGCAGCAGGGCAGCCGCAAGGTTGTCGAGATTGATCGGAAGACTCGAAAGGTGGTCTGGTCGTACGATTCGGGTGTCGCCAACGGCAATCGTGGGAAGGCGATCGAGGTGCATGCTTTTCAGCCGCTGGCGGGTGGGCGGGTGATGATTGCCGAGTCGGGGGTGGGGCGGATCATCGAGATCGACCGTGCCGGGAAGATCCACCGCACCATCAAGCTGCACGTCCACAAGCCTCATCCTCATCGCGACACTCGCCTTGTCCGCAAGCTCGCGACGGGCAATTACCTGGTTTGTCACGAGGGGGATGGAGCGGTTCGCGAGTACGACGGCAAGTCGGGCCAGGTGGTTTGGGACTACGACGTGCCGTTGTTTGGCAAAGAGCGTCGAGGCGGACACGGTCCCGAGGCCTGGGGGAACCAGTGTTTTGCAGCCGTGCGACTAAAAAACGGCAACACGCTGATCGCCACCGGCAACGGGCACAGCGTGCTGGAGGTGACCTCCGCCGGGAAGATCGCCTGGAAGCTCGAGCAGAAGGACCTGCCCGGCATCACCCTGGCGTGGGTCACGACGCTGGAAGTGCTGCCCAACGGGCATTACGTGATCGGCAACTGTCACGCCGGACCGAAGAACCCCCTGGTGATCGAGATCGATCCGAAGACCAAACGGGTGGTCTGGACGTTGGATCGGTTTGCCGACTTTGGGAATTCGGTACCGAATTCGCAGGTATTGGATGTGAAGGCGGTCCGCTAGCGATTTCAGCGTCGTGGGGCGTCGACGTACTGGATGAACCCGATCATCATTTCCTCCCAGGTCTGCTTGCCCCAGCCGATGGTTTTTCTGGGGTCGGGGTTGGCCGGGTTGCCGGTCGAGTTGTCGAAGTGAGCGACGCACTCGATCGTGGTCCCTGCGGGGATCAGGAACGGTTTGGCGAATCGGTATCGGTGTTGCCAGTTGAAATCGTAGCCGGGCACATTGAGCAGGATTTCGGACCGTCCGTCGGGGTAGTGGGCTCTATAAAGGAAGTCCTTTCCGCGAAGGTGCATGTGCGGCATGAGCGAGAGCAGTTCGGCAGGTCGGCTGAAGCGTGAGCTGGAAACGACCTTGTGGTTGGCTGCACCGGGCGGGATCTGGAACCTGGCATTGAGTGCCATTTTTCCGTGAACTTCTCGTTTTGGAGGCGACTTGCAGAAGATCAGTCCGACTTCAGAGCGGTCGGTTTCGATCTTGCCGGTTGGTGTGTAGTGCAGTTGCCAGACGAGTTCGGATCCGGCGGGGATCTTTTTGCCGATCCCCAGCGGCCAGATTTCGGGATCTTCGCCGGGTGCAGTACCGACGATCGAGGGGAGTCCTCGGAGCCGGCTTGTTTTGGGTGTTCGGTAGTAGACGATGATGTGGTGGACGACCGAGCGGTTCCCGGGTCGAGCTTCGGCGGCCTGGATCCACATGTCCTGTTTGAAGTTCGTGGGGGTGACGAAGTACTGGTAGCGGACGGTGCCCTTGGCCTTGACGGTAAACGTGTTGGGCATCTTGAAGACGGCATCGGGTGTGCCGATGACCCAGCCGTCGCCGTAGTCTTTTTTGGGAGGCAGGTCGCAGGTGTCGCCCATGGGTGAACCGTTGTCGATCCAGGCGACGAGCGTATCGATTTCCTTCAGCGTCAGTCTCATGTCGTTGCTGAAGTGTCCGTACCTCGAGTCGGCGTGCCAGGGCGGCATGCGTCGTTGGACGACAGTTTCCTTGATCATGCTCGACCAGTTCTTGGCGTCGTCGTAATCGAGCAGTGGAAATGGTGCGGCAGTGTTCTTGTGGTGGCAGTCAGCACACTTGTTTTGCAGGATCCGGCTGACGTGTCGGGCGTAGGTGATGCTGCCCTGTTCTTTCAGGCGATCTTTTCGGGTAATCAGGCAGCCGACCGGTTCGGTGTTGGTGACGGTGACCGGTTTGCCGTCGAGCAGTTGGTCGAGTGCGGCCTTGAGTTCCTGGGTACGTGATTTCTCGCGTTTGTAGAGGTACCCGAAGCGGTCATCGATCCGGCCGCGGTAGCGGATGGTCCGCCGGGAATCGAGCACGAAGACTTCGGGAGTCCGCTGGGCCCCGAAGAGGTCTGCCACGCGTTGCTCGCTGTCGACGAGCACGGGGAAGGTGACCTTGAACTTCTTGATGTGCGTGCGGATGTCGGCGGTACTGTCAGAGAGATTGGGATTGATTCCGATGATTCGGACGCCCTGTTTGGCGTAGTCCTTTTGCAGGTCGAGCAGTGTGGGGACGTAGGCGTTTCCGATCGGGCAGCGGGTGCCCATGAAGATCGCGATCACGAACCGGGCGTCCTTGAGATCGGCCAGTGCGACCTGTTTGCCGGCGTGGTCAGGCAAGATGAAGTTCGGGATTGTCTTGCCAAGTTTGCCAAGTTTGCCAAGTTTGCCAGGTTCGGCACGCTCACCAACTTGCCCAGCTGGTTTGGCTGGTTGGGCAGCGGGTTGTTTGGCCAGGGATGTCGCGGCAATGAGTGGAGCGAGGGCCAACAGGGCGGTCCCAATCAGGCGAGGGTTGAGCATGGTGAGTTGTGCCCTGGTCGGTGTGTTTTGGGTGATTTTGACCACGAGTCGCAAGTGTGATCGGTTGCGTCGAACGAATAAACCCCGGTTAGCGGCGAAGGTTTCGGCAGGCGAAATGCAGTGTGGATGTGTAACGTAGTGCGCGACTGGCAACTTGTTCTTGTTAGGGTTCACCTCATGCGTTTGCTGACACTTCTGGCAACACTGTTCCTTGGCGTCTTGACCGCGGACGCGCAACAGCCGATCGCCGCCTGGCGACTCGAGCGTGACACTCGCGACGGATCGGGCAACGACCTGCATCTGGATGCAGTGGGTATCCGGTTCGCGAAGGCGGCCGGTCTCCGTTCGACTCGGTTCGACGGTCGCACGAGCGTACTGAGTTCATCGGCGGGGAGCGGGTTGGACTTTGGCAGCGATCCATTTTCGATCACCGCCTGGGTTCACACCGCCGATTCGCTGGACGATGTACTTGGCGACGTCGTGAGCAAGTTCGACCCGTCTCGCCGCCGGGGTTTTGAGTTATCGATCAAGAGTAATGTGGGAGTGACCAACACGTCGTCGAATTACCGGCACGTACATTTCGGCATCGACAATTCGCAGCTCGAGACATCCTGGACCGATCATGGTCGGCCGGGCAACAACATGTACGTCTTCAGCCTGCTGGTTCACCAGGGGCAGTTGTACGCGGGGACCTGCGAGCCGGGGATCAAGGAGGCGGGTCATGTGTACCGGTTTGACGGCAAGGCTGGCTGGATCGACCTGGGGACACCGGATCGTTGCAACGCGGTGTCGACGTTGTGCAGTTTTGGAGGCGAGATTTATGCGGGGACGTCCAAGTACCGTCTGGCCGGTTCGTCATTGGCCGAATCTCCCAACCTGACCCATGGCGGCCGCGTGTTCCGTTACCTGGGTGGCAAGAAGTGGCAGAGTTTGGGGAAGCTGGGTGAGGCCGAGGCGTTGTATGGGTCGGTGGTTTACAGGGGCAAGCTGTACGTATCGGCGATGTATTCGCCCGGTCTGTTTCGTTACGACCCGGAGGCGACGGGCAGCAAGTGGACGAATTGCGGGACGTTTGAGGGGAAGCGAGTCGAGAGTCTGGCGGTTTACAACGGTTCGATTTACGCGACGGGTTTCGACGAAGCGGGTGTGTACCGTTATGACGGAACGGGTTGGGAGCATCTTGGCATTGTCGGCGAGAACACTCAGACCTACGGCTTCACTGTTTACCGTGGCAGATTGCATGTCAGCAGTTGGCCGACGGGCAGCGTGTACCGGATGGAGGCGTCAGCGGGCAAGACGGTGTGGGCATTTGCGGGTCGGTTGGGGATGGAGAAGGAATCGATGCCGTTGGCTGTCTACAACGGGATGATGTATTCGGGCACGTTGCCATTGGGCGAGGTGTTTCGATTTGATGGTGGGACAAGGTGGACGTCGTTGGGTCGGATCGACACGACACCCGACGTGCGGTACCGCAGGGCGTGGTCGATGGCCGTGTATCGGGGTCGTCTGTTTGCCGGCGTGTTGCCATCTGGGCGGGTGAAGTCGATCGAGGC
>CAVOEV010000328.1:0-4489 GCA_963694825.1 Planctomycetota bacterium
CGAGGACAAGACGTTTCGGGTGATTGCCGAGGAGATGGGTGCTCCGCTGGGAACCGTGTTGACGCGAATGCGATCGGCGTTGGCGAAACTGCACAAGCGATTGTCTGACACGGACTGAGAAAGACAACGACGGGTCAGATGGGTCAGATGGGGATCGTGATGAGAAGCGAAGCCGACAAACACCGTCCCGAGGTTGGGTCTGTTGCCGAGACCGACTGGTTGGCGTTTGCGTATGTGGCTGGCGAGTTGTCTGGAGACGAGTTGGACCGGTGGACGGTTCGTTTGGCGGCGGGCGAGGTTGAGTCGTGTGAGGCGGTTGGCAGGGCGGTTGAGTTGGTTCAGGCCGTTTCAGTGCCCAGAGGCGTCTTGGCGGCGGTTGACTCGACGGCGGGGAAACCCGTCAGCCGGGTCAGTCGCACGAAGATCCTGGTGGCTGCGGCGGTATGTCTGGTTCTGGTAGTCGTGCTGTCGCTGGAGTTCGGTGACGACGTTGGTGAGCTTGGAGAGGTTGTGACTGGCAGTGAGTCGTCCTTGTCGGCGGCAGCGGGCGATGGTGAGTTGTTGTCGGGTTGGGCTGGCGGGACGAATACCGAGTTGTCCGAGGCGACTGGTGTTTCGGGTTCGGAGGCAGTGGCGGCTGAGACCGAGTTGGTGGTTCCGGAGTGGATGATCGCCGCGTTGGCGTTGCCGGTGGAGATCGACGGAGACGGTGACAGATGATGCGTTTCACGATCAATGTTTGCCTGATGATGGCGTTGGTCGCCGGTGGCCTGGTGCAGGGGCAATCGCCGAAGCCACCGTTGGAGTCGCCTTCGGTCGCCAAGCGGAAGACGTCTCGAGCGAAGGTGCCGACAGAGCGGTCGCGGTTGACGAAGCGGCAGATCCGGCAGGCGGTTGCGTTCGCCAGGTCTCATCATCCGGAACTGGCCAGGTTGATCGGCCGGTTGAAGTCATCAGAGAAACAGGCGGCGTACGACATGGCTGTGGCCGAGTTGTCCCGGACGGCTCAGAAGCTCGAGCCTTTGAGCGAGTCGAATCCGACACGGTATGGGATGTTGCTCGAATTGTGGAAGCTGGAATCTCAGGCCCGTCTGATGGTCGCTCGGTCGACGATGAAGCCGGACGCCGGGCTCGAGTTGCGGTTGCGTGTCACGTTGCACAAGCGTGCGGAATTGCGTCGGACGATGTTGTTGAGCGATATCAAGAGGTCTCGGGCCCGGATTCTGAGGATCGAGTCGCAGTTGAAGTCGTTGAACGATCTGGATGCTGCGACGGATCGAGAGTTGCAGCGACTAAAGCGGACAGCGAGAATCACAGCAGCCCGCACCCGGGGCCGCGGCGTCAAGCGGAGTCCTGTCAACACGACGCCAGTCAAGAAGCCAACCAGAACCAAGGATAACTCAAAGCCATGACACGGTATCTGCTTTCAGGACTTCTGGTCGGCGGCCTGGTCGCCTCGGCTCAGGCCAACTCGGCGGCCAAGCTCGCACCCTCTGAGGTGACTCCTGCGGTGCCCGAGCGATTTGCTGGAGCTTCGACCGACGAGGTTCCCGATTTCCAGCGACATGTCGTGCCGCTTTTCAGCAAGCTTGGCTGCAGTGGCCGCTCTTGCCACGGGTCGTTCCAGGGGCGTGGCGGTTTCCGTTTGTCGTTGTTTGGGTACGACTTCAAGTTCGACCATGACGCGTTGCTGAAGCCTGTCGACGGCCAGGGGGCTCGAGCCAACATTCAGAAGCCGTCCGAGAGCCTGATGCTGCAGAAGCCGACCGAGACGGTGGACCACGAGGGTGGTTTGCGGATGAAGGTTGACAGTTGGCAGTACCGGTTGCTCAACCGTTGGATTGCCGCCGGTGCTCCGGCCGTGGCCAAGGACGCCGCGAAGATGGTCAAGCTCGAGATCACTCCGGCCGAGCAGGTCTTCTTCGAGAAGGGTGAAACGGTTCAGATGAAAGTGGTCGCTATCTGGAGCGACGGGACTCGTGAAGACGTGACTCCACTGACGCGTTTCAAGAGCAACGACGATCAGGTGGCTGCGATCAGTTCGTCGGGATTGTTGACCAGTGGTCAACCCGGTGACACGTTCGTAGTCGTCTTTTACGACAACGGCGTGGTGTCGGTGCCGGTGATGCGTCCCCTCAGTGACAAGGTAGGCCGAAACTATCCGAAGGTGGCGACGCCGACGGAGATCGACCGTTTGGTGGTCCAGAAACTCAGGAAATTGGGCATCGTCCCTTCGGCGCTGAGCACCGACGCCGAGTTCCTCCGCCGAGTTTCCCTGGACCTGGTTGGCACCCTGCCGACGGCTCCCGAGGTCGAGGCATTCCTCAAGGACACTGATCCACAGAAGAGGGCGAAGAGAGTCGAAGAGTTGCTTGGCCGGCCGGCGTATGCCGCCTGGTGGGCGACTCGACTCTCGGACTTCACCGGCAACAACGACGATGCGCTGAACAACGTGATTCCCTCGCGAAATCGTCGTGCCAGCCAGGACTGGTACGATTGGCTGAAGGATCGTGTTGCCAGGAACGTGCCCTACGACAAGCTGGTCGAGGGACTGGTGATGGCGACCAGCCGGAACTCTGGCGAGTCGTTCAAGCAGTTCAGCACGACGATGAGCGGTGTGTACCGTGCGGACGGCGATCAGAAGTTCACCGATCGCGAGGGCATGTCCCATTACTGGGCCCGGCGCACTTTCCGTGAACCCAAGGACCGGGCTGTGGGATTCGCCTACACATTCCTGGGCATCCGCATCCAGTGTGCCGAGTGCCACAAGCACCCATTCGACCAGTGGACCAAGGATGATTTCGCTCAGTTCCAGGGCTTCTTCACCGGAGTCAGTTTCGGGACGAACCCGAAAACGAAGACCGAGTACAACGAGATGTTGGCGGCGCTGGAGTTGGGTGACAAGAAGGGGGGCCAGCAGCGCAGGGCGATTTCCGAGGCTCTCAATTCCGGCGAGGTCGTGCCATTCCAGGAAGTCTTTGTGAAGTCGCCCCGGGCGACAGCGACCAAGAGGAACACCGGCGGGAAGGCTGTCAAGTTGTTGAAGCAACAGATCGTCAAGTTGCAGCAACGGTTGAAAGATCTGCAGGTCAAGGATCCCAAGACGGCGCAGGTCACCAACCAGATCACGCAGATCAAAAAGTCGATCACGAAGTTGAAAAAGCGGCAACGTCAGCTCACGCAATCAGCCAACCGGCGGAGTCGCGGTTCGGTGGCGTCGAAGGCCACGCTGCTGGGAGGCGAGGAAGTCGACCTGACCAAGTTCACCGACATTCGGACTCCGCTGATGGAATGGCTGCGTCGTAAGGACAACCGGTTGTTTGCGAAGGCGTTTGTTAATCGCGTCTGGGCCAACTACTTCAACGTCGGAATCGTCGAGCCGCCCGATGACCACAGCCTGGCCAATCCGCCGAGCAACAAGCCGTTGCTGGATTACCTCTCCACCGGGTTTGTCGAGAACAACTATGACATGAAGTGGTTACACCGGGAAATTGTCTTGAGTCGAACCTATCAACTCAGTTGGCAACCCAACGCGACCAATCGGCTTGACGAACGGAACTTCAGCCATTCGATTCCACGGCGGTTGCCGGCCGAGGTTGCCTACGATGCGATCCAGCAGGCCACCGCTTCGGACCAGCGGGGCGTCGAGATGAAAACGGAACTGGAGGGGCGGGCGATCGCCCTTGCCGGGTCCGGCCGTCGGCTCAACTCACGAAACGGCCCTGGTTATGCCCTGTCCGTCTTTGGCCGGTCGACGCGGGAAAGCAACTGCGATTGCGATCGTTCAAACGAGCCGAGCCTGTTGCAAACCGTGTTTCTGCAGAACGACAGTGACACGCTGAAGCTGATTGCCTCGAATCGTGAAGGCTGGATCGGTCAGGTCACCGGTGACCTGGGGATCAAGTCCACGCGTCGTCCCACCCGGACGCTGACTCCCGAGATGCAGAAGATCAGCAAGCAACTGCAGGGAGTGCGTCGCAAGATGACCGCTGCCCGCAAGGCCAAGAACACCGCGTTGGTCAAGAAGTTGCAGGGCCAGCTCCGCATCCTGCAGACTGATCTGTCCAAGGCTGCTCGCAACCGTGCGGTCCCCAAGTCGTCCGGCGAGAAGGTGGCCGACTTGGATGCCACGGCGATTATCAACCAGGCCTACCTGCGGACTCCGAGTCGTTTTCCCAACGAAGCGGAACTGAATCGTTCGCGGAGTTATGTCGAGGGGTCTGAGGACACCATGCAAGGTCTTCGAGACCTGCTGTGGGTGTTGCTCAACACCAAGGAGTTCATCGTCAACCACTAGGCTCAATAGACTCAAACTACCACAACGGTAATTCACCCCAAGACGGGGACCGAAAGGAAACGGATAGATGGCATTACATACGACTTGTGACGGCGTGAAACGCCGGGATTTTCTGAAGGTGGGCGCGTTGGGTGCAACCGGACTGGGATTGGCCAACTACCTGCAGTTGTCTGCCCAGGGCGCGGTCCAGAC
>CAVOEV010000329.1:0-4430 GCA_963694825.1 Planctomycetota bacterium
ATGTCGTCGGTCATGATCAGCAGAACATGGGGACGTGCCGGCGGTGTTGACACCTCCGCGAGCAAGGGTGTGCTGAGCAAGACGACCAATGGAAGAATCATCATGGTTCCATATCAGGAGGTACTGTACGACAGTACCAACAGCGAGCTCGACATTGCAGCCCGAGATTGGCCCCACGCCGATTGTTCGGTCAATCGCAAGTAGTGATCTCGACATCCAGGGACGCTCGTTTACCGGTCAGTTTTCTCGGATGATTCATCCACTTCCACTGGGCTGGCTCCGAGGCAGGGTCTGCTTGTGCGCCGGGGCTTTGTCAGGGAGACTGCGACAAGCGTCGGTTGTGGCTGCAGGAGCTGCGATCAACCGTCCTGGCCACAAGGTGCGAACCGTCATGGAACCACTACGCCAATTTCCAGCCGTCTTGACGCGACCGCTGCTTGCAGCGGCCGTGGCACTCGTTTCGCTTGCCGCCAATCCCGTTGCTGCCCAGGAGATCCTCTACGGCGACTGGAAGGATCGTTGCCTGCGAACGCCAGCCAACCGGGTGCTCAAGGGTCGGTTTCCCACCAAGGAACAGTTGCCCCTGAAGGATTTCCAGGTCGTCGAACAACTCGTGGAGAAGCTGTTCCGCCACACAAAGCAGGCCGTGATCGCCGACGTGTCGAACTGGGTTGGAGAGAAACCCGATCCCACGGAGTTCCTCAACACGCAACGAGCCTACTTCCTTCGGCCAGCCATTCGCTTCCAGCCCTTCGCGCAAAAACTGGTTACCCCGCCCGGCTCGGAACTGATCTTCCACGGAGATTTCCACGGGGACATTCGCTCATTCATCTCGACCCTCGAGTGGCTGAACCGCAGCGGCCGAATGAAGGGTTTCCAGATCACGCGGCCCAACACCTTCATGATCTTCCTCGGCGACTACACCGACCGCGGAGCGTATGGAGTGGAGGTGATCTACACGCTATTGCGACTGAAACTCGCCAACCCCAACCGCGTGTTTTTCGTTCGAGGAAACCACGAGGACTTCCAGTTGACGGCCCGGTACGGTTTCCTGCAGGAAGTCCGTGCCAAGTACGGCCAAACCACCACACCACTGTCGATCTGGCGGATGTATGACCTGCTGCCGGTGGTGATTTACGCCGGAGCCGGCAACGATTTCATTCAATGCAATCACGGTGGCATGGAACCGGGATATGATCCGCGGCCACTGCTCAACGCAACCGGCCAACAGCGTTTTCAGATGCTAGGCGAGCTGGCGCGAGCGCGGTTCCTGGCCGAGAATCCCAACTGGGTCGACACATCGGACAAGAAGCTCAAGAGCCTGCTGGAGACAAAGCTGCGGGACTTCCGTCCTCGCTCACCGACCGTGCCGGCCACGATCGGCTTCATGTGGAGTGACTACAGCGTATTCGCGGACGACCCGGCCCTGTCCTACGATCCCGGCCGAGGATCGCTCGTCTTTGGCCGGTCCGCGACCGGCTACCTGCTCGGCCACGCCAGCAGCGGTCGCGCCAAGCTGCGGGCCGTCTTTCGGGCACACCAGCACTCCAGCAGGCCCAACGCCATGATGAACCGGCTGATCGCGTCCAAGGGGAGCTTTCGGCACTGGCAGGCCACCGATGACGGGCGGCTGGCCGATGCCAGCCCCGCGGAGCTGAAATCCGTCGTCGAAACGGATCGGTTGCGGCCCATTCCCGACCGGTCAGTCTGGACGTTCAACGTGGCCCCCGACAGCGTTTACGGCGTGGGCAACTCCTACGCGTTCGACACGATCGGGATTTTGCACACCGGCAAGTCGTTTGGCGACTGGCGACTCGAAGTCGTCAACGTGCCTGTCAAGGTCGACTGACCGGCAACTCGCCACGGACAGAGCAATAAAACCTGCCAGTTGTTTTGCCATGTCCATTTCAGTTTGCAGTTGTCTCCGGAGAGCTATGGCCATTCTACCTGGATCGGGCCAGGAGACCGGCCATGGCACGGCCCATGGCTTCGCCCACGTTCATGTAGGTCTCGGCGTTGCCACTGTAGTGACCGCCTGAGCTGCCCCCTTTAGACAGCGGGTGGCTGTAAACTGAGGCGACGTTGCCCTTGAACTCCTGGTACTTGCCGGACTTGCCGTCGACCGCAAGTATGGCATCAAGGATCTTCCCGCCACCATCGGTGGCGCCCTTCTTGGTTTGGCCAAGCGAGGCACAGACGAACTTCGCGTTGGGCGCATCGAAGTCCTTGCGAAGTGTCTTGATGAGATGAACCAGGTTCTTCTCGTAGCGGCTCGAAAGCGCCGCACTACGGCTGTCCCGATCGCCCTGCCACCAGAAAAACCCGGCGATCTCGTATTTCTTCGCACCGGGATAGTACTTCTCGAGTTCCGCCAGCACCTTCTTTGTCCTGGCAATATCGCCGTCGTACTGCATACCGGCATACCATTTGATCTTCTTCGGCTCGGTGCCCTTCACCCAGCGTTCCGGCGTCCCCTTGTAACCGGGATGAACCCAGGTGACACCCTTGGAATCGGTGAATTCAAAGCCTTCGCTGCCCGGCGGCAGCAGGTCCCAGCCCAAAGCACGATTGCCAATGCAACTCTTGAGTATGAGTACCGGCGCTTCGGTAGCCTGCCCGACGTGATGACCGATACCGATTTCCGGGCCGATCCTTCCGCCCTTGATGGTCATCCACTCGTTATTGAAACCTCTCATGCCACCGGTGCCGCTGCCCATGATCCGCACGTTGCGCACGTCCTGACGTTCCGTCCATTTCCCCGCGTCGTCCACCAGGTACGGATACAACTTCTTCGTCTTCACCGCGTGCTCCAGCGTTCCATCCTTGTCACCGGCAACCCGGCCGAAACCCAACATGTTGGACTGCCCCAACAGGATGTAGACCTGGACCGGCTTGGACAGATCTGCGGGCTTGCCGTCCGGGTCCGGCAATTGCCGGCCGGGGTCCGCGTTGATCTTCTCGGCCGCCGACGCATTCGATTCGCCGGTCGCCAGTAATGCGATCCAGCACAGGGAGGTTACCAGTATCCGTCTGCTCATCGATGTGTCCTTATTGTCGATTCATGCCCACCACCAGCGTGTTGGACTCTCGTCTCTATTGCTTCGGCCGCCGCCTCGGTGCAGTTCGCCCCCGCGAGCGGACCCGCTCGGGAACCGCAATCTCCGTCTTCCAGGTTTTGCCAGCACGACTGCCATTACGTACGTGGAGCCCGTGAGTCTTGGACCGTCGGATGAACGTGTCCGCGGCATCGACCAGGTTCCTCTTGAGATCCTGCCCAGAGACACTCGCGTCGATCAACTTGATCAATCGACCCTTCGTGCCGTAGATGTCTGGTTCGACCACCAGGATCCCGGTTTTCAAGGTGGCGCCGAGGACGATTTTCAGATCGGCGAATTTCGTCGTCGAAGCGTAAATGAACTTGCCCGCCAGTGCTTCGTCCCAAATGACGCCGCTCAATTTCAAGTTCATCTGATCGACTTCTCTCTTGCTCTTGCCGAAGACAACGACACTGGGAAGCCCATCACAACTCGCCACGTTGATTCCCAGGCGAACACTCTTCATTCGCGGGACGGCCCGATCCGACTCGCTCTTCGTCGTTTTCCGAGAAAACTGCCTGGCGATCAGTTCCAGGTCAGCGGCCATTGCTGCCGAATTCTCGTAAACGTAGTTCGGTCCTCGACGGCTACGTCTGAGTTGTCTTTTGCCATCAGGTGACAAGATACAGAAACCGAAATTTCTCAAGTCCGCCGATGGTGATCGGAGAAACGCCCATTTCAGGAAGCCCGCTTCCTGTTTGTCCTCGTAGGTTGCCGTGCGAATACAGACAAAGTCCCGAGACGTCTTGATGAGTTGTTTGTTGGACAAGAAACTCCTGTCCATGTTTTGCTTACCCGGTCACCACATGCCCGGAACGCCATTGCATTGCGGCGCCGCGGTAATGAACAGAATCGGTTTCCCGGTTCGTTTCGCCTCGGCCAGGCCCTCTGTGAGCACGCCATACCACGCGATGCCGGGGACGACTTTCCTGCTATTCGGCACACTGCCGCCATAAGAGGCCCCGGTTGGTGGTGCCAGTTGAGCCGTTGCGGATGAGGACAACGCCACAACAGCCACTGCCACGGACAAACCCAGCAGGCGACGATACTCTGCGATTGAATTCACGCTTCACTCTCCATTCAGGGATTCGCGGAATCCTGGCCCACAGAGATCAGGCAAGGTCGAAGCGATCCAGGTTCATCACCTTGTCCCACGCGGCCACAAAATCTCGCACAAACGTCTGCTCCGCGTCGTCACTTCCGTAGACTTCCGCGATGGCCCGGAGCTGGGAGTTGGAACCGAAGATGAGATCGACAGATGTGCCGGTCCACTTGACCTCGCCCGTCCCGCGGTCGCGGCCCTCGAACACGTGCTCGCATTCGGCGAACGCCTTC
>CAVOEV010000330.1:0-4425 GCA_963694825.1 Planctomycetota bacterium
GGTTCTCCATGAACACACAGAACTGCCTCAGGCACGGCCAGTCGCGGCCATGCATGGTCTCGGGATTCGTATACGCTTCGCCACTCTCACTCATCGGCCGTCAGTTCTCCTCATCGCAAAAAAAAAAAACCGTCGCCAAAATCAGGCTCCACAGTTTCGACATGCCACTCGCCTGACGCCTCCGGCTTCACACTCTAGAATAGCCGAGAAGAGGGTGTCAATTGGCGAGCGAGGCGGTTGATGACAATACGGACGGTTATTTTCGACATGGGCAATGTCCTGGTCCATTTCACTCACGATGGCATGTTCGCTGCGATGGGCGAGGTGTGTGGTGCCAGCGGGCAGCAGATCCGCGAGTGGTTGTGGGATTCGGGGTTGCAGGAGCGTTTTGAGCGAGGGGAAATCGACGGGGGGGGAGTTCGGGACGAGTTGTCTGATCGGGCTGGTTGCGACGTCGACGAGGCCGCGTTGATGCAAGCGGCCTCGGACATCTTCACGCTCAACGAACCGCTGCTCGAGGTGATTGACGGTCTAAAGCGGGCTGGTTATCGGCTGGTCGTCCTGTCCAACACGTGTCCTCCGCATGTCGAGTGGATTGGCAGGCACTGGGATGTGCTCGATCGGTTTGATGCTCGCGTGTTGAGTTATGAAATCGGGGCGATGAAGCCGGGTCCGGAGATCTACGAGGCGGCGGTCGAAGCGGCTGGTTGCGAGGCGAGCGAGTGTTTTTTCGTGGACGACCTGGTGGAAAACGTCGAGGCAGCCCGTGCGGCGGGGCTCATTGGCACGCTTTACGTCGGCATCGAACCGTTGAAGGTGGCGTTGAAGGACGCGGGAGTGCGGGCGGGTTGCGAGTCGGTCTGATCGGTCGGTATAGTACGCGCCCCGTGGAGGATTGCATGGTGCACCCATCTTCTCCATTTTATTTACCCAAGCCCAAGCCGATTCACAGACCCGGCCCGATCAGGGTTCATCAAGGAGACACAACGATGACACGTTCGATGTCCTGCCGCACCCGCGTGCTCAATTCCACTCTTGCCGCCGTCCTGCTGGTCGGCATTTCGCTGGCTGCCGCCAAGGGGAAGGGTGTTCTGTTCCCCGACTGGTCGGGCCCGACGGCTGGCAGCTACGACAAGCCGTCTGCCGAGATCGGCAAGAAGGCGACCAAGGGGCGTCCGTGGAGTGTCGAAACGATGGCAAGCGCGATTATGGGCAAGACGCTTCCGGGTAAGCCGGCTTCGGTGGTTGGCGAGATCATCGACCTGTCGTGTTACATGCAGGTGGGCAAGCACGGCGACAAGCACCGTGGTTGCGGCCAGAAGTGTGCTGCGTTGGGTCAGCCGATCGGGCTGTTGGCCAAGGATGGTTCGATCTACATGCTGATCGACGAAGAGCACAACTCGCGTCGTGACGGTCTGACGACGTTCCGCAAGCAGGCGATCGAGCACATGGCTCATATCGTCCGCGTCAACGGGACGTATTCGGAGGTCGAAGGCCAGAAAGCGATCTTCGTACAGGGGACGGTCAAGAAGTAGTTGGCTGCCTTGTTGAGCGGATGACAGGTTGGTGATTCGTGGTCGAGAAGTGGCCGGTTTTGAAAAAGAGCCTGACGTGATGAAGCAACTGACGTGGTCCGCGAGGCCGATTGGTGTTGTGCTGTTGTGCGGCGTGGTGTTTGGCGTCGTTGGTCTGAGGCTTGGAGTCTTTGTGCCATCGACGGCGGTGGCCGCGAAGGCCCTGGCGGAAGCCGAGCCGAAGGTGCCTCTGGGTCTGCCTCCGGTCTACTTCCCCGACGACAATCCGTACTCGGCGGCCAAGGTCGAGTTGGGGCGTTTGTTGTATTTCGACACACGGCTGAGCACCGACAACACGGTGTCGTGTGCGACGTGCCACTCGCCGGCCAAGGGTTTTACCGACGGGGCGGCGGTTTCGACGGGGATCAATGGTCAAAAGGGTGGTCGGAGTGCTCCGACAGTGATCAATCGTGCCTACTCGACACGCCAGTTCTGGGACGGTCGTGCTCGGTCGCTGGAGGCTCAGGCCGTGGGTCCGATCGCCAACTCGATCGAGATGACCAATCTCAAGACCGAGAAGGCGGCCCACGCAGCGGTTGTCGATCGGCTGAGGGGCATCGATGGCTACCGCCGTCGGTTTGCCGCGGTCTTTGGGACTTCCGACTTCACGATCGATCATGTGGGCCGGGCGATTGCCACGTTCGAACGGACCGTGCTGTCAGGCAATGCTCCGTACGACCGCTTTGTCAACGGCGAGAAGACGGCGTTGAATGCGTCTCAGCAGCGAGGCTTCAACCTGTTTTTCAAGACACTTGCCTGTGACAGTTGCCACCTGGGGTTCAACTTCACCGACGGGTCATTCGAGAACATTGGCATCGGCATGGACACGCCGAAGCCCGATCTCGGCCGGTTCGCGGTCACCGGAAAGGACTCGGACAGGGGTTCGTTCAAGGTGCCGAGTTTGCGTGAGATCGAGCACACGGGGCCGTACATGCATGACGGGAGTGTGAAGACGCTCGAGGCGGTGGTCGAGCACTACGACCGTGGCGGGATCAAGAATTCGAACTTGGACGTTCGGGTGAAACCGTTGAAGATGTCGAAGCGGGACAAGGCGGATCTGGTGTCGTTCCTGAAGGCGCTTTCTGGCGAGGGTTGGCAGCACATCAAGTCGCCCAAGTCGTTTCCCAAGTAGTCGGACGGGTTGGACGATTTTGAAGCCGGTCTGGCTGTGAGCTTGGCCGTGGCCCGGATCATGGACTGTGCAGATGGCAACACGACGGATCGTGCAGATTCTGGCCGATGGGCAAGCGGGCGAATCGCTGGAGGTGAGTGGTTGGGTGCGGACCCGCCGCGATTCGAAGGCTGGGCTGTCCTTCGTTGAACTCAACGATGGCAGTTGTCTTTCGAACTTGCAGCTGGTCGTGCCGGGTGATCTGGACGGCTGGGCCGAGGATGTGGGGCGGGTGACGACCGGTGCGAGTTTGAAGGTTGGGGGGACGCTCAAGGAGTCGCCTGGAGGCGGGCAGCGGGTCGAGTTGGGTGTCGAGCGGCTTGAGGTGATTGGTGAAGCGGATGCCGAGACGTATCCGTTGCAGAAGAAGCGTCACAGTTTCGAGTTCCTCCGCGAGATCGCTCATCTGAGGCCACGCACCAACACGTTTGGTGCGATTGCCCGGGTCCGCAACGCGTTGTCGGCGGCCATTCATCGGTTCTTCCAGGATCGAGGATTCATCTACGTGCAGACGCCGATCATCACGACGAGTGATTGCGAGGGTGCTGGTGAGATGTTCCAGGTGACGACTCTCGATTTGAAGCGGTTGGGTGAGGTGCAGACCGAGATCGATTACGGGCAGGACTTCTTTGGACGGCAGGCGTCATTGACGGTCAGCGGGCAATTGGAGGCTGAGATTTACGCCTTGAGTGTGGGCGATTGCTACACGTTCGGGCCGACGTTTCGGGCCGAGAACTCGAACACATCGCGGCACCTGTCTGAGTTCTGGATGGTCGAGCCGGAGATGCCGTTTTTCGAGTTGACTGACAACATGGAATTGGCCGAGTCGTTTATCCGTACGATCGTGGGCGAGGTGCTTGCGCGTTGTGAGGAGGACATGGAGTTCTTCAACAAGCGGATCGACGACACGGTTCTGGCGACGCTTGGGAACATCGCCGACAACGACTTCATCCGTCTGACGTACACCGAGGCGGTGGAGATACTTGAGGGGTCGGGTCGGGAGTGGGAGTACGGGGTGGAGTGGGGTCGGGATTTACAGAGCGAGCACGAGAGGTTTTTGACCGAGGAGCATTTTGGTCAGCCGGTGATCCTGTACGACTATCCGCGGGCGATCAAGCCGTTTTACATGCGGTGCAATGATGACGGGAAGACGGTCCGTGCGATGGACGTGTTGGTACCTCGGGTGGGCGAGATCATTGGCGGGAGCCAGCGGGAGGATCGGTTGGATGTGTTGTTGGAGCGGATTGTCGAGTGCGGAATGGAGCCCGAGGACTACTGGTGGTACGTGGATTTACGGCGGTACGGGAGTGTGCCTCACAGCGGGTTCGGGTTGGGTTTCGAGCGGATGGTTCAGTTGGTGACGGGGATGAGCAACATCCGCGACTGCATTCCGTTTCCACGAACGCCGGGGAGTGCCGAGTTCTAGGCTGGAAACCGGCATCAAACCCGATAGGATGGGGTTCGGCCGTTCAATGATGATCGGTTGCATGACGCGGGGTGGAGCAGCCCGGTAGCTCGCGAGGCTCATAACCTCGAGGTCGCAGGTTCGAATCCTGCCCCCGCTACTTGAATCCTTGGGATCGAAACAAACCCGACCCGAGGGTTATGACAAAAAACCGAGGCCGCGAGCCTCGGTTTTTTGCGTTGAATCGCAAGGAACCGCAACGATTTGCGATGAGC
>CAVOEV010000331.1:0-4401 GCA_963694825.1 Planctomycetota bacterium
GGGACGTGATCACTGGCGGCACGGGCGACGATTGGCTCAACGGTAACGACGGAGAAGACGCCCTGACCGGCGGTGGCGGCAACGACATGCTCCACGGCGGCGAAGGAGCCGACCTGATGATCGGAGGCGATGGCAACGATACGCTCAACGGCGAAGCCGGCGACGATACGATCGACGGTGGCAGCGGCGATGACCAGCTGATCGGCGAGGACGGACGCGATCGACTGCTGGGCCGAGATGGTGACGACACGCTGTATGGCGGGCCCGGACACGACCAGCTGCTGGGACACGCTGGCCGAGATCGACTCAATGGAGAAGCCGGCAACGATACGCTGCTCGGTGGTGAAGAAGCCGATGCACTGTGGGGCGGAAATGGCAATGACGTGATCTCCGGGGATGCTGATAAGGACCGGCTGTTCGGACAATCGGGCAATGACACGCTGCTCGGAGAATCCGGTGACGACCAGCTGCAGGGTGGATCGGCCCGAGACGTCCTGCAGGGTGGCGATGGTAACGACACGCTGAATGGACAGACCGGGCACGATACGCTCGGCGGCGGTGACGGCAACGATCGAATCAACCCGCACGACAACTCGATGGTCGTCAACGAGTTGTTCACATTGCCCAAGGAACTGTTCGACGCGATCGACGCCGTGCGGGCTGGCTAGCGACTGAATCCGACCTGGATCACTCGCCTTGGACCCCCATGTCGTCGGAAACCGACTCGGGGCAACGCGAAACGGTTGTACAGCCTGTAGCGGCAATTCCGAGCAACCGCTCTGCGATCAGCCGATTCGTAGCATCACCCGCGCTTGCCGTGAATCCACTCGGCGTCACGATCCGATTTCTAGGTCAGATCCCGTCAATTGCCCGACCCGATCGCCCGTGCCACCGTCACGACCCACACAATCTTGCCCCACATTGCCGGTTTCGATTTATCATGCTCCACTCCCGCACCAAGCCCCTCGCCGTCCCCGTCGGCCTGATCGCCCTCCTCGTGGCATTGACCGTTTCACTTCCCGAGCCGGCCGGTGCCGTCGACATCCTGCGTCTCACGTCCAGCGGCACGCTGGTCCCCGGAACAGGTCTGAAGATCGAAGAGATGGGCGATGATTTCGAGGATGCTGCCTGGAAGTGGTATCCGAATGGGGCCAAGGCGAGCCGGAACTTGGATCGTCGCGAGAGATTGCCGGCGGCGGTTAGCGAGAATGAACTGTGGTACGAAAGCACCTACCGCGGCCGGCCCGACCTGGTCAAGCGAGTCGGCACTCCGCTGGGCGGACCGGTTGGCAGCAAGGGATCGATGCTGCTCCGAACTCTTCACAGTGGCGTCCCCGGCCGGTTGACCCGCACCAGCCAGCAGGACGACCTGATCTTTGGCGGAGGATCACGGTTCGGCACCTACATCGATGTCAAGCACCGACCGAACTTCGTCGTGCACGTCTACCTGCCGCCGTGGAAGTACTGGGACAACATCACCGACACGTCGCTGGGCATCCGCTGTGACGTCGAAGGCCGGCCGTGGCGAGACCTGACTCAGAAACTGTTCACCGAGCGTGTCTCGGACCGCACCAAGACCTACTGGCCCGGCTTCTTCATCCAGTTCAACAGCCCCGACGACAAGCGGTTCAGCTTCAAGGAACCCTCGGCACTGATCATCATGCGAGCCGACGAGCGAGGCGAAGACGTGGTGGGTCCGGAAATCAAACAACCCGGTTGGTGGACATTCGGGATGTCGTTCACTCCCGACGGTCGAGTCCATTACTACGCATCGGCCGGAGTCGACCCGCTGAAGTCCGCAGACCGCATCGGCAGCTTCTTTCCCTACAGCTGCCGAGCCCGCAAGTTCAATTCGTTCTTCTTCAACGTCATCAGTCGTAACGACGGCAAGCACTGGTCGACGCCGTGGGTGATCGAGAGCCCCTATGTCCACGTGGCCCGACGCAGCGGACTGGCCCGGAAGTAGACGCGTCCCGGCACGCACGGCTCACTCGCCTGCCACCGCTTTCAACCGGACTACGATCAACGCCATCAGCACGGCCACCGCCACGCTGCAGGCATAGATCACCGGCATCACCATCGCTTCGTCACTCCCGGTCACCGCACCCAGTGCGACGCTCGGCAACCACATCAACGGGTAGCCGCAGCCGGCGACCATCACCATCAGGGCCAATGCCAGAGGCAATGCGCCCCAGCGGACGTGAAGACTCAGCAACAACACCAGGTGCAACAGAACCAGGTAGAGCAACACCACGATCCACGTGCGGTAGTCGGCCAACAGGTCCCGAAACGCCAATTCGTCCAGGCCCACCCCGATCGCGATCGACAGCCACCCCACCGCCGGCAACAGACCCAAAGCACACCCGCCAAGCTTCTCCAACACGATTCGCCACGCAGGGACCGGGAAACCAAGGGTCACCGACAGGGTTCCGAACTTGCGCTCGTCGTGGAAGACTCGAGACGCAAACACGCCTCCCTCGATCGCGATCGCCACCAACAGCACCGACAACACCACCCGCGACCACTTGCGCCACGGCAACCCGCCGATCGGATCAAACAGCAACCAGCCGCTGGCCGCGATGAAGACTCCGTAGACCAGTGTCTTGATCAGCAACCAGGCCACTCCGCCAGTCGTGAAATGGAACTCCTTCCACGACACCGACAACCGCCACGTCCGATCCGCCGACAACCAACGCGGCCGCAAGACCCAACGCCGCCAACCCGTTCGCAATCCCGAACCGATCGCAACCGGGCCTCGAGGCGGTACGCCAACCAGGGAGTTTCGAGTGGCCGGGACGAAGATCACCCAGGCGATCCCGAACAGGATCACCGCGATCGACAAATCCCACACAACTCCACTGCTGAAAACCGCCCCGGAAAACCCGCCGCCGCCAATCGCTCCCAGACGTGTCGTGATGCTCAACCGGTCGTACTCATCCACCCAGTCACCAAGCACCGAAACCCACGCCAGGGTGTCAGGCAACTCCTCGAGCCAGACCGGAGACGTGTTCCACGAATCCATCCACAGGTTGGGAACGTGCTCGGGCACACCAAAAAGCCTGATCTGGGTGACGGCCACCAGAGCGATCAAGGGCCGCAACACGAATCCACCGCCAAGGACCACGATCAGCACCAGTAGAGTCAAACCGCCAGCGTTGCCCGAACGACGACAGATCACACTGCTCAGCAACCCGATGTTGCCCACCAGGGCCAAGAACGCCGCCAGAGCCATGTAGCCGGCGGCGATCTGAGTCAACGTCACGCCACCGAGCACGATCGCCATCAGAGCAAACGGAAACTGCACCACCAGCAACAATCCCGTGCTGAACTGACGAGTGATCGACTTGCCCAACAACATCGCCAGAGGACTCACGCCTGCCAGCATCAACAAGCCCAACGTCCCCTCTTCCTTCTCCTCCGTGATCGCCGTCGACAAGAAACTGATCGCAGCCAACACGATCAACGCCAGGTTCAACCACAGGATGTTGCTGAAAAAGAACAGGCCCGGAGCCCCCAGCGATAGACTCTGGATGTGTGCCACCACGAGACTGCCCAGGATCAACCCGGCAAACAGCATGCGGAACAGATGAGGCCTCAGACGACGGGCGTCACTGCGAAGAGACCGGGTGAACATGGCTGCGGTGGCTGCGGTGGCTGCGGTGGCTGCGGGCATCACTCGACTCCCCGCGTTGTCAGCGACAGGAAGGCCTCGTTCAGCCGACTCTGCTGGCGGACGAACGACTCGACGACGATGCCACGCTCGACAAGAATCCCCAGCAATTGACGACAATCGGTTTGCCCGAGCCGGCACACCACTCGCCAGGCCGTCGCCGCCTCGAGCCTCACGACCTCAAGCACACCGTCGACTGCCGAAACGATTTCGCCAATCGCCTCGTTCTCGTGCAACACTCTCAACTCGTAACTCCCCAACTCCCCGTCACCGACGGGTAACTCGTCGAACGCACCGCTGAAGCGGACTCGGCCGCGATCGAGCACGGTGACGCTGTCGCAGAGGTCGCCGAGTTCGGCGAGGATGTGAGAACTGATCAGAACAGTCTTGCCGCAGTCACGCAGGTCGACCATCAACTTCATCAACTCGATCCGGGCCCGAGGATCCAGCCCGGCGGCGGGTTCGTCGAAGATCAACAGGTCCGGATCGTGAATCAGAACCCGAGCCACTCCCACTCGACGCTGCTGGCCTCGAGACAGAGTTCCGACCACGTGATCGCGGCGATCCTCCAGCCCAACTGTCTCGAGTGCCGCGGCAATCACGACGTCGCGTTCTGCAAAATTCCTGCCATGAATGGCTCCGCAAAAATCGAGCATCTCGAAACACGTCATCTGCAGGTACGCCGCCGGGTGCTCGGACAAGTACCCCACACAGCGGCGAATCTGCAGAGC
>CAVOEV010000332.1:0-4373 GCA_963694825.1 Planctomycetota bacterium
GAACTCGTGGATGCCTGCTCCGACAACGCGTCGGCAGACGATGAAATGGGGAACGAGAAATGAGTGATCGACTGGCAGACAAGGTGGCGCTGATAACAGGAGCCGGCGGAGGTATCGGGCGAGAGACTTGTCGGCTGTTCTCGGCCGAAGGAGCTCGGATCGTCGCCGTCGACATCAACGAAAATACGTGCCGCGAAACGGTCGAGGAAATCGAAGCGGATCGGCCCGGGACGGCGATCTGTGTCACAGCCAATGTCGCCAAAAGTGACGACTGCCAAACCATGGTCGACGCCGCCGAAGAAACCTTCGGACGACTCGACGTGCTGTTCAACAACGCCGGCATCATGGACCCGGCAGACGGCGATGCGGTCGAGACGTCGCTGGAGACCTGGGACCGAACGATTGCGATCAACCTGACCGGAGTCTTTCTGGGCTGTAAGGCCGGTGTCCCAGCCCTGCTGCGAGCCGGCGGCGGATCGATCATCAACACCGCGTCGTTCGTCGCACTGCTCGGCGCCGCCACACCACAGTTGGCCTACACCGCCAGCAAGGGTGGAGTCCTGGCACTCACCCGCGAACTGGCCGTCATCCACGCTCGACAGAATATCCGCGTCAACGCACTCTGCCCGGGTCCCCTGAAGACCGAGATGCTGATGAGTTTTCTGGACACCGAAGACAAGAAACAACGACGCCTGGTCCACGTCCCCATGGGCCGATTCGGCGAAGCCTCGGAAATGGCCCAAGCCGCCCTCTACCTCGCCAGCGACCAGTCCAGCTACGTCACCGGAACCGAGTTCGTCGTCGACGGAGGCATCACCGCAGCCTACGTCACCCCCGAGTGACCCCGGCCCCCCCTCTCACACCAACGCCACCGCACGGTACCAGCCCACGCTGGCCCGCACCGGCTCGCTGACCACCGCGTCCTCCAGGGGCACCGACAGGTCGATCAGTTTCAACCCGCCCAGGTCAGCAACCGAATCGCTCATCAGTCCCCCGCCTGGTCATCGGGAAAAAACAGGTCCTCGTCGCTGATATCGGGAATCCCCACCACCAACACTCGCATTCGTCCACGAGCTCCGTGCACCACGCCGGGCGGAATGTGCACGATCGACCCGGTCCGGACCGGGTGCTCGACACCGTCGAGCATCACGCTGCCCTCTCCATCAAGCACGTAGTACAACTCGGTACCCACCTTGTGGTAGTGCTCGCGGGCACCGTCGATATCGACGGCGTGTGCCCAGGCTGCCAGTCCCCGGTCACGGTCCTGGCGACTCAGCAGCAGGTGCCGCCAGCCGCAGGTACTCCGCTCACGCTGGGCCGTCTCCTCGTGCCGGACCAGCAGGCCGCTCGCTTCTCCCTCCATCGGTCATCACTCCTCTCGCTTCTCGGCAGACTTGGCCGCCTGGTAAACCTCTTCCATCTCAACCAGCGAAGCCCGTTGCACGTCCGTCCCTCGCTCGACCAACCCCGTCTCGATCGCCCGAAATCGTCGTTCGAATTTCCGAGTGCTTCGTCGTAGAGCCTCCTCGGCGTTCACCCCCCACCGCCGTGCGATGTTGGTCAACACAAACAGCACATCACCAAGCTCCTCCTCAACTCGATCCCTCACCGCGTCTTCCAACCCCTGATCCTCGACAACCTCCACCTCAACCCCGGCAACCACCTCGGGCACCACGCCACCTTCAAACAACTCGTCGGCCAACTCCTGGAGTTCTTCCTTCAACTTGTCGAACAACATCAGCCGATCGGGGAAGTCGTATCCGACCCGAGCGGCCCGCCCGCTGATTCGTGAGGCTCGGGCCAGGGCAGGCATCGCCAATGGCAACCCGTCCATCACGCTCTCTCGCTGCTTCTCGACCGCCTTCGCCGCGTCCCAGTTCCTCCGAACCGCCTCGACCGTCTCGGCCACAGTGTCGCCGAAGACATGAGGATGCCGGTCGATAAGTTTTTTGGTCACACCCTCGACCACTTCGATCAATCCGAATCGCCCCTCGTCGGCTCCGATCTGAGCATCCAGCACCACCTGCAGCAGCAGGTCGCCCAGTTCTTCGACGATCGCGGTGTCGTCACCCGAATCGATCGCTTCGAGCAGTTCGTAGGTCTCTTCAAGCGTGTATGGCTTGATCGACTCGAGAGTCTGCTCGCGATCCCACGGACAGCCGTCGGGGCCCCGCAGAGTGGCGACGACGCTGCAGAGTTCGCCCAGAGCGGGCAACAGATTGTCGAGGTCGGGTGTCTGTCCTGTCGGAGTGTTCATTGGCATGTGCTGGTGGTGTAGGATGAGACGACATGTTAGCGATGAGACTGACGTGCTGTCCAAGATGGAGATTCCTGCGATGACACACCATGCCCCGACAATCCGATCCTGGCCAAGAATGTTGCTTGTACTCGGTGTGCTGGCTACTCCGCTGACACTGTCCGCCGTCGAAGAAGCGGAATCGAAACAACAGGTTCGCGAAAAGGCCTTCATCGAAGCGATGTCGGGAACCACTCTGACCGGGTTCTTCAGCGTCGTCGGTGAAGACAAGGGGGCACCGCCCAACGAAGACAGTTACCAGATCAGCAGAATCACCAAGGGAGGGAACTTCTTCCTTTTCCATGCCAAGTTCGGCGAAGCCAAACTCCCGCCGCTGCCACTACGAGTCGTCTGGGCTGGCACCAAACCGGTGATCACGATGGAAAAGATCGCCATCCCCGGCTTCGGTACCTTCTCGGTTCACCTGCTGATCGACGGCAACCGCTACGCCGGGACCTGGTCGCACGGCAAGACGCCGGGACACATGTGGGGCACGATCAAGAAAACCGGAAAGACGAAGTGAGCCATCCTCGGACTCAACACCTGCCGTCTCAGGCAGCGGCGTGCCTCCTGGCCTGCACGATCCTTGCAGCCACAGCATCAGCCGCCGATTCGCCTCCACTGGCCGACATCACCATCAAGTCGTCGCTTGATGGCTCGATGGAACCATCGAGAATCTGGGTGCCCGAGCAGGCCAAGTCCTCAAGAGTGCCGCTGCTGGTGTTTCTTCACAGTTGGAGTGGCGACTTCCGGCAAGACAACTCGGTCTGGTTGAAACAGGCGGCCACCCGAGGCTGGATCTTTCTGCACCCCAACTTCCGCGGTCGCAACAACACGCCGGCAGCCTGCGGTTCCCGGCTTGCCCGCCAGGACATTCTCGACGCCGTCGACTGGACCGCCAGAACATACCGCGTCGATGCGTCGAGGATCTACCTGGCCGGAGCATCCGGCGGCGGCCACATGGCGTTGCTGATGGCCGGCCACCACCCCACACGGTTCTCCGCCGTCTCGGCATGGGTCGGAATCACCGACCTGGCAGCCTGGTACCGCTTCCATCTCAAGGATGGTAAACCCCAAAACTACGCGAGGATGATCTTGAAGAGCCTGGGACAACCACCGGGCTCCTCAACCAGGATCGATCTGCAGTACGCCGATCGCTCGCCCGTCAGCGTCCTTGCGCACGCCGCGAACCTCCCACTGGACCTGTGTGCCGGAGTTCACGATGGGAAGACCGGATCGGTGCCGATCCACCACACCATGCGGGCCTGGAATCTGGTCGCGGTGGCCCGCAAGGCACCGCCATCGGTGCTGATCAGCGACGCCGAAATGAAACAACTCTGGTCCCAGGGCAGACTGCTTGACCCGGGCTCGCACGAAAACCTGGTCGACTCCGAATTCGGTCGCCGTATCCACCTGCGACGTCGCAGTGGTCGATCACGAGTCACGATTTTCGAGGGTGGCCACGAAGGACTTGCCGATCCGGCCTGCAGGTGGCTGGCACGACAGAAGCGAACAACGCGCCGCTAACGGATGCCGTCACGACCCGGCCAACCCCGCGATCGATGAACCGTCCGCCGCTTCTTCACAATCGTGACAAACAGCAACTCGATCCCGTCAACCTGATTCACCAGGCAGCCGCCCGAGACCGGCCCCATCACGCTGATGGCCGAAGCCAAGGCGTCAGCCGTCGTGGCATCTCGAGCAATCACCGTGACGCTCGAGGATCGTGTCAGCCCCATCCCGGTGCGAGGATCGAGGATGTGCGAGTAGCGACGCCCGTCGATCGTCACCGATTGGTACGCGTCGCCTGAGGTCGCAATGGCCACGTTGACCAATTCTAGCACCTCCTGAGATCGACGCTCCGAGTGCCCCGGTCGCTTCAAACTCTCGACCTCGACCCGCCACCCACGACCTCCCGGAGGTGCGTCTCCGACTCGCAAATCACCGCTCCCGTCGACCAACGCCCTGCGAAAACCTCGATCAATCAGCACCTCCATCGCCCGATCCACCGCGTACCCCTTGGCAATTCCGCCCAGATCCAATCGCATTCCCGCCTGCCTCAACGTGACCCGCCGAC
>CAVOEV010000333.1:0-4346 GCA_963694825.1 Planctomycetota bacterium
TCGGCGAGGACGAAATCCAGTCCGTCGTGGAGACACTTCGTAGCGGATGGATTGGGACGGGACCTCGAGTCAAAGAATTTCAGGAGCAGTTTGCCGAATACGTCGGAGGCCGGTTCGCGATTGCCACTAGCTCCTGTACCGCGGCTTTGCACCTCTGCATGACTGCATCCGGAATTGGTCCGGGCGATGAAGTGATCACCACGCCGATGACGTTTTGCGCGACGGCGAACGCGATCTTGCACACAGGGGCCCGTCCGGTCTTTGCGGATTGTGACCGGCGGACGTTGAACATCCGGATCGAGGCCATCGAGGAGAAAATCACGAGTCGCACGCGTGCGATTATCCCGGTTCATATGCACGGACGGCCCTGTGACATGATCCGGATTCGTGAGATTGCTGATCGGCACGGGCTACTGGTTATTGAAGATTGTGCGCATGCAATCGAGGCTTCGATTGACGGGAAACACTGTGGCACGTTCGGCAATGCCGGCGCCTTCAGTTTCTACGTCACCAAGAACATTACGACGGTCGAAGGTGGAATGATCATCACCGACGATCATCAGTTGGCCGAGAAACTCCGTACGCTTTCGTTGCACGGTCTGAGTCGCGATGCGTGGAAGCGGTTTAGCGACAAAGGGTATCGGCACTACACGGTTTCCGAGCCCGGTTACAAGTACAACATGACCGACGTGCAGGCCACGATGGGGATCTGCCAGCTGAGGAAGATCGACGCGTTTCACTGTCGTAGACAGGAAATCTGGCAACGATACCAGGACGCATTCCGCAATTTGCCGCTGATTCTGCCGGCCGCTGTGGGCGAGGAGACGAGGCATGCCCTCCACCTGTTCGCACCATTACTGGACCTGGATCAGGTGAGCATCTCCCGTGATCAACTCCTTGACGAATTGCATCAACGTGGAGTTGGTACCGGAGTGCACTATGTGGCACTGACCGAACATCCGCTCTACAAGACCTTCACAGAGCCTGGCGAGCAATTCCCGGATGCCGAGTTCATTTCCAATCGGACGTTTTCCATTCCGTTCAGTTCCCTGCTGTCCGACGACGATGTGGACTTGGTCATCGACGCTCTACGCGACGCCGTCGGGATGTGAGGGCCGTGATGTTTAGCCGTCTGATGTCGAACAACTGGCTCACCCGACGGCTGGAGACGTGCAATTACAAGACTCGCTCGAAGCTCTTGAGGGCGTTGGGCGTATCTGTCGGTGCCGGGTCACACATCAAAACACCTTTTTTCCTGGACAACCGTAAGCCCAAGGCCGTCTCCGAATTTCTTTCTTTGGGAGACGATGTCTTCATCGGGTCTCATTGCATCATGGACTGCAAGGAGCGGATAGAGGTGGCGGACCGTGTGACCCTGGCATATGGAGTGACCTTGGTCACTCATCTCAACATGGGCAGCAGTTTGGCCCGGAGGGGGTTCTCGTGCCATGCGCTGCCGATCTGTCTTCAGGAAGACGTCTTTGTCGGAACCAACGCGGTTGTGTTGGCCGGTGTCACCGTGGGACGGGGTAGCGTCATTGCCGCCGGTGCTGTCGTGACTCGGGATGTCCCACCGGAGTCTTTGGTGGGAGGAGTTCCAGCCCGTGTGATTCGGGAACTGGAAACATATCAAACTCAGAACGTGTGCGACGCAGAAGCTGTCGACGAACAGGATTGGCAGCACTGAGGACGTTCACGAAGGAAGGGGCCACTCGGAATACGATGCCGAAAAACTGTGTTGCTCATACCACCGGCACGTATCTGCCAATGTCGCAGTCCTGGATTTATCACCAGTTGATATTTCTGGATCGCTACCGCCCGGTCGTCCTGTGCAAACGGACGATCAATCAGGATTATTTCGTTCTGGATTCGGTGCACTCGCTGTACGGGCGTCCTTGGTGGAAGGTGGTTCACCAGAAACTGCAACGCCGGCGTCATGGGTACTACCCGTTTCAATTGCAGGCGATCGAGCAGTCGGAAGCGAAACTGATTCACAGTCATGGCGGCAACAGCGGTCGCCGCAATTTCCGATTGGCCCGACGGCTGGGTTTGCCCCATTGTGTGAGTTTTTACGGTGCGGACATCTGGAAAGGGGCGCTCAATCCGGAGTGCTTGGCTGACTATCGCGAGATGTTTCATTCTTCGGCACTGTTTCTTGTCGAAGGTGCCGCGATGCGTGACAAGGTGGTCAGTCTTGGTTGTCCGCCAGCCAAGGTCCAGATCCAGCGCTTAGGCATTCGGCCAGAGCAGATCGTGTTTCGCAATCGAGCCGTTGAGGGCGAGGCGCCAATTCACATCCTGATGGCCGGTCGAGCCATCGAGAAGAAGGGGCATTTTCATGGTCTGCAGGCCTTTCAGCGAGTGGCAGGCCGGAATCCGCAGGCCAGACTCACGATCATGACCTGGGGTGATAAGGTCGACCGCGTGGTCCGAATTGATCGTCTGAAGGACTACATCGTCAAATCGGGCTTGGAGAATCGGGTCGAGATTGTCGGACAACTGCCCTACAACCAGTACCTCGAATACACGCAACGATGCCATCTCTTCCTGAATCCCAGCGTTCATGCCTCCAATGGTGATGCCGAAGGCGGGTTTCCTGTCACAATGACAGAGATGATGGCGGGTGGAATGCCGGTTGTGGCGACCGATCATTGCGATGCACGCGAGATCGTCCAGCACAACGTGACCGGGTTGCTTGCCGCTCAGAACGACCCCGACGACTTAGCCGACAAGCTCGACCGGATGATTCAAGATCGTGAGCGGTGGCCGGAATTCGCGAGGAATGGTCGTCGTCTCGTCGAAACGGAATACAACAGCCATCTGCAGGCCCTCAAGCTTGAACAGCATTACGATGTGTTGTTACAGGCGAGGGCGAGAGACAGCCGACGGGTTGCCTAGCAAAACCCGCCTTCCGCAAGCAATTGTCAGGCAAGAGCTTGTGGAAGGCGGTCATCTCGAAAGCGGAGAGGGGGGGATTGACTCGAGGCCGATTTCGCAACCTCTGAAGTGGCCCCGATTTACGACACAACCCCTGTCACTCCCACGACTTCCACACTTACGGTTACTTGCGGTTGTTGCTGGTTGTTTGTGGCTGTTTGGCACTGTTTCTAGCACAGTTTCAGCACAGTCGCAAATCGTCACATTCGGCCTGGCGGCCCCTCTGATGGCGGTGGCCGGCCGGCGGCGCGGAGCGTCCGACGACGATACGACCGATGAAGACGAGTCGGCAGGAAGCCCGGTCGTCTGCGGCTCGTACGCCCGCTTCAGCAGCGCGTTGCAGGACGCCGCCAGCATCACTGACCAGCAGCGCCGTTGCCAGCAGCGAGCCGAGCAGGACGGGTTCACGATTACCCCTGAGTTCGAGTTCTCCGACGCAGCCGTCTCTGGCACCCGCCCCGATCGCGACGGACTGCTGGCGATGCTCGAGGCAGCTCGCGGCCGGCGGTTCGAGGTCCTCTACATCGAGAACCTAAGCCGCCTGGCTCGCGAGTCGGTCATCTCGATGCCGTTGCTCAAGGAGCTGGTCCATCTCTGCGGCGTCCGGGTCATCAGCGTCACCGAGGGCATCGACTCGGCGAATGAGAGCTGGGACCTCCTGGCCACGATTCTCGGGATCCAACACGAGCGGTACGTCAAGGACCTGGGCAAGTACGTGCTTCGCGGCCAGGAGGGCGTCCTCCTCGAAGGCTACTCGGTCGGTGACTACTGCTTCGGCTACACGTCGGAGCCGGTCGAGGGCACCGAGCAGAACCGTCGTGGTCGCAACGCGCGTCCTCACCGGCGATACGTGATCGACCAGAATCAAGCGAAATGGGTGCAACAGGTATTTCGCTGGTTCGTTGTCGAGAAGCGGTCTCTGACGTGGATCGTCAAGGAACTGACCCGCCGCGGTGCTCCGAAGGACCACCGGGCCACGACCACAGCATGGCACCACACGCTGGTACGCGGCCTGCTGCAGAACCCAAAGTACGTCGGACGCTGGTCATGGGGAAAACGACAGAACCGTCGCAACCCGTTCACCGGGAGAATCCGCCAGGAGATGCGTCCCCAATCCGAACTCGAGCGGTGGGTCCGCGAAATCCCCGAGCTACGGATCATCGACGACGCGACATTCGAGGCGGCCCAGGAACGACTGGATGAGTTCAAGCAGCAATTCCGGCCGCGGACGAACGGTCAACTGGCAGGGTCGCGGGTTGGCCAGGCCAGCGGTCAGCCGAGGCACCTGCTGTCCGGCCTGCTCCGCTGCGGCGAATGCGGCGCCCGATTCCACGTCAGTGGCACGGGTGGCAGATACCTTGCGTGCCCGAATCGTCACAATGGCACGTGTGCGTGCCGAACCTCGATTC
>CAVOEV010000334.1:0-4334 GCA_963694825.1 Planctomycetota bacterium
TATCGTGCCGTCGACCGGATGCGACCCGACCAGTTCCGCCAGACCGGCCACTCGACCCTGACGCTTCCGCACCGCAATCTCAGACTCCTGGACCACCGCGATCCCCGCACTGTCGTAGCCTCGATACTCGAGTCGCTGAAGCCCCTCAAGTAACAAGTCTGCAGCGGGACGATGCCCGACGTAACCGACAATACCACACATAAACTGGGTGCCCGGATCACTTCCGTTGAGGTCGTTCACACCGAATAATCCGGTGATCGGCCGGACAATAATCCAACGTCAACCCGAACGTCAAGAACGACTCGAATCTCGCGGCCGCACCCGTCGTCGCCTGGGGGGCTAGGTGCCCTTGCTCGACTTGGCGGCCGGTGCAGTCGTCGGTGCGGTGGTGGTCGGCTGAACCGGCTTGTAGTTGGCCGGACGGTTCTCGGCCAACCAGTCGGTCAGCGGCTTGAGTGTTTCGCTCGAGATGGCTTGGAAGTCCGGCTTGCCGCCGGCCGCGGCGGTCGGCTGAACGATGACATGAGCCACCAGCGGCACGATCTGACGATAGGCATCCTGCAACCGGGCGGTGGCGACCTGGCCAAGCAGACCGGCCGGCTTGCCGGCCACAGTCAACTCGCTCTTGTTGATCGCCTTGAAGGCAAAATAGAGCCGCTGAAAGGACCGCTGCCAGTACCCGGCACTGGGAGACTTGTTGTACGCAGCCGACATCTGGCCAGCCAGTTCCACCAATTGGTAACTCCGCAAACCGTCGTCGAATGCTCCTCCCAATGGAGCCCGTCCCAAGGCCTTGGCTGCCGCGGTGCGGACCAGGAAGTGACGGTTCGAATCGGCCAACACCTCGGCCAACACCGTCTCGACAAATGGCTCGGCCTGCTTGTTGACCAGGATCCCTACCCCTGCCAATCCCTCGACCAGAACCTCCTGGTACCAGATGTGCTGCAGGTGGCTGTTGGCCCGCTGCCGCACCAGACTCTGCTGGTAAGGCCGCTTCAGCTCCTTCGCAAACGACTCGGCCACTCGCAGCCTCAGGTCAAACCCGGCATCCGGCTCTCCGGTCCGCATCAGTCGGACCAGGCTCCTGACCGCCACAACCTTGATCGCGTCCAACTGACGCGTCTCGTTGACCACGTCGCACAACGGGTTGGCGGCGTCGGTGTAACGAGAATCAGGAATCCCCTTCGAAGGATCCCCCTTGCGAACCACCAGTTCGCCAAGCAGGTAGGCAACGTTCAGCCGGACGTGGAAGTTCTGTAGACCACCCTGGCCGCCGAAGATCGACCGAGTCGAATATCGCTCGAAAAACCGGACCGCCTCACCAGCACCAGCCACTTCACGCAAACCCTGAAGGCTGTTGGACTGGAACGTCGAAGACGTCGTCTTGCCGGTCTTCGGATCGGGTCGAGTGATCACGACCACGATCTTCTGGCCGTTGTTGTGAGTGATCTTGAAGTGAGCCGTCTCGAGCAATTCCGAAAGTGCCAGCTTCAACTCCTGCAACAGGAAGCTGCGCACCTGAGGCGTCTTGGCCTGCAATTGGACCATCTGCCGAATCTCGCGACGACGCGTCGGAAGTGAATTCCGATTCCCGGGCATCGTCATCTTCGCCACCACCCAGCGAACTCCCGCTCGGATGTCCTGCTGAGACTTGGCGCCCAAGCCCGGTGCACGTACGGCCTTCATGAAGGCCGAATACCCCGAACGTCGAAATGCCAACTCGTTCTTGGAAGTCAACAACGAGTTGTTCAGACCCATGACCTGAGGCAATGGCGGCGGCGGCACAAACCCGATTGGCAACGGTGGACCCATTGCAGCAGCCAGCTTTTTCTTGGCGGGCGCTGACGACTTCGCCTTGGCCGCTGCCTTGGGCGCTACGGCTGGCTTCTTCTTCGCAGCCTTTGTGCCGGCATCCTGAGCATGGAGCGTCGGCGCCGACATCCCGTGACTCAGCAATATGCTGACACAGGCTGCAATACAACCAATCAACCCGTTACGGCAGACCGGTGCTCGGTTCAAACCCGAATGTCTCAACACCAACAGCCCCTTCCGTCACACAGACAGGACTACCACTGGGAAAGTCACCTCGGTGACCACCGCTTAACAGCCCCGCTGCCTCTCAAAATTAGCGTCATCAGTTGGGATTTGCCACCGAAGACTGGAAGGACGAGATGAGATCAGAAGAGTTCCGTCTGCGGTTGGACCATATTGGTTATCACCCCGATTTTCACGAGTGTCAAGCCGATTTCGAGCACCGCGACACTCGTTTTGCCTCACCAGGACCGACAGGACCAAACACGACGCCCGGGAGGATTCTGCTGCGACGCGAGGCGGCGGATTGTGACGATTATGTCGAATCCAAAAGTTCCGTCTCTGCCAAGCACCGTCCGACTCAACAGAACGCCCAACTCACCGAGAAATCTCGAGCGGTGACGCCTTCGAACCTGAGAAATCACTCGCTGCTCGAGAATTCAAAAATCTCGGTCGGACAAGCCACGCGAAAGTAGTCCGAGACATCGAGAATCACCGAATCGGTCAACGAACCGGCGTTGAATGCAATCCTCTGGTTCGCCTCTATCGCTCGATCCACGTACAAGGGCAACGGCAGGATCGGTTCACCAAACGGAGGCACACTGCCCGGGACCAGGCCCTCGTGGCCGTCGATCGCAGTCAATTCCAACAGCTCCTCGGCCGTCGCAAATCTCAGCTTCCGAACCCCCAACGTCCGACGGATTGTCGCCGAATGAGCACGCCGGTCGGCAGGCAGGACGAACACGGCAAAACGATCGCCCAGCTTCATGACCAGGGCCTTGCCGCCGTTCTTCAGAGGCTCGCCACGAACCCGTGCCGAGTCCTCGGACGTCCGAGTCGGTTCGTGATGCACCTCGCGGAACTGCACGCCCTCGACGCACAGCCAGTCGCGGATCGATTCGAGCACGGTGGTCATGCCAGGCGAGCATATCAACTGGACTCGGGTTTGACAGTTCGAGTGGTTTCTTCGACGATGCCAAGCGTCTGCAAAATGCCTGGTGACCGGGCGATCGGTTGTGACCGGTCGCGTCATGAGACAACTCGATGAGTATTCGCGAATTCGCCGAGCGAGTGCTGTTGTCCGAAAGTCTCGAACAGAAACTCGAGCCTCCCGCTGATGATCTCATGGACACCGATCCGGGAGCAGTCGTCCAAGTCGAATGGCCGGGTCGGCCTCCGGAACTGACAATCGCCCCGCCCCGGACGACTCCGAAAATGCCCGCACTCGCTGGCTTGCAACAAATCCAAGCGAGAGCTATCGCACACCACATCATGGCCAACCACGAGTTGCAGGCGTTGGAGGTGATGGGATGGGTGCTGTGTGCGTTTCCCGATGCACCCGGGGAGTTTCGGGAAGGAATGGTCGACATCATGGCCGACGAACAACGACACACTCGGATGCACATCCAACGAGCGGCCGCCTGCGGGATCGCCTTCGGCGACTTGCCCGTCAACGGCTACATCTGGAAAAAAGCCCAACTGTTCACCTGCCCACTCGATTACCTCGCCGGACTACCGCTGATCTTCGAAGGGGCCAACCTGGATCATACGCTGACGTTTGCCGATGCCTTCGAACAGGCTGGCGATCGACGCGGAGCGGCCATGATGAGGACGATTCATCGCGACGAGATCCGACACGTCCGGTTCGGTATCGATTGGCTCAGACGAATGAAACCCAAAGACCAATCCGACTGGGACACATTCGCCGAACACCTGCACTGGCCACTGAGACCGTCGAAGGCACGAGGCGGCGAGTTTCAACGCGACGCAAGACTCGAAGCAGGACTCGATCCCGAATTCGTCGACCGGCTCGAAGCTCTGGATGCCGGCGAATGAACGACCGAAACATGCACCATTCCGGATGCATCGGCCCGCCATCCCGAGCGCAGCGAAGGATCTCACCGGTTCGGACAAATCGCCGCTTGAGATTCCTCACTTCGTGAGGAATGATTGTTTGCTGAGCTCTTCACGCAGGTGACTCATCGGGTCTCCAGACAACTCGTGGTTGCGGTTCCACTGCCTGGGAAACAGGATCGCCCGGCCGCCTCGAGCCCGAAACCTCTCGACATTCGTGTCGTTGTCGTCGATCAATAACTGGTCTGATCGAGCACACATCCACTTGGGCGGCCCGATCAGGAAGTTGCGGAAACCGCGGCCAAATCTCCTCTGCAGCCAGGTGATCTTACCTGCGGCACAGAACGGGTCGCCACTGGGACTGGTCAGGATGCACCACGGACCAATCGACTCGACCAGCTCGAACAGGTCATCGCACCACGGGTAGGGCTCCAATGACGCCCAGAAAT
>CAVOEV010000335.1:0-4334 GCA_963694825.1 Planctomycetota bacterium
AACGCGATGGCCATCAATCCCAACGTCCAGGGTGACTTCTCGGGACCCGCCACAGAACCACCCTTCTTCTCTCGCGACAACCAGCCATCAAACGACTCAAACTCATGCTCACTTCAAGACCGACCCCTGACCACACCACACCCGCCTCAGTCCACCTCGTAGTCAGCCGCTAGACGACGCAACCCGTCCAATGCCGCCTCGTCAACTCCCCCAGTCCAGTGGATCTCGACAGACGCTTCGGTGCTCCCGACCAGTTCGCGAGCCGACACTTTGATGTGTCCGCTGAGATCATAGCCGTACTGGACTTCGATCGGCGATCCGGCTGCCAAGCCCGCTGGCAGATCGACCACGCGGAAGTCTCCGATCACCACGCACGCATCAATGTCGCGGACTTCTCCCTCGAGCAACCGGATGTAAATCGCTCGAGGATTGTCCGTCGTGGTCACGAAGCGTTGAGTGACCTGGCAGGGGACTGGGGTATTCCGGGGGATCATGATGTGGTTGGAACGAATGGTCGAGTCGTTGGCATCGGTGACCTCGACACCCAGCGAGTGCGAGTTGACGTTCGAGGTGCTGATCTGCTGCAGCCGACGCCGCAATGCCTGGCCGGTTTGGCCGTCGGTGCCTTCACGCCGCGCCTCGAGAATAGCGGCGTGTATCGCCGCACCCTTGGCGACGGCGAGCGAAGGATCCAGCAGAGTACTCGGCGGCTGACCGCTAAGTTCTTCGAGCATCGTGCGGACTCCGGGAATCGCCGTCGATCCGCCGATCAACACGATGTCGTCCAATTCGGTGCCCTCGATCTCGGCCTGAACCAGCACCAGTTCGGTCGTGTCGCGAGTCCGCTGCAACAGGTCGGCCGTCGCACGCTCAAAACGAGATCGTGTCAGGTCGATCGCATGATCCCTGCCGTCATGAGTCAACACGAGAGTGGTCACCATCCGAGTGCTCAATTCTCGCTTGGCCGTCTCGCACGCCTGAGACAGCCGGAAGGCCACCTCGGGCGTCTCTCGCGGATCACTGCCACCCTGCCCGATGATCTCCTCGGCCACCTCGTCACACAACCTCGCCGTCCAATCCACTCCACCCAGCATCGTGTCTCCATCGGTCGCCCGGACTCTCAAATGAGCTGCCGTGATCTCGACCAGGGTCACGTCGAACGTTCCACCACCCAGATCGTAGACCAGGATCCTGCGCCGCCCACCAGGACCACTCGTACCCAGTGCCCCGCACATCCAAGCGTACGTCAATGCCGCCGCAGTCGGCTCGTTGATGATGTCCACCACCTCCAAACCCGCGATGCGGCCAGCGTTGCGAGTCGCCCGCCGACGCAACTCGTTGAAATAATACGGCACCGTGATCACCGCACGGCGGATCGGACCGATCTGCACTTCGGCGTCCTGACGCAAACGAGTGAGAATCAAGGAACTGAGCAGCTCCGGAGTCAGCCGGCGATCGCCATGATGTAAGGCGAATCGAGGATTCCCCATCTCACGCTTGATCGCCAGAACCCGCTGCCCCGGAGGACTCGATGCCAACAACTCGTGCGATGGATCCACCTCCGCACGATCCGCACTCGACAACAAGACCACCGATGCCGTCAAAGGCGAACCGCTGGAATTGTCGATCACACGAGGCTGACCGTCCTCCTCAAGAACAGCCAGAGCCGAATACGACGTGCCCAGGTCGATGCCGACAACCCGGTCGGTCGACTCGAGTGCGTCGCAAGACACAGACGATGAACTGCCGTCAGACATCCGCTTCACTCGATTCTGATGACTCTGTTTTGGACTCGCTCTGCTCGATTCGCCCGTCGACAATCCTCAGGATGCAGTCCCCAAGTTGCTCGGCCTCGACTCGGCTGTGAGTGATATGAAGCGTCGTCACACCGGCCTCGCGAGTGACCGTGCGGACCAGGTTGTACATGTCGCCACGAGTCTCTTCGTCCAAAGCACTAAACGGCTCGTCAAGACACAAGACGCTCGGTCGAGCCGCCAGAGCTCGGCCCAACGCCACCCTCTGACGCTCGCCTCCACTGAGACCCTCGGGACCACGATCCAACAGGTCGACGATTCCCAATAGCTCGGCCAGAGTCTTCACTCGAGACGCTATCGTCGATGCCGACTGCCGACGGATCTCCAAGGCGAAACCGATCTGGTCACGCACCGACATCCGATGGAACAGGGCGCCCTCCTGAGGCACAAAGCCGATCCCGCGAGCACCCGGCTTCAAACTCGTTACCTCCTCACCATCGATCATGATCCGACCCGAATCCAATGGCTTCAAACCACACAACGACTCGAGCAACGTCGTCTTGCCACTCCCCGTCCGGCCCATCAGGATCCCGTACTCGCCAGCCTGCAGCGAAAACGAAATGTCCTGCAAGGAAAAACTTCCGACGGTGACGCTGAGTTCTTCGACAACAATCACGAGACGGTCCGTTGGTCAATCCAGAGAATAGACAACCCGGGTCAGGCGCGAACAAGGCAACAGGCCAGGACACCCATCTCCTGACTCTACAATTCAGTTTAACCCACAGCCGACCTGCGGTCAGTACAAGCTGACTCGATTCGACAGTTATCGGGCTTACCCAACCCCCCCACCACGAAGACTCGACACCGTCGGTACAGCACGATCCACATGGCTTGCCAGTGGAGTCCCACACTGGAGGTGGCCGATACGGAAAGTGAGTGAGTTCTGCCGTCACGATCGCTCGCAACCTTCTCCCACCCAGGAGCGGTCCTCGATGTCTTCCGAACACGCCGACCACTCGACAGCAACTCCCCGCCGAATCGAACTCCTCGAAGAACAACTCCGGCAAGCTCAGAAAATGAGCACCATCGGAGCGATCGCCGCGTCGACAACTCACGAATTCAACAACATCCTGACCACGGTGATCAACTACGCGAAGATGGGTCTGAGAAGAACGGATGAGGCGACTCGGGAAAAAGCCTTCACCAAGATCCTCGCCGCCGGACAACGTGCCGCAAAAATTACCACCGGCATGCTCTCCTACGCCCGCAACAGCAAGGACCGACACGAACCCATCGACCTCGCTGAACTCGTCACCGACCTGCTGCTGCTCGTCGACAAGGACCTGCAAAAATACCGAGTCGGTCTCGATACGCGACTCGATGACGGTGTCTTCGCAGCCGTCAACACCAGCCAGGTACAACAGGTCCTGCTCAATCTCATCATCAACGCACGACAGGCGATGGACGACGGAGGCCAACTGACGATCAGCGTCCGAGCCAACTCGGACGATCAAATGGCCGAAATCCTGGTGGCCGACACCGGAAACGGGATGATGCCCGAAACGCTGGGACGGATCTTCGAACCGTTCTTCTCGACCAAAGAGGCAGACGGACAAGGACAAGGAGGGACCGGGCTGGGACTCTCGCTGTGCCGTGAAATCATCGAGTCGCACCAGGGACGGATCCGGGTCGAAAGCGCCGTGGGAAAAGGGACCCGCTTCACGCTCCGATTCCCGCTCACAGCTGCACCCTCCTCGGCAGCCGCCTGACACTCATCCGACAACTCGCTCAGGCCAAACCGCTCAACGCCAGAATCGTCGCCGCGACGCCCAGGGCACCCAGCACAATCCACCACGTCGATCGGCCCTGCCACGGCGAATGGAACACCGTGATCCACTCGCCACACGACACGCACCGCTCGGCATCCTCGTATACCAACTCGCCGCACGATGGACATTCGACGGTTTCCGATGGTCCGTCGTCGTCCCAACTCGCTTCGTCCTCCCAGCCAGATTCGTCGTCCCAATCGTCGGTCATTGGCTCGGGCTTGAAGACAAGAACAGAGACCCTGGCTAGGGACCCAGCAGGTTCGCCAACCGCCTGCGATGATACGCCAACCGCTCGTCGGATGTCATCGCCGAAAACTCGGGCAAATCGTCAAGCCGGCCGCCATCGTCGACCGGTTCGCTCGACGGATCAGACAACGACTCGGACACCGATTCCGATGACGGCAGACTGATCGTCCGGGTCTCGGTGCCCCCGTAACTCATCACACCCGTCTCTAGTACCAGGTCGTCCGCCAACGATCGGCGGGGAGTGACGTTCAACTTCTCGAGCACCGAGTGATAGGCACGGACCGCCTCGATCGGATCCAACACCCCGTCGACAATCAGTCGCAAGAATCGCACAAACGCCAGCTGGTTCTCGGAATTATTGATCTTGCGACCAAACAACGCCACGCGAGCACCGTACTTCTGAGCCTCGTGGATCAACTGAAACGCATCGAGCGTAGTGCCCGCCGATCCACCCAGGATGCCAATCACCAGGCCTGGATCGTAATGGACCAGCTCCTCGGTCGCA